>NZ_JBIAVQ010000008.1:0-96319 GCF_042894505.1 Streptomyces sp. NPDC001536
TGCCGACGGGCGTGAAGTTCTTCAACTGGATCGGAACGATGTGGAAGGGCTCGCTGTCCTTCGAGACACCGATGCTCTGGGCCACCGGCTTCCTGGTCACGTTCGTCTTCGGCGGCCTGACCGGCGTGATGCTCGCTTCGCCGCCGCTCGACTTCCCGACCTCCGACACCTACTTCGTGGTCGCCCATTTCCACTACGTCATCTTCGGCACCGTCGTTTTCGCGATGTTCTCCGGCTTCCACTTCTGGTGGCCCAAGTTCACCGGCAAGATGCTCGACGAGCGCCTCGGCAAGATGACCTTCTGGACGCTGTTCATCGGCTTCCACGGCACGTTCCTGGTCCAGCACTGGCTCGGCGTGAACGGTATGCAGCGCCGGATTCCGGACTATCTCGCGGTGGAGGGCCTCACCCCGCTCAACACGTTGTCGAGCGTCTTCTCGTTCGTGCTCGGCGCGTCGCTGCTGCCCTTCTTCTACAACGTGTGGAAGGCGGCCAAGTACGGCGAGAAGATCGAGACCGACGACCCGTGGGGCTACGGCCGCTCGCTCGAGTGGGCGACCTCCTGCCCGCCCCCGCGCCACAACTTCGTGGCCCTGCCGCGGATCCGCAGCGAGTCCCCGGCGTTCGATCTGCACCACCCCGCCGAGCAGCAGAGGGAGTTGACCGCTCTGTGAGCAAGTTCCTCAGTGATGTCGAGGGCCATCTGCTGCTCGCCGCCACGCGCGAGGAGGGCCGCACGGCCGCCGAGCGCTTCACCGCGCCGCTGCACTGGCTCACAGACACCCAACGGGCCGAGGTGGAGCGGCGGTTCGAGGCGGAGTACCTCTCACTCGCCCGCGACTCCTGGCAACGCACCTCGACGCGTGCCGGGCGGCTGCGGGAGGAGTACGAGGCGAGGTACCACGAGCTGCGACGCCGACTGCTGGCCGGCTGCCTGCTGGGCTGTGCCGGGCTCGTCGCTGTCCTGGTGGTGTGGCTCCTCCCGCTGCTCCGGCCTTGACCTCCAGCGCAGTTGAGGTTCTACGGTCGGCACATGGCGATCAAGGAGTACTCGCAGGAGGAACTGGCCGCCCAGCCGATCGGGGCGTGGAGCGGTGAGGTGTACCGCCGGGTGGTGGGAGGCATCCGCGCCCAGCTGGCGGTGGAGAACCTGACGCAGCCCCACTGGTGGACGCTCAACCACGCCGCCGGTCATCCGGGACGGTGGACCCGTGCGGCGCTCGTCGAGCGGCTGACTCCCTACGACGACCAGGGCACGGACTTCGACGGCGTCTTCGACGACCTGGTCGCCCGCGGCTGGCTGACGGAGGGGCCCGACGGCATGCGGCTCACCGCGGCGGGCGAAGAGGGACGTGCCCGTGCCCGGGAGCGCAATCTGCGGGTCCACGAGCGGACGCACGACGGAATCGATCCGGCCGACTACGCGGTGACGGTCGATGTCCTGCGCCGGATGGTCGCGAACCTCGGCGGCGAGGGCGATCTCCCCGACTGAACGGCTCGCGGCCGCGGCGGAAGGGCGAGGCTGCGGTGGACACAGCCTCGCCCGCGCGGGGTGGTTCGCCTCCGCTAGTTCAGCGTCCACTTCTGGTTGGTGCCGGTGCCGCAGGACCACAGCACCAGCTGGCTGCCGTTGGCCGTCTGGTTGTTGTAGGCGTCCAGGCAGAGGCCGGAGTGGACGTTGGTGAGGGTGCCGTCCGTGTTGACGTTCCACTTCTGGTTGTTCTGGCCGTTGCAGTCCCAGATCACGACCTTGGTGCCATTGGTCGTGCCGAGGTTGTAGGCGTCGAGGCACTTGTTGCCGTACACCACGAGTTCCTTGCGGGAGGTGTACGTCCAGGCCTGGTTCTGACCGCCGTTGCAGTCCCAGAGCTGGGCCTGGATGCCGTTGGTGATGGTGTTGTCGTTGATGTCGAGGCAGCGGCTCGACTGGGTGCCGACGACCAGGTTGCCGTTGGCGCCGGGCAGCGGCCGCACCGTGATGTCGGCGAGGGTCGGGGCGCCCGTGAAGGTCAGTGTGTTCGAGGAGCCCTTGGAGAGGGCGACCTGGACGCTGATCGTGCCCTGGCTGGAGCCGGTCGGCGGGAAGGAGACCGCCGTGGTGCCCTGGCCGTTGACCTTGAGGGTGGCCTTGCGGGCGGTCGAGGTGTTGTTGGTGTAGGCGACGTCGACGGTCTTCAGGCCGGTGCTCCCGGCGACCACGCCGGAGAAGCTCGACGTGCCGGTGTAGGTGCTGCTCGCGGCCTCCGTGCCGCCCTTGACCGTGAGCATCACCGAGCCGCCCGCCGGGACGCTGGTGGTGTAACTCGTGCCGAACGAGCCGATGTTCTGCCGCGTCCACAGGTCACGGACGGTCGCGTTGGCGTTGGTCAGGCCGAGGTCGGACCAGCGGACGGTGATGTTCTGGGCGGCGGAGGTGCGGTTGAGGAGGACGACGGCGCGGTTGCCGGCGCCGGACAGGACCTTGCCGTACACCTGGAGTCCGGTGGTGTCCTCGGCGACCTCGACGCCCTGGAGGCCGCGCGGGTCCTGGTCGACGGCGATGACCTCGGGGTTCTTGAGGATGTTCGCGGTCTCGGTGGTCATGGTGGCGAGGTTGTTGCCGGCGAGGAGCGGGGCGCCGGAGACCGCCCAGAGGTTCATGTGGGTGCGGTTCTGGGCGGCGGTGAAGCCGTCCATGCCGACCATCAGCATGTCGGGGTCGTTGTAGTAGCCGGTGTGCTGGGCCGTGGGGTGCAGATTGGTGTCGTAGTTGGTCAGCAGACTGCTCATGGAGGGCTGGTTGCCCCAGTAGATGATGTCGGTGTTGGTCCGCCACATCTCGCCCTGGCCGGTGGCCCAGTTCCAGGGGTTCTGCTTGCCCCAGTTGCAGATCGACAGCGTGAGCGGGCGGCCCGTGGTGGCGGTGGCCGCGGCGACCGCGTCGCTGATCGCCTGGTACGTGCTCTTCGCGTCGAGGCCCTCGACGTCGCCGCCGCACCAGTCGACCTTGACGAAGTCGAAGCCCCACCGCGAGAACTGGAGCATGTCCTGCTCGTAGTGGCCCTCGCTGCCGGAGCCGGGCGCGGCCGGGCGGCCGGTCGGGAAGTAGTAGCCGCAGCCGTCCCTGCCGGCGTCGGTGTAGATACCGGCCTTGAGCCCCTTGCTGTGGATGTAGTCGGCGATGGCCTTCATGCCACCGGGCCACTCCGCCTCGTCGACGGTGATGTTGCCGGCACTGTCACGGGTGCCCTGCCACCAGCCTTCGTCGATGTTGATGTAGTCGTAGCCCGCCTCCGGCAGGCCGGCCGCCACGAACGCGTCGACCTGCTGCTTGATCACGTTGTAGTCGATGACGGCGGCGAAGCTGTTCCACGAGGCCCAGCCCATCGGGGCGGTGGGCACCGCTATCTGACGGCTCGTCGCCGCCTGCGCCTGGTTCGGCTGGGCGAACAGCAGAGCGGCGGTGGCTGTCAGGGCGAGGACCAGTGCGCGTACGGCTGCGGCTCTGACGCGGCCCACGAAACGCGGTGGGGGGTACATGCGGCTCCTTCGTGCGGTGAGGAACACTCACGATGTCGATATTTCGAACATGGATCGGCGAACCGAACACATCGCGCGCCGAAAGTAGAGCCCCGGGAGAGCGAAGTCAACGGATGTGACAGGCGTGAAGTCGCCGCACCCCACGGGTCGTTCGCCCGCCAGGGGCCGCCACCGCGCCATACTGACCGTCGTGCGCGTAGCGATCATGACGGCGGGATCGAGGGGCGACGTCGCCCCGTTCACCGGACTGGGGCACGGCCTGGTGCGGGCCGGACACGAGGTCACCCTGGTCACGCACGGCTCCTTCGAGCCGCTGGTGGCCGGGTCGGGGCTCGGGTTCCACGCCCTGCCGCTCGATCCCCGGGCGGAGCTGGAGTCCGCACGCGGGCGGGCGCTGCACGACAGTGCGACGGGCGCCGGAAAGCTGCTGCGGGTGGTGCGCATGGCGCGGACCCTGGCCCAGGAGATGGCGGACGACGTGCTGGCGGCCGCGCGCCGCAGCGATGTGCTGCTGCTGTCCGGTTCGCTCGCACCGCTGGGGCACACGATCGCCGAGGGCCTGTCGCTGCCCAGCATGGGCGCCTATCTCCAACCCCTCGCCCCCACACGGGAGTTCGGCCCTCCCATGCTCGGCGGCCGCTCCTGGGGAGCCGCCGGCAACCGGCTCGCCGGGCACGGCGTGGGTCTGGCCGTGGAGCAGGTCTTCGCCGCGACCGTCCCCGCGGTGCGCGGACGGCTGGGCATGCCCCGCGTCGGCGGCACTGCGGCGCTGCGGGCCCGGGAGCGGCAGGGGTGGCCGGTGCACCACGGCTTCAGCCCGCTGGTGGTGGCCCGGCCGCGCGACTGGCGGGCGGGACTGGACGTGACCGGCTACTGGTGGCCGTACGACGTGACGCCCGAACTCCCGCCCGAGCTGCGGGACTTCCTCGACGCGGGCGGGCCCCCGGTGTTCGTCGGTCTGGGCAGTGCGACCGTCCCGGAGCCCGAGCGGCTCAGCGCCGACATCGTGCGCGCGCTGCGCCGGGCCGGGCTGCGCGGGGTGATCCAGCAGGGCTGGGGCGGGCTCGCGGCCGACGGCGACGACATGCTGACCGTCGGCGAGGTCGCCCACTCGGCGCTCTTCCCGCACATGGCGGCGCTCGTCCACCACGCGGGCGCGGGCACCACCGCGGCGGGGCTGCGGGCCGGGGTGCCCGCCGTTCCGGTACCGGTCCAGTTCGACGCGGGCTTCTGGTCGGCACGGTTGGTCGCGCTGGGCGTGGCACCGCGTGCCGTACCACTGCGACGGCTCACCACGGACGCACTGGCCTCGGCGCTGACGCGGGTCACACGCGATCCGGGGTACCGGGAGCGGGCGCGGGCGCTGGGGGCGCGCATTCGCGAGGAGGACGGGGTCGGGCCGGTACTGGAGGCGGTGAACCGGCTCGCGGGGTAGGCATCCCCCGCAACCGCTTCAGCCTCCCGTCGGCTCCCACCCCACCGGCCGCAGAATCGCCAGCAGCTGCCGCACCAACTCCTCCACCACCTCGTCCAGCGTCGCGTCCACCCACCCCGCGCTCCAGTCGTGCAGCAGTCCGTTGACGGCGCCGATGAACGCCGCGGCCGGGATCCGGTAGTCCCGCGGCATCGCCTCCCCCCGCGTGACGGCCGCGTTCGCCTCGGTGCACAGCAGGTCGATCCACCCGGCGCGGCGGGCGAGGCGCTGTTCCTCCAGACGCGGGCTGACGCCGATGATCTCGACGAAGGTGATGCGGATGCGGCGGGGATCGCCGGTGACATTGGCGGCGTAGGCACGGAAGATCGCCGCCACTCGTTCGGCGAGCGGCAGCGACTCCGCGTCGGCCACCGCCGCGAGGACCGCTTCCTCGGCCCAGCCGTTGACCTGGAGGTGGAGGGCGGCGAGGACGTCCTCGAGGGTGCGGAACTCCTCGTAGAACTGCCGGGTCGACAGGCCGGCGGCCTCACTGAGCGCGGCGACCGTGGTGTTGCGGTAGCCGGGGGTGTCGCCGAACAGCTGGAGCGCGGCGTCCAGGAAACGCCCGCGCCGCAGCGCCTGCCGTTCTTCGGCGGTCTTGCCGCCGTAGCGGCCGGTCGGCGCCTTGAGCCTGCCCGCCACTGTCACCTCCGTTGATCGTCCCCCCGACTCGCCAAGTTTGTCGTGTACGCAGTCTTGTGGACAGGGCGCCCCTTCCTTACTTTTCAGTAAGTTGATTCTGAAAGCGTCTGTGTTCAGATTCACGAGCTTCGTCTTGGCATGTCCTACTCATGAACCCCACTCAGAGGAGAGAGCCGTCATGCCTGCCTTCAGACCCGGACACCTGTGCGCTCTGGCCGCCGCCGTCGCCCTGACCGTCACCGCCCCGGCGACCACCGCCACCGCCGCGGACGGCGCCGCCCTGCGCGAGGTGCTGTTCGTCGGCAACAACTGGGACGGCACCGCCGACGTCCTGAAGTCCACGGGCGATCTCGCGAAGATCGGCCGGATCAACGTCATCCCCGACAAGGACGCGCGGATGGCGGAGATCAACGCCGATCCGATCAAGTGGATCTACTTCATGGCGATCCGCAACGGCGTCGGCGAGGGCCACGACCAGTTCGTGGACGACATGTACACCACGCCGGACGGCGCGTCGGTCGTCGTCTCCCGGCCGAGCTTCGCCGACGTCGTCTCGATCAACCTGGCCACCGGGGCCATCAACTGGCGCTTCCCCGTGTCGGGTTACCGCTCGGACCACATGGCGGTCTCCCCCGACGGCAGCCGGGTGGCGGTGTCCGCCTCGACCTCGAACACCGTGCACGTGCTCGACATCGGCACCGGCAAGCAGCTCGGCAAGTTCGCCACCGGCGACAAGCCGCACGAGAACATCTTCACCAAGGACGGCAAGTACATCTACAACATGGCGATCGGCGACGTGAACACCGCCACCGACGCCCCGTGGCTGGACTGGACGAAGGGCGACCGGCGCATCACGGTCGTCGACGCCACGACGTACCAGCAGGTCAAGGTCATCGACATGCGGCCGAAGCTGGACGCGCTCGGTCTCACGGACTACTCCGACGCGGTCCGCCCGGCCGTGTTCTCCCCGGACGAGTCCAAGCTGTACTTCCAGGTGTCGTTCTTCAACGGCTTCTTCGAGTACGACCTCGCCACCGACAAGATCACCCGGACCAAGACCCTCCCCAAGAACCCGGCGACCAGCGACGACCGCACCACATACGTCAACGACTCCCGCCACCACGGCATCTCGATGAGCCCCGACGGCACCAAGCTGTGCGTCGCCGGGACCATGGACGACTACGCGACCGTCGTCAACCGCACGACCCTCCAGGAGGGCCCGCTCGTCACCGCCTCCAAGCCCTACTGGGCCACCGTCAGCGGCGACGGCAAGCTCTGCGTGGTCTCCGAGAGCGGCACCGACCAGGTCACGGCCATCGACTTCGCCACCGGCCGGAAGACGGTGTCCGTCCCGGTCGGCGACCACCCCCAGCGGGTACGGCTGGCGCACGTCCCGGCGAACTGGACGAGCCCCGCCTCCTGAACCTCAGCCGGCCAGCCGCTCCACGGCCTTGACCGCCTCACCCACCCCGTCCTCGGCGGCCAAGTGCTGTGCGGCGATCGCCGCGGCGCGGCTGTAGGCCTGCCGCCGTACGACACGGCCGAGCACGTCGGCGAGCACCTCGGCCGTGAGCGACCGGAACGGAACCGGGACGGTCGCGGCGCCCAGTGCGGCGAGCCGTCCCGCCCAGAACGGCTGGTCCGCCGTCACCGGCACGGGCACCGCGGGCACCCCGGCGCGCAGTCCGGCCGCCGCGGTGCCCGCTCCGGCGTGGTGGACCACGGCGGCGACCCGCGGGAACAGCAGCGCGTGCGGCACGTCCCCGACGGTCAGGACGTCGTCGCCGTCGGCCGCGAGCCCGGCGCTGCCGGTCTGCAGGATGCCGCGCAGCCCGGCCTGCCGCAGCGCCCCCACGGCGATCTCGCTCAGCCGCTCCCCCTGCCCGGCCGCCATGCTGCCGAACCCGATGAACACCGGCCGCGGTCCGGCCGCGAGGAAGCCCTCCAGTTCCTCGGGCAGTTGCCGCGCCGGGTCGACGTACGGCCACCAGGTGCCCACGACCTCCAGCTCCGGCCGCCAGTCGGACGGGCGGGGCACGAGGGCCGGGCTGAAGCCGTGCAGGACGGGCCATCCCGCCCTCTCCTGCCGTCGGCGCATCGCGTGGGGCGCGAGCGGGGAAAGGCCGAGGTTCCGGCGGAGTTCGGTGACCGCCGGTGTGTAGAGGCGGTCGGCCATGCGGAGCGCGAAGCGCCCGGCCGTGCGGTTGCCGAGGCGGCCCAGGGAGCGGGCTCCGGTGACCACGGACGGGAAGTCGCCGGTCGGGGCGGTGGGCACGAGGTAGGCGCCGAGCGCCGGGATGCCGGTGGCCTCGGACACGTGCCAGCCGAGGGGTGCCGTGGTCGTCGACAGCAGGAGCAGGTCCGTCTCCGGTGCCACCGCCTCGGCGAAACCCCGTCCGAGCTCGGTGATGAACTCGGCGGCGGTGCGCATCAGTTCACGCTTGGTCGCCGTGCCGCCGCCCTCCGCGCGGGCCGGGAGTCGGCGGTACTCCAGTCCGGCCTCCGCCACGAGGGGCGCGAAGGCGTCCGGTGCGGCGAGGGTCACCTCATGCCCGGCCCTCAGAAGAGCACTGCCGAGTCCCGTGTACGGCGCCACGTCGCCGCGCGATCCGGCCGCGGCGATCAGGATCCTCATCTCTCGTCCTCCGGGGAGTCGTTGCGGGCCGCGTTGGCGTGCACGGCCTTGCCCAAGTAGGCGGCGAGGCCGGGCCGTTGCTGCGACGGCGGGACGACGAGGGCGAAGGCGCGCGGGTCGGCGACGAAGTCGTCCGCGATCCGCCGGTGCATGGCGGGCGGACACGCGGTGAACCAGCGGGCGATGTGCTGCCGGTGCTCCTCGGCGAGGTCCATGGCCGCCTCGCCGTCGCTCGGCTCCCCCGCGTCGAAGGCCACGAGCAGCCGTGTCCGCCACTCGCCGGCCTCCGCCATGAGCCGCCGCCAGTCCTCCTTGGTGTGCGCGGCCGCCCGTGCCATCGACGCGCGCTGCCCCTCCGAGTCGGCCCACTTCAGCTGCCGTTCGGTGGCATAGCTGAGGTCGAAGCCGATCTCGCCGAAGACCTCGAAGCGTTCCTCGGGCGTCAGCCGCACCCCGGTCTGCTGGACCTCGATGGCCCGCTCGGCGACCTCGGAGAGCCGTTGGAGCCGGGCGATCTCCTCGCTCAACTCCCGTTGCCGGGCCCTGAGATGGTCCAGGACATTGGCTTGCGGATCCGCGAGGATGGCGGCGATCTCGTCGAGGGAGAAGCCCAGTTCGCGGTAGAAGAGGATCTGCTGGAGCCGGGCCAGGTCCGTCTCGTCGTAGAGGCGGTACCCGGCCCGGCTGCGGGTGCCGGGCGTGAGCAGGCCGGTCCGGTCGTAGTGATGGAGCGTGCGCACCGTCACTCCGGCCCAGGACGCGACCTGCCGCACGGAGTAGCTCATTCACCTGCCCTTTCGTCGGGGTCCAGCCTCAACCCTGACGTAAGGAGAGGGTCAAGCTCGGTCAGCTGAACTTCGACGCCGTCCAGGCCGCCAGTTCGGACCTGGCGGCGCTGAGCAGGGCTGCGGAGGGGGAGGTGGCCCCGTTGGTGACCAGTGCGTAGTGCAGGGTGCCGCTGTCGGTGTCGGTGAGCAGGAGGCGGCGGCTTCCGGTGCCGCCCGGTTCGGCGGTCGTGCCGATCGGGGTGGTCGAGGTGTACGCCGGCGGGGCGTACGCCGTGCCGAGGTCGGAGACCACGGTGGTGGAGGCGTTCGGGAAGGACGCCGGGAGGTGCAGTTCGGTCGGTGCCGAGCCGCTGTTCGAGCGCCACACCAGCAGGGAGTACTGGCCGGAGCCGACCAGCGAGGACACGTTCGGCAGACTGCTGGGGACCGGGTTCCAGGTCAGGGTCGTGGAGCCGTCGCGGGAGCGGTCCTCGTAGGTGAAGGCGAGGGTGCTGCCCGAGGTGGCGCTCGGGTAGATCCGGTCGAGGAGCCGGGCGTCCTGCCGCAGCACCGCCGTACCGGAGTCGTCGAGGCGTACGGCGGACAGGTCCTCGTCGTTCCAGGCGTCGCCGGTGGTGAGCACCTTGTCGGGGTTGCCGTTCATGAGCTCGTGGTGGCGGCCGTTGTAGATGTCCCACTGCCACTGCGAGCCGGACAGGACCGGGCCGGAAGTGGCGGGCGCGGTCCACCAGTTGGCGCCCTTCACCCGGGAGTCCAGGGCCTGGTACATCGCCTTGAGGACGGTCGGCGCCTTGCCGGCGGTGGAGCCGTTCAGGGGATGGCCGAACTCGCTGACGATGGCCGTGGTGCCGAGCGCCGAGGCCCGGTCGCGGACCGTGCCGAAGTCGGTCGTGTACTGGCCGTCCGAGGCGTTGCCCCACATGAGGATGCCGGAGATGGCCTTCTGGTCGTAGAAGTGGGTGTTGAAGACGTACCGGGAGCCGATGGTTCCCACGTCGAGGAGGCCGCCCTCCTCCTTGCTGACGTTGCCGTTCCAGAAGAGGTTCGGCTCGACGAGGGCGGGCTTGTCGGTCCAGCCGGCCGCGTCCATCCGGGCCCGGAACTTCACGTAGAAGGGCCACAGCAGGTCGCGTTCCCAGGTGCGGCTGGCCTGGCCGGAGTCGTAGGTGCCGGCGTAGGGCTCGTTGTAGGGGTCGAAGCCGAGGACGCCCGTGAACTGCTCGGCGGACAGGTTCTGCTTGATGTACGCCATGGTCTTCTGGGCCGTGGTGAGGAAGGAGTCCTGAAGGCCGTAGGCGTTGTGCCAGAAGTCGTACTGGGCGGCCTTCACCGCGCCGTTCTGGGTGATGTTCTGGCCCCAGAGGAAGCAGATCCCGCAGGATTCGTCCGGATAGTTGCCGAGGTCCACCGCCCATTTCGGGGCGCCGTCGCCGGTGTACCAGCTGTCCGGGTCGAAGAGGTGGCGGGAGTAGAGGTCCTGGTGGAAGTCGGGGTAGACGCGGATGCCCGCGTCCAGGAAGGCGCCCATCTGTGCGGTGGCGGCGGCCAGGTAGGCCGTGTCCACCTGGCCGCGCACCGGCTCGGCGTACGCCCAGGAGAGCAGGAAGCGGACGGAGTTGCCGCCGCCGAGGGCTCTCAGCGCGGTCGCCGACTTCCTGGCGTCGGCCACGGAGGCGAAGGGGAGTCCGTGGTTCTCGTCGAGCTTGGTCTCGCCGGAGACGTTGTAACCACGAAGGACCACCTCGCGGCCTTGGCCGTCGACGAAGCGGCCGTTCGACACGGTGAGCGCCGTGCCGTCGAACCAGAGGGAGTTGGGGACGGCGGCGGTGGCGGGCCCGGCACCCGCCACCGTCAGGGATCCGAAGAGGACAACCAGAACAGCCAGCAAACGCAACCGGATATTCGGCATGTCCACTACAGTCGGGTGATTTCCGGACACCGTCAACACTTCTGACTCATGAGTAAGTCTCAGGTTTTCTTCACACGTTCTTTCTCAGCCACCTCAACCGCCCACTCGGCGCGTCACGTTCAACAGGTACTCCTTGCGGTTCAGCGGGTTGTGGTCGGTGCGCGGACGGCTCGGCACGTCACCGCGCACGACCGGCGCGTAGTGGTCGAACCCGCTCTCCAACTCGCCCTCGCCGCGCGTGAGTCCGGGCAGCCGCTGCTCCAGCCCGTGCACCCGGGCCGCCGGTACCGCGCCCTCCAGAACGCACAGGTCACCACGGGTCTCCGTGGTCTGCGGCACGGCGCCCGAAGCGGCCAGCACCGGGAGCAACGCGCCCAGAGTGTCCGCCGGGGCCTCGATCCGGAAGCGGTGCATCGGCTCGTACACCTGGCTCCCGGCCCTGCGCAGCGCCTCGATCAGGACGAGCGGTGTGAGGCCGCGGAAGTCGGCTCCGGTGCTGGACATGCTCTTGTCGAAGCCCTGGTGGGCGTGGCTCTGTCGGGGCCAGTAGCCGGAGTGGGTCATGGTGACCGTGCAGTCGGTGACCTGCCAGCCGTTGAGGCCCTGGCCGAGGGTCTCGCGGACGGTGTCCTCGACGGCCTTGAAGAAGGCGTACGGCATGGCGCCCAGCTCCACCTCCAGCCGGAAGGCGACTCCCGACCCGGCCGGAGCGGGGTCGACACGCAGGCCGACGGTGGCGAGGAACGGGTTGGCGTCCTTCTTGATGAACTCGGCGGCCGCCCCTGTCCCGGCCGGCCTTTCGATGCACAGCGGAGTCGTCTCGCGGAAATCGACGGTGAGCCCGAACTCCTCCGCCAGAGTGGCTTGAATGACCTCCTTCTGGACCTCCCCGTACAGGGAGACGGAGGTCTCCTGGCGTACCTCGTCGTGGCGCAGCCCGATCAGCGGGTCCTGTTCGGCGAGTCGGCCGAGCGCGAGGTGCAGGGCCCTGCGGTCCGTGTCCGGGCCCGGCACGACCACGGTCTCCAGGGTCGGCGGGGCGAAGAAGTGGCCGTGTGTCTTGCGGGGTTCGCCGATCGCGTCGCCGATCCGCACCTCGGCGAGACCCCAGAGCCGGGCGATCCGCCCCGCCGGGACCGCGTCCTCGCGGATGTCCGTGCCGTGGTCGAAGACGCTGACCGCGGTGATCCGGCCCTCGGCCTGTGACTCACCGAAGTGGACGTGGTCACGGGTGCGCAGGGTGCCGGAGAACATCCGCGCGTAGGCGACCTTCTCCCCCGCCGGACCCCGCTCGACCTTGAAGACGGTCCCGGAGACCGGACCGTCGGGGTCACCGTCGGCGCGGGGCAGCAACTCCTTGATCCCGGCGATGAGTTCGGGCACGCCCGCACCGGTGACCGCGGAGCCGAAGAACACCGGGTGCGCGAGGCCCTGCCGGGTCCGGGCGACGAGGGCCGCGCGCACCCGGTCCTGGGTGAGCGTCCCCTCCACATAGGCCGCGAGCAGCTCGTCGTCGTGGTCGGCGAGGACATCGACGGGAACACGGTCGGGAACGAACGCGGCCTCACGGGTGCCGAGCCCGACGGCCCGCCCCATCGGGACGACCGCGGGCGTGAGCCGCTCGGAGAGCGCGCGCAGGACACCGTCGTACCGCGCCCCGCGGCGGTCGATCTTGTTGACGAAGATCAGCGTGGGGATCCCCAGCCGCTGGAGGGTGCGCATCAGGACGCGGGTCTGCGCCTGGACGCCCTCGACGGCCGAGACCACCAGCACGGCGCCGTCGAGAACACCGAGCACCCGCTCCACCTCGGCGATGAAGTCCGGGTGGCCGGGGGTGTCGATGAGGTTGACGGTGACGTCGTCGACCGCGAACGAGACGACGGCGGACTTGATGGTGATGCCGCGCTGCCGCTCCAGCGCGAGGGAATCGGTCTGTGTGCTGCCGGCGTCGACGCTGCCGATCTCGTCGATGACTCCGACGGAATGCAGCAGCCGCTCGGTGAGGCTGGTCTTACCGGCGTCTACGTGGGCGAGAATCCCGAGGTTGAGCAAGTGCACGAAGCGTCATGTCCTTTGAAGAGGGGGTCATTCCTTCTCGGGTGGACATGCGTGCTCCTCGCATTACTGCGCTCCTCGGTTGATCGCCTGTCGGTCCCTCGCAGTGCAGCAGACCCGTACGCCGGACGCCAACGAATTAACGGTCAACAAAGCCGCGTCCCAGCCCTCGCCCCCTCCCCCGACCGGTCCTAGAGTGACGCGCATCACGTCCGGTGTTTCCTGGGAGGGCACATGACCCGTATCTCGGTGAAGGTGGACGGCACGAACTACCAGGACGAGGTCGAACCCCGTCTGCTGCTGATCCACTACCTGCGTGACCGCCTCGGCCTGACCGGGACCCCGATCGGCTGCGACACCTCCAACTGCGGGGCCTGCACGGTCGACCTGGACGGCGCGAGCGTCAAGAGCTGCTCGGTCCTGGCCGTCCAGGCGGACGGGAGCGAAGTGACCACCGTCCAGGGGCTGGCGTCCAACGGGGAGTGGACCGGGCTCCAGCGGGCCTTCCACGAGCGGCACGCGCTCCAGTGCGGCTACTGCACTCCGGGCATGCTCATGGCGGCGCGGGATCTGCTGCGGGACAACCCGCACCCCACGTCGGACGAGGTCCGCCACGCCCTGGAGGGCAACCTGTGCCGCTGCACGGGCTACCAGAACATCGTGCGCGCGGTGCTCGACGTCTCCGAGGACGCCGACGCCCACGCCTCCGACCAGGAGGTGCGGACATGAGCGAGACCGTCGAACGCGAGGTCGGCCGCTCCCGCCCCCGCAAGGAGGACGCCCGGCTGCTCACCGGGCAGACCAACTGGACCGACAACATCACCGTGGGCGGACTGCTCCATCTGGCGATCCTGCGCAGCCCCATGGCACACGCCCGCATCGACCGTGTCGACGTGGCCCCCGCTCTCGAACGCCCGGGCGTCGTCGCGGCGTTCAGCGGCAGTGACCTCGCGGAGGGGATGGGCTCCCTGCCCTGTGCCTGGCCGGTGACCGAGGACATCGTGCTGCCCGACCACCCGCCGATCGCCGTCGACGAGGTGCGCTACGCCGGCGACCCGGTGGCGGTCGTCGTGGCCCGCGACCGGTACGCGGCCGCCGACGCCCTCGAAGCCATCGAGGTCGACTACACGCCCCTGCCGCCGGTACTGGACCTGGAGGCGGCCCTCACCGAGGACTCTCCCCTGGTCCACTCGGACAAGGGCACCAACCGCAGCTACCTGTGGCCGCTGAGGACCGGCGAGGACTTCGACGCCGTACGCGAACGCGCCGAGGTCACCCTCAAGCGCCGCTACGTCCACCAGCGGCTCATCCCCAACGCCATGGAACCGCGCGGAGTCGTCGTCACCCCGCTCGCCGCCTCCGGCGAGTACACCCTCTACTCCTCCACCCAGATCCCGCACATCCTGCGGATCATGCTGGCCGTGGTGACCGGGGTCCCCGAGCACAAGCTGCGGGTGATCGCCCCGGACGTGGGCGGCGGCTTCGGCTCCAAGCTCCAGGTGTACGGCGAGGAGGCCATCGCCCTCACGGTCGCCCGCCGCCTCGGCCGCCCGGTCAAGTGGACCGAGTCCCGCTCCGAGGGCTATCTGGCCACCCACCACGGCCGCGGCATGATCCAGGACATCGAGATCGCCGCGAACCGCGACGGCACACTGCTGGGCCTCAAGGCCGACCTGCTGGTCGACATGGGCGCCTACCTGATGCTCGTCACGCCGGGCATCCCGATCCTGGGCGCGTTCATGTATCCGGGGATCTACAAGATGGGCTCCTACGAGCTCAATGTCACCGGCGTCTTCACCACCCGGACCCCGACCGACGCCTACCGCGGCGCCGGGCGCCCGGAGGCGACGTACGCCATCGAGCGGATCATGGACGAGCTGGCCGTCGAACTCGGCCTGGATCCGGTGGAGTTGCGGCGCAGGAACTGGATCGGGCACGAGGAGTTCCCGTACACCACGATCGCAGGGCTCACCTACGACAGCGGCAACTACGAGGCCGCGACCGAGAAGGCACTCGCGCTCTTCGACTACGACAAGCTCCGCGCCGAGCAGGCGGACCGCAACCGCCGGGGAGACTCCGTACGCCTCGGCATCGGCGTCTCGACGTACACCGAGATGTGCGGGCTCGCGCCGAGCCGGGTGCTGCGGGACCTGCGGTACGCGGCCGGCGGCTGGGAGGCGGCGAGCATCCGGGTGCTGCCCACCGGCAAGGTCGAGGTGGTCACCGGGACCAGTCCGCACGGACAGGGCCATGTGACCTGCTGGAGCCAGATCGCCGCCGACGTCCTGGGCGTGCCGTTCGAGGACGTCCAGGTGGTGCACGGCGACACCAGGGCGGCCCCGCAGGGCATGGACACCTACGGCTCGCGCTCCCTCGTGGTGGGCGGCACCGCCATCCACCACGCGGCACGGAAGGTGGTGGACAAGGCCCGCAAGGTAGCCGCCCATCTACTCGAAGCCAGCGAGCAGGACCTGGAGTTCACCGACGGCGTCTTCTCCGTCAAAGGCTCCCCCGACGCCCGCAAGACCCTCCAGGAGCTCGCCTTCGAGACGTTCTCCGCACACGACCTGCCCGACGGCATGGAACCCACCATCAACGCCGGACACGTCACCGACCCGGACGACTTCTCCTACCCGCACGGCACCCACCTGTGCGCGGTCGAGGTGGACACCGAGACGGGGCGGACCCACATCCGGTCCTACGTCTGCGTCGACGACGTCGGCAAGGTCATCAACCCGATGATCGTCGAGGGGCAGGTGCACGGCGGCCTCGCACAGGGCATCGCGCAGGCGCTGTACGAGGAGGCGGTCTACGACGACCAGGGCAACCTCGTCTCCGGCACGATGGCCGACTACCTCGTCCCGTCCGCGCCGGACCTGCCCGACTTCGTGACGGACCGCACGGAGACGCCGTCGACCACAAACCCCCTGGGCGTCAAAGGCGTTGGGGAAGCAGGCACGATCGCGTCGACGCCCGCCGTCGTCAACGCCGTCGTGGACGCGCTGCGCCCGCTGGGCGTGACGGAGGTACGGATGCCCTGCACCCCCGAACGGGTGTGGCGAGCCATCGAGGAGGCCTCGGCATGATCCCCCCGGCATTCGACTACGCCCGTCCCGCCGACGTCGACGAGGCGGTCCGCACCCTCGCCGAGGCCGGCGAGGACGCCAAGGTACTGGCCGGCGGGCAGAGCCTGCTCCCGTTGCTCAGGCTTCGCCTCGCCTTCCCCGAACTGGTCGTGGACGTCGCCCGCATCCCCGAGCTGCACGGGGTGCGGGAGGACGGCGACGCCCTCGTCATCGGCGCGATGACCACCCACCACGAGGTGCTCCGCGATCCGCTGGTCCGCCGCCACGCGGGCCTGCTCGCCGCCGCCACGGCGACCGTCGCGGATCCCGCCGTACGGCACCGGGGCACCCTCGGCGGCTCGCTCGCGCACGCCGATCCGGCGGCCGACCTGCCCGCGGTGGTGCTGGCGCTGGACGGCGAGCTGGTGGTCCAGGGGCCGCGCGGACGGCGCACGATCCCGGCCCGGCAGTTCTTCGTCGACTATCTGCAATCCGCCCTGGAATCCGACGAGTTGCTCGTCGAGGTGCGGGTGCCCAAGACGGACGGCTGGGGCTTCCACTACGAGAAGTTCCACCAGGTCGCCCAGGCCTGGCCGATCGTCGGGGTGGCCGCGCTGGTGCGCCGGGACAACGGACGGATCGCCGAGGCACGCGTCGGTCTGGCCAACATGGGCACGACCCCGCTGCGCGCCACGGCCGCCGAGGAGGCCCTGACCGGTGCCGGCGACGCGGAGGCCGTGGCGCGGGCCACGGAGGCGGCGGCGGTCGGGACCCAGCCGGCGCAGGACCTGTCCGGCTCGCCGGAGTACCGGGCGCATCTGGCCCGCGTGCTCACCAAGCGGGCGGTGCTGACCGCCGCCGGAATGGGGTGAGGGGCGATCACGGAGCTCGACGGCCCGGAACAGGTGCGGGCCCGCCTGGAGGAGACGGGGTACCTCGTCGACCACGGGCTGGCCGTCGCCTGCTTCCTGGCCCTGCGGCTGGCCCGGCCGATCTTCTGCGAGGGCGACGCGGGCGTCGGCAAGACCGCGCTCGCGTCCGCCCTCGCCGAGGCCCTCGACGCCCCGCTGATCCGGCTCCAGTGCCACGAGGGCATCGAGGCCTCGCAGGCCCTGTACGACTGGGACTTCCCACGCCAGCTGCTGCATCTGCGCGCCGCCGAGGCGGCCGGGGTCACCGACGCCGACCGGCTGGAGAGCGAGCTGTACGACCGGCGCTTCCTGATCGCCCGGCCGCTGCTGCGCGCGCTGGAGACCCAGCCGTCGGTCCTGCTGGTCGACGAGATCGACCGCGCGGACGACGAGTTCGAGGCGTTTCTGCTGGAGCTGCTCTCGGAGTACTCGGTGACGATTCCGGAGCTGGGGACGCTGCGGGCCTCGTCGCCGCCGGTGGTCGTGCTGACCTCCAATCGCACCCGTGAGGTGCATGACGCGCTGAAGCGGCGGTGCTTGTACCACTGGTTCGACCATCCCGGGTTCGCCCGCGAACTCGCCATCGTGCGGCGGCGGTTGCCCAAGGTGTCGGCGCGGCTGGCGGAGCAGGTGACCGCACTCGTGCAGGCCTTGCGCTCGGAGGATCTCGTGAAGCCGCCTGGGGTGGCCGAGACGATCGACTGGGCCGAGGCGCTGGATGCGTTGGGTGCGAGTGAGGTGGACGCGGAGTTGGCGGTGGTGACGCTGGGGGCGGTGCTGAAGTATCGGGAGGATGCGGAGCGGGCGCGGGGGCTGGATTTCGGGGCGGTGCTGGGTGCTTCTCTGGAAGTGCAGTGATGGGTCGTCAGTCGTCCGCGGCATCGTCGTGGCTGGTCGCGCAGTTCCCCGCGCCCCTTGAGGGCGACGCCGTGCTGCTCGGATTTGCCCGTGCCCTGCGTGCGGCTGGCGTCGAAGCGAGCGCTGACCGACTGCATGCTTTTCTGCGGGCGGTGGACGAGTTGGGGCCTGCACTGCGGGCGGACGTGTACTGGGCGGGGCGGCTGACGCTGTGCGGGGACCGGGACGATCTGGAGCGCTATGAGCGGGTGTTCGCCGCCTACTTCGGGACCGCTGAACGGGCAGGCCGCGTGACGTCCGTACCTCCACCGTCCCGGCTGCGGCTGGTCGTACGGGACGCCTCTGAGCCTCGTACGGCATCTGCGGGCGACGCCGAAGGACCGCCCACCGCCTCTCTCGCCAGCCCCGCCGAGGTACTCCGCCACCGTGACATCGCCGAGCTGGCCGGCGCCGATCGCGATCAACTGCGGCGCCTGCTCGCCGCGTTCGCGCTGCGCGGCGCGTCCCGGCGCAGTGCGCGGCGGCGGCCGGCCCGGCGCGGGGAGGTCGATCCTCGCCGGACGGTACGGGAGCTGCTGCGCCGGGGCGGGGAGCCCGGGCGGCTGCGCCGGCACGCGCGGACCGAGCGGCCCCGGCGGGTCGTGCTGCTGGTGGACGTGAGCGGCTCCATGGCGCCGTACGCCGACGCGCTGCTGCGGTTCGCGCACGCGGCGGCCCGTGGTCCACGCACGGAGGTGTTCACGATCGGCACCCGGCTGACCCGGGTGACCCGCGAGCTGGCCCACCGCGATCCCGACCTGGCGATGGCGGCGGTCGCGGCGGCCGTGCCCGACTGGCGCGGGGGTACCCGGCTGGGTGTGCTGCTGCGTGAGTTCCTGAACCGCTGGGGGCAGCGCGGGATGGCGCGCGGCGCGGTCGTGGTGGTGCTGTCGGACGGCTGGGAGCGTGGCGATCCGGAGGTGCTGGCGGCGCAGATGCGACGCTTGCGGCGGCTGGCGCACCGGGTGATCTGGGCCAATCCGCGCAGGGCACGCCCCGGGTACGCGCCCCTGGCGGCCGGGATGGCGGCGGCGCTGCCGAGCGTGGATGCGTTCGTCGACGGGCACAGCCTGGCCGCGCTGGAGAGCCTGGCGGCGGTCGTGAGAGGAGCCGATCGTGCGTGAGATTCTCCCGGCGCTGAGCGCCTGGTACGCGGCGGGAGTGCCGTTCGGGCTGGCGACCGTCGTCGCCGTGAGCCGCAGCGCGCCGCGCGACCCCGGTGCGGCGATGGCCGTGGGGCCCGCGGACGAGGTCGTCGGCAGTGTGTCCGGCGGCTGTGTGGAGGGGGCGGTGTTCGAGCTGGCGCAGGAGGTGGTGGCGAGCGGCGAGGCGCGGTTGCAGACCTTCGGGTACAGCGACGAGGACGCGTTCGCGGTGGGTCTGACCTGCGGCGGCGAGATCACCCTGCTGGTACGGCCCGTCTCCCCGGCCACCGACCCGGTCTTCGGCGAGGTCGCCGGGTCGGTGGCGGCGGGGCGCCCGGTGACCGTGGCGACGGTGACCGACGGACCCGCACCGCGCGGGGCGACGCTCGCCGTGTGGCCGGACCGGGTCGCGGGGAGCCTCGGCGCCGACGGTCTGGACGTGGCGGTCACCGCCGACGCCCGCGGCGAACTCGCCCTGGGGGCAACCGGGTTGCGTCACTACGGCCCGCACGGCGAGCGCCGCGAGGACGCGGTCACCGTCTTCCTGCACTCCTTCGCGCCTCCGCCGCGCATGCTGGTCTTCGGCGCGATCGACTACGCCGCCGCGGTCGCCCGTATCGGTGACTTCCTCGGCTACCGGGTCACCGTGTGCGACGCCCGCCCGGTCTTCGCCACCCCCAAACGCTTCCCGCGGGGCGTGGACGTGGTCGTGGAGTGGCCCCACCGCTATCTCCAAGGCACGGACACCGACGAGCGCACGGTGATCTGCGTCCTCACCCACGACCCCAAGTTCGACGTCCCGCTCCTGGAGGAGGCGCTGCGCCGGCCCGCGGCGTACATCGGGGCGATGGGCAGCCGCCGTACGCACGACGACCGGATGAAGCGGTTGATCGAGGCCGGACTCACGGACCGTGAACTGGCCCGGCTGCGCTCCCCGGTCGGGCTCGACCTCGGCGCTCGCACGCCGGAGGAGGTGGCCGTGTCCGTCGCCGCCGAGATCGTCGCGCTGAGGTGGGGCGGCACGGGAACCCCGCTGACCGCCACCGCAGGAGCCATCCACCCCCATTGACGGAGGAAGCCATGGAACTGCACCACGAGTTCACCGTGCCCGTCCCGGTCGACGACGCCTGGCGGGCGCTCCTGGACATCGAGCGCGTCGCGCCGTGCATGCCGGGGGCGACCGTGGAGGACTACGACGGCAAGACGGTGAACGGCTCGGTGAAGGTCAAGGTCGGCCCGATCACCGTGACGTACAAGGGCACCGCCGTCTTCGAGGAACAGGACGAGGACGCCCACCGCGTCGTCCTCATCGCGAGCGGCCGCGAGACCCGCGGCCAGGGCACCGTCCGCGCCAACGTCACCGGCACGCTCACCGAACAGGACGGCGGCACGGCCGTGTCGGTGCGCACCGACCTGACGGTCACCGGGCGTCCGGCGCAGTTCGGCCGCGGGGTGATGGCCGAGGTGGGCGACCGCATCATCGGCCAGTTCGCGCAGAACCTCGCCGAGCAGCTGGGCGACAAGCCGCAGGAGACATCGCCGCCGGTGGACGAACCGCTGGACCTGTTCCGTACGGCCGGGGTACCCGTCGCCAAGCGGGCGGCGGCCGCGGTGGCCGTGGTCGTCGCGCTGGTGGTGGTGCTACGGCGGTGGCGGCGCCGCTAGCCCCGCCGGCGCCGGCGTGATCCGCCGGGTCGGCGACGGCCAGTGGCGGCCGCGGGGTCGGCCGGGGCAGCCGCACCGGCAGGTCGTCGCCGAGTCGGAAGGTCGCGTTGTCCATGCCGGACTGCTGAACCGGGGTGAGGGGGAGGTCGGCCCATTGCGGGAACTGGGTGGTGAGCAGACGGCGTACGAGCGTCGTGTCGATCAGCGCGCCGTCCATCTCAGCGGGGCGACGCCTCCGGCGTCCAACGAATCGGGGGGTTGGGAGCCGCGCCGACGGGTAGCCGCGGCACAACGGAAGAGGGCGCACTCCCTCTTGGGCACCTCTGGCGGAAGGAGGTCCGTGACAGCGCACACTCGCAGCGCCCGGGCCGCTTCCGCGAACACGGAGCGGCCCGGATCTTGTCTCCTCAGGCCGTCCGCGGCGGCAGCCGGTGCAGGAGGACGTCCGTGAGACGGCCGTCGTCGACGGTCGCTGTCATGTAGGTGCAGTACGGCTGACGGCGGCGGTCCGTCGGGGAACCCGGGTTGAGCAGGCGCAGGCCGGTGGCGGCGGTGGTGTCCCAGGGGATGTGGCTGTGCCCGAAGACGAGCACGTCGAGGTCGGGGTAGCGCGCGGCGCAGCGTGCCTCGCGGCCCTGGGCCGGGCCGGTCTCGTGGACCACTCCCCAGCGCAGTCCGCCGAGTTCGGCGTAGGCGACCTCGGGCAGCCGGGCGCGCAGTCCCGGTCCGTCGTTGTTGCCGTACACACCGATCAGACGGCGGCTGAGGCGCTCCAGCAGATCGAGGGTGGCGGTGTCGACCCAGTCCCCGGCGTGCAACACCACGTCGGCGCGCGGCAGTTCGGCGAGCAGGGGGGCCGGCAGCGCCTTCGCGCGCTTCGGGAGATGCGTGTCGGACATGAGGAGCAGGCGCACGCGGTCAGACTATCGGCGGAGATCGTCAACGTTCACCTGATCGGTATGCGATCTAGGCGGTGGCCGGAGCGAGAACCGCGGTGTCGTCGGGTTAGCATCTGGCCACAAGCACCGCACCATGACAGAAACGACAAGCGACCCAAGGGGGACCGAGCCTCATGCCGGTCAAGGTCAGCGTCGTCGTCCCCGTGTACAACCCCGGGGTTTACATCGAGGACTGCATCGCGTCTCTGAAGAGGCAGTCACTGCCTCCCGACGAGTACGAAGTGGTCTTCGTCGACGACGGTTCCACCGACGGAACACCAGCCCGGCTCGATGAGCTCGCTGCCGAGGATTCCCGCGTCCGAGTCATCCACCAGGAGAACTCCGGATGGTCGGGCAAGCCTCGCAATGTGGGGATCGAGGCGTCCCGGGGCGAGTACGTCATGTTCGTCGACAACGACGACTACCTCGGCGACGAAGCCCTCGAGCGGATGTACGACTACGGCGTGGCCAACGGCGCCGACGTGATCGTGGGGAAGATGGCCGGCAAGGGACGTCCCGTCCCCGTCGAGCTGTTCCGCCGCAACCACCCGCGCGCGTCCGTCGAGAACGCGCCGCTCATCGACAGCCTCACCCCGCACAAGATGTTCCGCCGGGCCTTCCTCGACGACATCGGACTGCGCTTCCCCGAGGGCCGGCGGCGCCTCGAGGACCATGTCTTCATCGCCGAGGCGTATCTGCGCGCGGACAACGTCTCCGTGCTCAGCGACTACGTCTGCTACTACCACGTGCGCCGCGACGACGCCTCCAACGCCGGTTTCCAGCAGTTCGAACCGGCGGGGTACTTCAAGAACCTGCGCGAGGCCCTCGACGTCGTCGAGACGTACACCAAGCCGGGAGACCTGCGGGACCGTCTCTTCCGCCGCTGGCTGCGCAACGAGATGGTCGAGCGGATGCGTGGCAAGCGGCTGCTGGCGATGCCCGAGGAGTACCGCCGCAGTCTGTTCACGGAGATCCACGCCACCGTCGTGGAGCGCTTCGGCCCCGGCGTGGCGGCCGGGCTCCCGCCCACGCAACGGGTCGTGGCCGAGCTGATCGCCGCGGACCGCTACGCCGATGTCGTCGCCTTCGCCGAGTGGGAGGCCGGTATCGCGCTCAGGGCGGTCCCGGAGGGTGTCGAGTGGCAGGACGGCTCGCTGCGGGTCGCTCTGCGCACCGAGTTCACCTCGGGCGGCGAGCCGATGCTGTTCCCCGCCGAGGGCGTCAAGGCGACGGGCGGTCCGCCGCTGGACGCCGCCGAGGCGATCGCGTGGGTGTCCGCCGACTCCGTGGCGCGTTTCGACACGACGACCGGCGATCTGTTGCTGCGCGAGCGCGCCAGCGCCGCCCAGCACTTCCAGCCGGTGCAGGTCACCCGGGAGACGGTGCCGGAGGGCGACGGCGACCGGGTGCGGCTGGTGCTGCGGGTGACGGCCACCGTCGACCCGGCCACCGCGGCGGGCGGTGCGCCCCCGGCCGGCGGACTGTGGGACGCCTTCGTCCGCGTCCGTCTCGGCGGCTGGACCAAGGAGTGCCGGCTCGGCCCGGCCCCGGCACACGACCGGCCCACGCCGCAGGCCGCCGTCGGGGGCGGCCGTACGGTCCTGCCGTACTGGACCCACCCCCACGGCAACCTGGCCCTCGCCGTGGACCGCGCTCCGGAACGGCTCGGCCTGGACCGTGCCACGCCCGGGAGCGTCACCGTCTCGGACGAACGCATCCAGGTGGCGCTGCCGCTGCATGTGTCCGGTGAGCGCAAGGTCGTGCTGCGGCTCGGCTCCGGGAGCATCGTGGACGTGCCCGGCACTCTCTCCCCCGCCGCGGACGGCGCGGGATCGGTGCTGGAGGCCGAGCTGCCCCTCGCCGAACTCAGGGCCTCCACCTGGCGGGTCGCGCTGAGTCCCGTCCCGGAGGCGGCCGAACCGCGTTTCCTCGTGCTGCCGTTCGCCCTGCGCGTCCGCGGCGAGACGGTCCGCGCGGTGCGCGCGCCCAACCCGGGTGGACTGGAGCGGCTGGCCCGTCGGGTGCGCCGCAAGCTCGGCAGGGTGGTGCGCGGTGCGCGGTCCCGGATCAAGAACGGCAGGAGGTAGCGGCGTGCGACCGCTGGGCATAGAGGGCGCCTGGGTGCTGGAGCCCAAGGTGTTCCCGGACGAGCGGGGCAGTTTCCACGAGTGGTACCGCGGCGAGGAGTTCCGCGAGGCCACCGGGTACGACCTGGAGCTGGCGCAGGCGAACTGCTCGGTCTCCAAGCGGGGCGTGCTGCGCGGCGTGCACTTCGCGGACGTGCCGCCCGGCCAGGCCAAGTACGTCACGTGTGTGCGTGGCGCCGTCCTGGACGTGGTGGTGGACATCCGCGTCGGCTCACCCACCTTCGGCAGCTGGGAGGCGGTGCGGCTCGACGACGACACGCGGCACGCGGTGTTCCTCGCGGAGGGGCTCGGGCACGCGTTCATGGCGCTGACCGACGACGCCACGGTGGTGTACCTGTGCTCGACCGGCTACGCGCCGGGACGTGAGCACGGGGTGCACCCGCTCGACCCGCGGCTGGGCATCGCCTGGCCCGAGGGGATCGCGCCGGTGCTGTCGGACAAGGACGGGCAGGCGCCGTCGCTGGCCGAGGCGGAGCGGTCCGGGCTGCTTCCGTCGTACGCGGAGTGCTCCGCCTACTACGAGCGGCTGCGCGCCGGGCGGTCCGGCGACTGACGGCGCTTCGCCGAGCGTGGCAGCAGTGGACCCCGTCCTTCGGAGATGAAGGGCGGGGTCCACTGCTGCCGTGCCATGGGCACGGCCCGGCGTCCTAGGACGCCTTCGTCGTCTTGGCGGGGGTGGCGGTGCCGTAGCGGGCCTTGAGGGCCTGGCGCTTGTTGCTGCCCTCCGCGTTCACGCCCTTCTCGATGATCACGAGGTTGTGGAAGAAGTGCACGCCCACGATGTTCTTGTCGGTGTACGTGGGCTTGTAGTCCTCGTCCACGAACTCCTCGTAGTTCAGTCCGTCCGTCAGCCGCTTGAGCAGGCCCATGCTGGTGTCCGGGGAGTCGAGGTCCTCGCTGCCCATCCACTCGGGCCAGTAGGAGCTCTGGGTGTCCTCGACCACGTAGATGCCGCCGTCGGCGAGCAGCGGGAACAGGGTCTTGAACGTGGTGATGACATGCGGGCTGCGGTGGCTGCCGTCGTCGATGATGACGTCGAGCTTGCCGATCTTCCCCGCGATGGACAGCAGCGACTCGGGATCGGACTGGTCGCCGATGTACGTCGTGATCCGGTCCTCGTCGACGAACGACTTGTCCTGGATGTCCACGCCGTGGATCTGCGCCTTGGGGAAGAACGCCTTCCACATGCGCAGCGACGCACCGCCCTGACCGGCCCGGGCGTAGCCGCCGATGCCGATCTCCAGGAGGTTGAACTCCTTGTTCTTCAGGTGCTGGAGGTAGCGCTGGTAGTGCTGCGCGTACTTGTGGGCGCCCCACTTGTCGGTCTTGAAGTGTGCGGCCAGCTTGCACAGGTCGTCGGAGATCGCGGCGACACCCGTGGGGGCCTTCGGCTTGGGCTTCGGCTGGGGGCCGACCGTCCGTTGCTTGACCTTGCGCAGGGTTTCCCAGCCGCGCTCACCGACGACGGGTTTGACGGCCTTCTTCACGGCCGACTTGATCGACATGCTCCGGAATCTCCCTCTGTGATGGTCACGCCAGAGACGGGAAGGCCGCTGCCAGCGCCTCCCGCCAGTCTCGGATGGGGGTGAGGCCGGCCTGCTCCCAGCGCGTATGACCCAGCGCGCTGTACGCGGGGCGGGGCGCGGGCCTCGGGTAGGCCGCACTGCCCACCGGCCGTACCCGGTCGGGGTCGGCACCGAGGTGCCGGAACACCTCGCGGGCCAGTCCGTACCAGGTGGTCTCGCCGGAGCTGGTGGCGTGGAAGACCCCGCTCGCGCCCTGGCCGATGCGGGGGCCGAGGTCGGCGATGCGGGTCGCCACGTCCGCGCTCCAGGTGGGCTGCCCGCGCTGGTCGTCGACGACGTCGACGGTGTCGCGGGAGGCCTCCAGTGCGATCATGGTGCTGACGAAGTTGCGGCCGTGGGCGCCGTAGAGCCAGGCGGTGCGCAGCACGGCGCCGGTCTCGGGCAGCTCCTCGAGCACGGCCTGTTCCCCGGCCAGTTTGGTGCGGCCGTAGGCGGTGCGCGGCGCGGTCGGGTGGTCCTCGGGGTACGGGGTGCTGCGGGCGTCGCCGGCGAAGACGTAGTCGGTGGAGACGTGGACCAGCCGTGCGCCCTGGGCCGCGCAGGCGCGGGCGAGGTGGCGCGGCCCGTCGCCGTTGATCAGCAGCGCCTGCTTCTCGTCGGTCTCGGCGTCGTCGACGGCGGTGTACGCGGCGCAGTTGACCACGAGGTCGGGGCGCTGCCCGGCGAGGACGGTGTCGACGGCGTCGGGGTCGGTGATGTCGAGCGCGGCATGACCGAGGGCCGTCACCTGCTCGCCGCGGCGGGTCAGTTCGGCGACCGTGTCCTGGCCGAGCATCCCGCCGGCTCCGGTGACCAGCCACTTCATACGTGCTCCTGGGCGACGCGCCGCTTCAGCGGCTCCCACCAGGAACGGTTCTCCCGGTACCAGGCGACGGTCTCGGCGAGGCCGGTGGCGAAGTCGTGCCGGGGCTGGTAGCCGAGCTCGGTGTGGATCTTGGTCCAGTCGACGGAGTAGCGCAGGTCGTGGCCCTTGCGGTCCTCGACGTACTCGACCATGTCCCAGTCGGCGCCGCTCGCTTCGAGGAGCAGTCCGGTCAGTTCCTTGTTGCTGAGTTCGGTGCCGCCGCCGATGTTGTAGACCTCGCCGGCCCGGCCCTTGGTGCGCACCAGGTCGACGCCCTGGCAGTGGTCGTCGACGTGCAGCCAGTCGCGGACGTTGCGGCCGTCGCCGTAGAGGGGGACCTTCAGGCCGTCGAGGAGGTTGGTGATGAAGAGCGGGATGACCTTCTCGGGGAACTGGTGGTGGCCGTAGTTGTTGGAGCAGCGGGTGACGCGCACGTCCATGCCGTGGGTGCGGTGGTAGGCGAGGGCGAGCAGGTCGGAGGAGGCCTTGGAGGCCGAGTACGGCGAGTTGGGCTGGAGCGGGTGGTTCTCGGGCCAGGAGCCGTGCTCGATGGAGCCGTAGACCTCGTCGGTGGAGACGTGCACGAAGGGGCCGGTGCCGTGCCGCAGGGCCGCGTCCAGCAGGGTCTGGGTGCCGACCACGTTGGTCATCACGAAGTCGGTCGCTCCGGCGATGGAGCGGTCCACATGGGACTCCGCGGCGAAGTGCACGACCTGGTCGGCGTCGGCCATGAGCTTGTCGACCAGCTCGGCGTCGCGGATGTCGCCCTGGACGAACTCGAGCCGGGGGTGGTCGAGTTCGAGGTTGTCCAGGGTGCCCGCGTAGGTGAGCTTGTCCAGCACGGTGATCCGCGGCGCGTCGGGGGTCTCCGAGGCGAGGAGTCTGCGCACGTACTGGGAGCCGATGAAGCCGGCGGCGCCGGTGACGAGGAGATTCATGAATGGATCTGCACCTTGCTGTGGTCTCCGAGCACGAGGCGGTGGACAGTGGGCATACCGACCGTCGGGGTCACCTCGACATGACGGCCGATGAGGGAGGACTCTATACGCCCCACGCCCTGGATCGAGGAGTCCCGCAACACGATCGAGAACTCCAACTCGCTGTCCTGGATACGGCAGTTCTCGGAGACCGAGGTGAAGGGGCCCACGTAGGAGTCGCTGACGACCGTCCCGGCGCCGATGATCACGGGTCCCACGACACGGGAGCCGGTGATCCGCGCGCCCTCCTCGACGACCACCCGGCCGACGAGCTCGGACCGTTCGTCGACCTCGCCGTCGACGCGGTGCTCGATGGTCTCCAGGACCGTCCGGTTCACCTCCAGCATGTCGACGACGTTGCCGGTGTCCTTCCAGTAGCCCTTGATGACCGTGGAGCGGACGTCGGCGTGGAGGTCGATGAGGTGCTGGATGGCGTGGGTGATCTCCAGCTCGCCGCGCCAGGAGGGTTCGATGGCGCGGACCGCTTCATGGATCGCGGGTGTGAAGAGGTAGACGCCGACCAGGGCGAGGTCGCTCTTGGGGGTCTCGGGCTTCTCCTCCAAGCCGATCACCTGACCCGCGGAGTCGAGTTCGGCGACGCCGAAGGAGCGCGGGTCGGGCACATGGGTGAGGAGGATCTGGGCGGCGGGCCGGTTGACGCGGAACTCGTCGACCAGTTCGGAGATGCCGCCGACGATGAAGTTGTCGCCGAGGTACATCACGAAGTCGTCGTCACCGAGGAAGTCCCGTGCGATCAGCACCGCGTGGGCCAGCCCGAGCGGGCGGTCCTGGGGGATGTAGGTGATCTCCAGGCCGAACTTGGAGCCGTCGCCGACGGCTTCCTCGATCTCGGCGGCGGTGTCACCGACGATCACCCCGACTTCGGTGATCCCGGCGTCCGCGATGGACTCCAGGCCGTAGAAGAGGACGGGTTTGTTGGCCACGGGAACGAGTTGCTTGGCCGAGGTGTGGGTGATCGGCCGCAATCGCGTACCGGCGCCACCAGACAGGACAAGAGCCTTCATTTGGTTCACCTTAGTCTGGTTCGCCGGTAACGGACCGTTCGCGAGATGGCTTGCATGTTACGAAAGCCCGTGGTGGCACGGGGTGCATTCGATCAACTCGCGACGTGTTCGGTCAGTTCCCGGTGCACTCGTACGAGTGGTCAGTTCGAGGCCTCAGTCCTCTCCCCTGACGATGTTGCCCTCCGCGGCCGCGCTCATGGCGTACGCGCCGTCGGAATCCACGACGGCCGGCACACAGGTCCGCACGACGGCCCGGCCTCGCAGCCGACGGGCCCTGGCCCAGCCCGTCTCGGGCCGGCGGGCTACGGGTTTCTCAAGAATGTGCGCGGTCACGGCGGTCATCTTCCTTCTGCAGCACGGATGCACGGTGTCCTCGCCACCGGGTACCCCGTCGGCGCCGCTCGGCACTCACCCCGCCGGACTCACTCCTCCAGTGAGATCTCGCTCCACACCTGTTTGCCCCCGCTGACCGGCAGCGTCCCCCAGGCGTCCGACACGACCTCGACCAGAAGGATGCCGCGCCCGCCGGTGGCCTCCCAGCCGATCCGGGTCGCCCTCGCGGGGGTGCGCGGCGAGGAGTCGGCGACGGCGACGCGCAGCCGGTGGTTGACGAGGGTGAGGTCGAGGCGGACCCGGCCGTCGGTGTGCACGAGGGCGTTGGTGACGAGTTCGGACACGACGAGCAGCACGGTGTCCAGGGCGTCGTCGGACACGCCCCAGGTGCGCATGGTGCGCCGGGTGAAGCGGCGGGCGTGTCCGACGGCCTGGGGGACGCGCCACACCGTCCAGCTCTCGCGCTGCGGACGGGTGGCCATGCCGTCGTAGCGCATGAGGAGCAGGGCGACGTCGTCGCTGCGGCGGGCGTTGCCGAGCAGGGCGTCGGCGACCAGGCCCAGATGGGCGGGGTCGGAGACGGACAGCCCGTGGGCGAAGCGGTCCATGCCCTCGTCGATGTCGGAGTCGACGGACTCCACGAGGCCGTCGGTGGTCAGGGCGAGCGTGGTGCCGGGCTGGAGGCTGAGCGGAGTCATCGGGAAGTCCGCCTGCATGACCACACCGAGGGGCGGGCCGCCGTCGGCCTCGGCGATCTCGGTACGGCCGTCCGGGTGACGCAGCACCGGCGGCAGATGGCCGGCGCGCACGCACCAGGCGGAGCCCTCCTCCATGTCGACGTCGACATAGCAGCAGGTGGCGAAGAGGTCGGTCTCCATGTCCATGAGGAGCCGGTTGGCGTGCGAGACGACGACGTCCGGGGGGTGGCCTTCGACGGCGTAGGCGCGCAGGGCGGTGCGCATCTGGCCCATCAGGGTGGCGGCGGCCGCGCTGTGGCCCTGGACGTCGCCGATGACGAGGGCGACGTGGTTGTCGGGCAGCGGGATCACGTCGTACCAGTCGCCGCCCAGCTCCAGCCCCGCGGTGCTCGGCAGATAGCGGGCGACGGCGATGGCACCGGGCAGCTTGGGCAGGCGGCGCGGCAGCAGCTGGCGCTGGAGCATGCCGACGAGCTCGTGTTCGGCGTCGAAGGCGTGGGCCCGCATCAGGGCCTGTCCGGCGAGGCCCGCGGAGGCGGTGAGCAGGGCGCGTTCGTCGGGGCCGAAGTCGTGCGGGTTGTCCCAGCCGATCAGACAGGCGCCGGCCATGCGGCCCCCGCCGGGCAGCGGCAGCACGGCGAGGCCGCCGGGGCCGACCTCGGCGAGGGCGGGTTCCAGGGCGGTGCCGGCGGGCCAGATCTGGGCGCGGCCCTCGCTCAGGGCGGCGGCGAGGGTGGGCATGGCGCGCACCGGCGCGTCGGGCCATTCGGTGCGCCACTCCAGGCGCCACAGCTCGGGCCAGGACTCCTGTTCGGGAGGGTCGAGGACGGTGACGATGAGCCGGTCGCCCTCCAGCTCGGCGAGCGCGATGCGATCGGCCTGGAGCGGCTTGCGCAGGGCGGCGACCACGGCCTGGCTGACGTCACGCACGGTGCCGGCGGTGGCCAGGGCGGCGGCCAGGCGCTGGACGCGGGCCACGTCGGTGACGTCGGAGCGCAGGGTGGAGGCGTCGGCGACGGTGCCCACCAGGCGGGCGGGCCGGCCCTCGCGGCCCGGCAGGAGGCGGCCGCGCAGTCTGAGCCACTTGGGTGGGCCGGTGGGCTGGAGGACGCGGAACTCCAGCTCGCGGTCGCCGATGGACATGTGGTCGGCCTCGACGACCGACATCAGGGACGGCAGGTCCTCCGGCACGGTCAGTGCCAGCAGGGTCTCCACCCGGCCGTCGAAGTCCTCGCGGCCCATGCGGAACAGTTCCAGGATGTCGACGCCGACCTCGATGCGTCCGGTGTCCATGGCGAGGCTGAACGCGTTGGCGAGCAGTTCCTCGCCCTCCGCGGGCCGGGCCGGGGCGGCGTAGGCCACGGCGTCGGCGATCAGTTCCAGGCATGCCCGGTCGTCGGCGTCGAAGCCGTCCGGGCGCTCGCTCACCGCGACCAGACAGCCTGTGCCGCCGTCCCCGCGGGCCGGCAGGGCCGCGAGGCAGAAGTCTCCCGCCGGGGTGCGCCGCGACTCGGCGGCCTCGGCGAGCTCCTCGGGGCCGAGCCAGGCGGCCTTGCCGGTGCGGTGGACGTCGGCCACCGGGGACCGTCCGGAGGCGGGGTAGCCGTCGCGCACGCCGTACAGGGTCCGCGGCACCCCGACCGACTCCACCAGGCACAGCAGCTCCCCGTCCTGGCTCGGCGTGTACACGCCGGCGAAGGAGGCCCTGGCGAAGACGAGCACCTGCTCCAGGACGCGCCGCAGCCGTTCGGGCGAGCCCGGATCGGCCGTGACCGCCTTGAGGGCGATTTCGGCACGCGGCGATCCCGTTCTGCGTCCCGCAGCGCCCTCACTGACCACGTCCGCCATTACAGCGCTTATGAGACACCCGCGCAGCCCCTGTGACCGTTCCGTGGAGTCTCCGTGGTGACTCCACGGGGGTCGCGCTCGAAACTCACCGAACAAGTCTTGACCCATGCGTTCCGCACGGTGATCTCGTGACAGCCATGACTGTCCGTGCCCGCCGTCCCCGCAGGAAGCTCGATGCCGGGCCACGGAGGGGGTCGTATGGACAAGCGGTACGAGGTGTACGCGCTCGCCGACCGGCACTTCTACGAGACGCCGGACCGGCTGTCCGCGGGAGTGACCGAGGCGGCGCCCCAGTACGGGACGGCACGGCGCGAGGTGCCCGCCGGCTGGGACGCGTCGCGGATCGGCGACTGGCTGACGCTGACACCGCTCGGCCCGGACGGCGCCCCCGCGCCGGGACCGGCCCAGGGCTGGAAGATCCACGCTTCGGCCACCCGGGCGAACGCCGAGCGGATCGCGGCGATCGTGTGGGACTACTGCGTGCCGCGGCGCATCGCGTTCAAGTTCGTGCCGGGACCGCATCTGCTGCACCTGCGCAACACCAAGTACGCCGGCCGCGACACCAGCGGCAAGTTCGTCACGATCTACCCGGCCGACGAGCAGCAGCTGCATGTCGTCCTGCGTGAGCTGGGCAAGCTCCTCGAAGGCTTCGAGGGCCCTTACATCCTGACCGACCTGCGCTGGTACGACGGTCCGCTCTACGTCCGCTACGGCGCGTTCGCCCGCACCTTCGTGGTCGACGAGCGGGGCTCGCTGGTGCCGGCGGTGCGGGACGGCGCCGGGAAGCTGATTCCCGACCGGCGGGCGCCCTCCTTCCAGGTCCCCGAGTGGGTGACGCTGCCGGCGTTCCTGGAGCCGCATCTGGCGGCGCGGAACACGACGACGGTGGGCGACCTGCCGTACCGGATCGAAAAGGCGCTGCACTTCTCGAACGGCGGCGGGGTGTACGCGGGCACCGACACCCGGGACGGCAGCAAGGTCGTCCTCAAGGAGGGGCGGCCGCACGCGGGGCTGGCGTCGGACGGGGCGGACGCGATCTCTCGGCTGGAGCGGGAGAAGTACGCCCTGGAGCAGGTGGCGGGGACGGGTGTGGTGCCGGAGGTGCGGGACTGGTTCACACTCGGCGACCACCGGTTCCTCGTCATGGACTTCCTGGAGGGGCGCCCGCTCAACTCGTTCTTCGCGGAGCGGCATCCGCTGCTCACCCCGGATCCGGATCCGAAGGCCGTGGCGGACTACACGGCGTGGGCGGTCCGTATCCACGGGGCCGTGGAGCGGGCGGTGGCGGCGGTGCACGCGCGCGGGATCGTCTTCAACGACCTGCATGTCTTCAACATCATGGTCGGCCCGGACGAGGAGTCGGTGTCCCTGCTCGACTTCGAGGCGGCCGCGCCCGTCACCGAGAACGGCCGCCAGGTGGTCGCCCACCCCGGGTTCTTCGCCCCGCCGGACCGTACCGGCGTCGACGTCGACCGGTACGCGCTGGCCTGTCTCCGGCTCGCCCTGTTCCTGCCGGTCACCACGCTGTTCGTGGTCGACCGGGGCAAGGCGGCCCATCTGGCGGAGGTGATCTCCCGTCAGTTCCCGGACGTGCCCCGCGAGTTCCTCGACGAGGCGGTCGCGGAGATCACCCGGGGGACACCGGGGCGCACAGCGTCCTACGTGGCGCCCGGCGACTGGCCCTTCAGCCGCGACTCGATGGTCAAGGCGATCCTCGCCTCGGCCACCCCGGAGCGCGAGGACCGGCTCTTCCCCGGCGACATCACCCAGTTCTCCGACGGCGGCGGCCTGGGCCTCGCGCACGGTGCGGCCGGGGTGCTGTACGCGCTGGACGCGGTCGGCGCCGACCGGTACGAGGAGGGCGAGCGCTGGCTGCTGGCCCGCACCGCGCCACCGCCGAGGGGCACCCCGCTGGGGCTGTACGACGGTCTCGCGGGCGTCGCCCACGTCCTGGAACGGCTCGGGCACCGGCAGCGCGCCCTCGACCTGATCGCGTCGATCCTCGCCGAGCGCTGGCAGAACCTCTCCTCCGACCTGCACGGCGGGCTGGCCGGGCTCGGCCTGGTGCTCGGCGAGTTGGCCCGCACGACGGGCGAACCGGAGCTGCGGGAGCGGGCAGCGGAGGCCGCCGGCATCCTCGTACGGCGTCTCGCGGAGCCGCCCCCGGACACACCGCGGCGGCGCCGGGCCGGGCTGCTGCGGGGCGCGAGCGGGGCCGCGCTGTTCCTGCTGCGGCAGTACGAACTCACCGGTGAGCCGGGGCTGTTGGCGGCGGCCGAGGTGGCGTTGCGGCGGGACCTGGAGTGCTGCGCGACCCGCGAGGGCGGAGCGATGGAGGTCGACGAGGGGTGGCGCACGCTGCCGTATCTCGGCGACGGCAGCGCGGGCATCGGGATGGTCCTGGACGACTACCTCGCCCAAGTCGGCTCCCCGGCCGAGGAGTTCGTCGGCGCCAGGAACGGCATCCTGACGGCCGCCACCTGCCGCTTCTATGTACAGCCCGGCCTCTTCCAGGGCCGTGCCGGACTGATCCTGCACCTCGCCCGCACCGGCGACGCACGGCTCGCCGGACAGATCGACGGGCTCGGTTGGTTCGCGATGGACTACCAGGGCCAACTGGCCTTCCCCGGACACCAGATGATGCGGCTCTCGATGGACCTGGGCACCGGAACGGCAGGGTGCCTGCTCGCGCTCGGCGCGGCCCTCGACAGCGATACGCATGCCCACCTGCCGTTCCTGCCGCCGCTCGGGCGGCCCCCACAGCACGGTCCCGCGAACTGACGGAGCCGTGACCCAACCCCGTCCCCACGGGTGGACGACACCGATGGAAGGAAGCGACATGGCACTTCTCGACCTGCAGACGATGGAGTCCGACGAGCACACCGGCGGCGGCAACAGCACCCTCAGCCTGCTGTCCTGCGTCAGCGCCGCGAGCATCACGCTCTGTCTCTGACGCGCACCCTGCGTACCTAGGCTCCGGGCGGTCCGCTCCCGTGCGGGAGGGGCCGCCCGGAGTCCCGCACATCGAGGGGTGACATGGCTGAGAACGTCGTCACACCGCACGGGCCGCTCGGTCCGGCGCCCGCCCGCTGGCTGGCCCTGTGCCTGGCGAGCACGGCGGCGACCGGCGCCGCCCTGCTGCTGCCCGCCGTGCTGGGCCGCACCCTGGACCTGCTCCTCGCGCACGACCCGGCGACCCGCTGGGTGCTGTACTGCGCCGCGCTCGTCCTGCTGATCGCCCTCCTCGACGCTTGCGAGACCGTGCTCACCGGCACGGTCGACGCCCGCACCACCGCCTGGCTGCGCCGCCGCCTCACCGGTCATGTCCTGGCCGTCGGCCCGCGCGCCGCCGCCCGCTTCGGGCCAGGCGATCTCGTCGCCCGCCTCGTCGGCAACGCCGCGCAGGCCGGCACCGCGCCGACCTCCCGTGCCGCCCTGCTGTCCGCGCCGGCCGGACCGGTCGGCGGTCTGGTGGCCCTCGTTCTGATCGATCCGTGGCTCGCGGCCGTGTGGCTGGCCGGAGCACCGGTCCTGGCGCTGCTGCTGCGCGCCTTCGCCCGCGACACCCGGGAGTGTGTGACGCGTTACCAACAGGTGCAGGGGCGGATCGCGGCGGCGCTGTCCGAGGCCGTCGGCGGACACCGCACGATCGCGGCGGCCGGGACGGCGGACCGCGAGACGGCGCGGATCCTGCGTCCGCTGCCCGAACTCTCCTCGGCCGGGCACCGCATGTGGCGGGTGCACGGGCGGGCGGCCGGCCAGTCCGTGGCCGTCGCGCCGCTGCTCCAGCTCGGTGTCGTCGCGGTGGCCGGTGTCCTGCTCGCCCGGCACCGGCTGACCGTGGGCGAGGTGCTCGCCGCCTCGCGCTACGCGGTGCTCGCGACCGGCGTCGGCGTCCTGGTGGGACAGCTCGCGGGACTGGCCCGCGCCCGGGCCGCCGCCGGACGGCTCACGGAGGTGCTCGCGGAGCCCGCCGTTGTTCACGGCGAGCGCCGATTGCCCTGTGGCCCCGGCCGGTTGGAGTTGCGCGGTGTCACCGCCCTGCGCGGCGGACGGGCCGTGCTCGACGGAGTGGACCTCGTCGTGCCCGGCGGGACGACCCTCGCCGTGGTCGGCCGCTCCGGCGCCGGCAAGTCGCTGCTGGCTGCGCTCGCCGGACGCCTCGCCGACCCGGACGCCGGGGAGGTCCTGCTCGACGGGGTGCCGCTGCGGGAACTGACCCACGACGAGCTGCGCCGGGCGATCGGCCACGCCTTCGAACGACCCGCCCTGCTGGGCGGCACGCTGGAGGAGGAGATCGGCCTCGGCCTCGCGTCCCCCTCCCCCGCCCGGATCCGCGAAGCGGCCCGCGCGGCCCACGCGGACGACTTCGTGAGCCGACTGCCCGCCGGCTACGCCACCCGCTGCGCCGACGCCCCGCGCTCCGGCGGCGAGTCCCAACGTCTGGGCCTGGCCCGCGCGTTCGCCCACGGCGGCCGCCTCCTCGTCCTCGACGACGCCCTGTCCAGCCTCGACACCGTGACGGAGGCCCGCATCACCGAGTCCCTGCTGGGCACCGGCACGAACGGCACCCGCCTGCTCATCGCCCACCGAGCCTCGACGGCGGCCCGCGCGGACACGGTCGCCTGGCTGGACGAGGGGCGGGTACGGGCGGTCGGCCCGCATGAGGAGTTGTGGACGACGCCGGGGTACCGGGCGGTGTTCGCGGGCGGGGAGGGGGCGTGAGGGGCGGGGGCGATCGAGCGGAGCCGGCCGGCGGGGTGCTGCGTCCCGGGCTGCGCTTCCTGCGGGAGCGCCGGCGGGTCGTGTTGCGGCTCGGGGCGTGGTCCGTGCTGGAGACCGGGCAGACCTTTCTCACCGGGTACGCGCCGGCCCGCGCTCTGGACGAGGGGTTCCTGGCGGGGCGGGCGGGCACGGGGCTGTTGTGGCTCGGGGTGGCCGGGATCGGGGTGCTCGTCGGGGCGTACGGGACGGTGCGGGTGTATGACGCGGTCGCCTCGCTCGTAGAACCGCTCAGGGACCGGCTCGTGACGCGGGTCGTCGCGCGCGGGGTGCGGGAGGGGGACGCCGGGGCCTTGTCCGGGCTCACCCAGCAGGCCGAGATCGCGCGGGACACGTTCGCCGGGCTGGTGATGGTGTCGCGTTCGTTCGTGTTCACCGCGGCCGGTGCCCTCGTCGGCCTGTTCTCGCTCGCCCCGTTGCTCCTTGTGGTCGTCGGGCTCCCGCTGCTCGCCGGGGTGGCGCTGTTCGCGGCGACGCTACGGCCGCTGGCCCGTCGTCAGGAGGCGTTCCTGGTCGCCGACGAGGCGCTGGCGGAGCGGCTCGGTGCCGTCTGCCCGGGGCTGCGGGACATCACGGCGGCCGGTGCGGAGCAACAGGTCGCCCACGGCACCGGGGAGCGGGTCGACGCCGAACTGCGGGCCGCGACGTCCCTGGCCCGCTGGAGCGTGCTGCGCGTGGCGTCGCTCGCGATCGGCGGCCAGTTGCCGATCGTGCTGCTGCTCGCCACCGCGCCCTGGCTGCTCCGCAACGGCGTCACCACGGGCGCCCTGGTCGGCGCCCTCGCCTACGTCACCCAGTCCCTGCTGCCCGCCCTGAACAACCTGGTGCACGGGCTGGGCACGAGCGGATCGCGGCTGGTGGTCGTGGTGCGGCGGCTGGTCCGGGACAGCACGCGGGAGACGGGTGCGACGGGGAAGAGGGCGCCCCTTTCCGCGGGCGAACCGTCCGAACGGCCGCCCATGAGCGAGCCGCCTGCCCAACTCGCTCACCCCACCGGCACCCCCGCCCTCTCCCTCACGTCCCTCACCTTCGCCTACGGCCCCACCGCCGCCCCCGTCGTCCAGGACCTCCACCTCACCCTCCCGCCCGGCGCCCACCTCGCCGTCGTAGGACCGAGCGGCACAGGGAAGTCCACGCTCACCGCACTGGTCGCCGGGCTGCTGGAGCCCGGGGAGGGCTCGGTCCGGGTGTACGGGCATCCCGTACCCGGAGCGGAGGCCGCCGCGCTGCGCGTGCTGATCCCGCAGCAGGCGTACGTCCACACCGGCACCCTCGCCGAGAACCTCGAGCATCTGCGCCCGGACCCCGTGCCCGAGGCGGAACTCCTCGCCGCGGCCCAGGCGGTGGGACTCCTGCCGTTGCTCGAAACGCTCGGCGGACCGCGGGCGACGGTCGATCCTTCGGCGCTCTCCGCGGGCGAGCGGCAGCTCGTGGCGCTGACCCGTGCCTATCTGTCGTACGCCCCCCTCGTCCTGCTCGACGAGGCGACGTGCCATCTGGACCCGGAGGCCGAGGAGCGTGCGGAGCGGGCCTTCGCCGAGCGGCCCGGCACCCTGGTGGTCGTGGCGCACCGCATGAGCTCGGCCCGGCGCGCCCACCGGGTCCTGGTCATGGACGGCCGGGAGACGGCGTACGGGACGCATGACGAGCTCATGCGGGGCTCGGCGCTCTACCGGGATCTCGTCGGCAGGTGGACGCCCGTGGTGTCAGAGCCAGCCCTCGCCCTGCGAGATCCGGATCGCGTCGACGCGGTTGCGGGCCCCGGTCTTGCGGGTGATGGCCGCCATGTAGTTGCGCACCGTCCCGTGGGACAGATGCAGGCTCCCCGCGATCTCCTTGACGGAGGCGCCCTCGGCGGCCAGGACTAACACGCTCAACTCCCGTCTGGTCAGCGGCATTTCGGCGGCCCTGAGGAAGCCGAAACCCAGCGAGTCATCGATGAAACGTTTCCCTTCCGCGACCCGCCGGATGCCGCGCACCAGGTGTTCCGGTGAACCCTCCTTGTCGACGTAGCCGAGCGCTCCCGCCTCGGCGGCGCGTTTCAGGAGTCCCGGCCGGTTGGCGCTGGCCAGGACCAGGAGGCGGGGCGGTGGCGCGTCGGAGTGGCGCGTGCCCAGGTCGCGCAGTGGAGGGATGCCGTAGCTGTCCGAGCATTCGAGGTCGGCCGCGCAGACGTCCGGCGCCACGGTTCGCAGCCGGCTCGGGGCGCTGCGCCACGGGGCGTCGAACACCCCGAGGTCCGGCTCCCGGCGCAGCCACTCCGCCAGAACCGATCTGACCAGACACTCGTCGTGCACCAGAAGAACCCGGATCAACTGCCCGTCCCTTCGACTCACGTTCGCCGGTTCCATGGGGTGAGGAGCGCGTGCCCCATTGTTCGCGCCCCGCACCTTTCACGGGCGCGAAGAACCGGCCAACAGGGTGCGTGGGGGCGCACAACCGGAGCCCGTACGCCCGCCGCGCGCTTCGACTGTGGGGGCATGGGAGGGGGCCGATGGGGTAGGCGTCGGCGCTCATCGTCGTGCCGGGACGCACGAACGGTCCGGCCCTCCCGCCGGAGGGCCGGACCGTGTCCGTGGACTGCTGGTGGGGCTCTGTGGGTCAGTGGGTCAGTGGGTCTCGGTCAGATCGGAGGCGCCGTCCTCCGCGCCCGCGCCGGCTTCCTCGCCGCCGACCTCCTGGCCGCCGACCTCCTGGCCACCGACCTCTTCACCGCCGACCTCCTGGCCGCCGACCTCTTCACCGCCGACCTCCTGGCCACCGACTTCTTCGCCGCCGACCTCTTCACCGGCACCGGCTTCCTCGCCCGCACCCGCTTCCTCGCCCGCGCCGGCCTCCTCGCCGCCGCCCGCCGCGTCGCCCGCGCCGAGGGTCGCGCCGACCGCCTCCAGAGCGGTGGTGACCGGCTGGAAGAAGGTCTCGCCTCCGACGGTGCAGTCGCCGCTGCCGCCGGAGGTCAGGCCGACGGCCAGGCCGTCCTGGGTGAACAGCGAGCCGCCGCTGTCGCCGGGTTCGGCGCAGACGTTGGTCTGGATGAGCCCGGTGACGGTGCCCTCCGGGTAGTTCACGGTGGCGTCGAGTCCGAGGACCTGGCCGTCGGCGAGGCCGGTGGTGCTGCCCATCCGGAACACCTGGAGGCCGACCGTGGCGTCCGCGGCCTGGGAGATCGCGACGGTCTGGTCGCCGACGTTGACCTCGCTGGGCGCGACGGTCGCCGGGTCGTCGTACTTCACCAGCGCGAAGTCGCCCTCACCGGGGAAGGTGGCCTGGTCGACGGTGGCGATCGGCGCGCCACCGTCCGCGTCGGACCACTCCGCCGCCGCGACACCGCAGTGACCGGCGGTCAGGAAGGCCGGGGTGCCGTCGCCCGCGGTGACGTTGAAGCCCGCCGAGCAGCGGGCGCCGCCGGCGAAGATGGCGTCGCCGCCGGAGAGGAACGTCTTGAAGGTGCCGGCCGACTTCTTGATGGTCGCCATGCCGGAGCCGAGGGTCTGGACGGTCGACTCCAGCTGGTCCCACTTGGCGCCGGTGACCGTGCTGTCGGCGGTGACGAGGATCTTGTTGGTCCGGGGGTCCACGGCCCAGGCCGTGCCCGGGATGGTCGCGTCGGACTTCAGCGTCTGCGCGCCGGCCGCCAGTTCGGCGAGGCTGTTGTCGACCTCGCGTATCTCCGCGCCGGCCTTCTTCGCCTGGACGATCACGTTGTTGTTGTCGCCCGAGATGACGTTGACGACGAGCTGCTGCTGGTCCGCGTCGTAGTACGACCCGGCGAACGCCTCGCCGAGCAGGTCCGCGAGCTGCGAGGCGAGGTCCGAGGCGTCCGCTGCCTTGAGGGTCTTGGGGGCGGCGGCCTGGCCCGTGGAGCTGTCCTGGTCGGCGTTCGCCTGCGGCAGGAGAATTGCGGCTGCTCCGAGCGCCACCACGCTGCCCGCTGCGATCGCGGCCTTGCGCTTCGGAATTCGCTTGTGACTCAAACTACTCGACCTCCAGTAGGACGGGGTCAGTGCCGCCGGTCGTCGGCGGCTTGTCGGGGCGCCTGGATGGCAGTGGGTACGCAGGAGTCACGTGGGGCGTTCAATTCCGTTTGCAGGCAATCTCTTTACGCAACCGCGAATCGGCCAGGGTCCGCGTCCGGCGGGCCGGGAGCGGGAACAATCCCCCATATGACGATGACCACCGCCGAAGCCGACAAGATCCTCGCCGACAACTTCGCCCCCTGGGTCCTGGATCTGGGCCTGTCGGCCGAGGCCCTGGGCGACCGCCGCGCGACCCTGCGTCTGCCCTGGTCGGACCGCCTGTCGCGGGAGGGCGGGGCGCTGTCCGGACAGGCGTTGATGGCAGCCGCCGACACCGCCACCGTCATCGCGATCTCGGCGGCGCGCGGTGCCTACGGACCGATGACGACGGTGCAGCAGTCGACGTCGTTCCAGCGCGCGGTGGCCGGTTCGGATGTCCTGATCGAAGCGGTCGTCACCAAGCTGGGCCGGCGCATGGCGTTCGCGGACATCACGATGACCGACGCGGATTCGGGCGAACTCGCGGCCCGTGCGAGCACGGTGTACGCACTACTGGGCTGACACGGTCCGCGACCGATCGACAACGGTCTGTTTCAAATTCCGTGCCGAATCCTGGCTTCAGGGAATCTGCACATCCAATACTCACCGAAGTCACCGGGCGCGGCGGTTCTGCACAAGCCCGCGCGGCCGCCTACGTCATTGGGGCGGGAGTGTCGGATTCGTTTCCCGGGCCGCAAGGGCGCGTATGAACGGAACACGTGCCAGGTGTGAAGAAGTCGCCACCGAGACGTGCGCACTCCTGCACGGTTCGGTGCCTGTGGGGCTCAAGTCGCCTGGTGAGGCCATTGGTTGATTGGAAGGGCACGGTCGCCGCGTGCTTTGATCCATCGCACCGCAGGGGCCGCACAGGGCTTCGGAAACGGGCGCTTGGCGCCTGCGGTCGCGGCCGTCCCCAGAGGGGTCACCGCTCCCCCTTGTGAATATCCATATGAAGGGAAGTTCCATCATGAACTCCACCCCCCAGGTTGAGACCGTCGAGATCTCCGACGCCGAGCTCGACAACGTCTCCGGCGGCCTGCAGCTGAACGCCCTGGGCACCGTCACCGGCGTGGTGGACGGCATCGCCCCGGTTTCCGGCCTGGTCGACACGGCCGTCGGCACCGTCGAGGGTGTCACCGGCCTCTCCGTGGCCCCGGTCACGAACCTGGTTGCCGGTCTCTGATCGCACCTCGTGCCGTGAGTCCCGGAGCCGTTTCCCCGGCTCCGGGGCTCTCGGATGCCACAAAACAACCGGCTCCCAGGGGCGCCGGTCCACTTGTCGTTTTCAGGTGAGGGAAAGTTCCGTGCAGTTCCGCCAACAGGCCCTCGCCAAGCTCCAGTCACCGGAGGAGCTCGACCTCCCGGTGCGTTTCGCCCGCCCTCAGGGCTGGCTCGCCCTCTCCGTGACCGTGGTCGTCATGGCCGCCGCGTCCGTGTGGGCGGTGACCGGTTCGGTCGCCTCCACCGTGAGCGCGTCCGCGATCCTCACCCACGGACAGGGCAGTTACATCCTCCAGAGCCCCGTCGCGGGCCAGGTCACCGCGGTCCTCGCCGAGCAGGGCGAGCGGCTGCCGGCCAACTCCCCCGTGCTGAAGGTCCGTACGTCCGAGGGCGACACCGTCGTCCGCTCGGTCGCCGCGGGGCGGGTCACCGCGCTGGCCGCGACCATCGGGCAGATCATCCAGACCGGGGCGAACGTCGCCGCCGTGGAGAAGGTCGCGCACACCAAGGACCCCCTGTACGCCACCGTGTACGTGCCCGCCGAGAACGCGGCCTCCATCCCCGCGCACGCCGCCGTGGACCTCACCGTCTCCTCGGTGCCCACCCAGGAGTACGGCGTGCTGCGCGGCCATGTGAAGTCGGTGGACCGCTCGGCGCAGTCCGCGCAGCAGATCTCCGCTTTCCTCGGGGACAGCCAGCTCGGTGAGCAGTTCACCAAGGACGGCAGGCCGGTGGCCGTCCTGGTGAAGCTGGACCGGTCGTCCGACACGAAGAGCGGCTACAAGTGGTCCTCCGAGGACGGGCCGCCCTTCACCCTCACCTCCATGACCGTGGCCACGGGTTCGATCCGGCTGGCCGACCAGCGCCCCGTCGATTGGCTGCTGCCGTGAGCACCGCACAGGACACCCGCGGCAGACGCCGGGCCACCCCGCCCAAGCGCCCGGTACCCAAGGGCAGGGCGAAGACCGTCCGTACGCCCACCGTCCTCCAGATGGAGGCCGTGGAGTGCGGTGCCGCCTCGCTGGCGATGGTCCTCGGCCACTTCGGCAAGCACGTCCCGCTGGAGGAGCTGCGCATCGCGTGCGGTGTCTCGCGCGACGGCTCCCGGGCGAGCAACCTCCTCAAGGCGGCCCGCAGTTACGGTCTGACCGCCAAGGGCATGCAGATGGACACGGCCGCCCTCGCCGAGGTGAGGACGCCGGCCGTGCTGTTCTGGGAGTTCAACCACTACGTCGTCTACGACGGCATGGGCCGCCGCTTCGGCCGCCGCGGGGTGTACATCAACGACCCCGGCAAGGGCCGCCGGTTCGTGCCCATGGAGGACTTCGACTCCAGCTTCACCGGTGTCGTGCTGGTGATGGAGCCGGGCGACGCCTTCACCAAGGGCGGGCGCAAACCGGGGGTGCTCGGCGCGATGCCGGCCCGGCTGCGCGGCACCGCGGGCACGATGCCCGCCGCGGTGCTGGCGAGCCTGCTCCTGGTGCTGGTCGGCGCGGCGGTGCCCGCGCTCAGCCGTACCTATATCGACATGTTCCTGATCGGGGGACAGACCTCCCTGCTCGGCGTGCTGTTCGCGTCGATGGGGACGTGCGTCCTGCTCACCCTGGTCCTCACCTGGCTGCAACAGGCGAACCTGCTGCGCGGCCGCATCATCTCCTCCACGCTCTCCAGCGCCCGCTTCCTGCGCCATCTGCTGCGACTGCCGGTGACGTTCTTCTCCCAGCGCAGCCCCGCCGACCTGGTCCAGCGCCTCCAGTCCAACGACGCCGTGGCCGAGACCCTGGCCCGCGACCTCGCGGCGGCGGGCGTGGACGCGGTGGTCGTCGTGCTGTACGCCGTGCTGCTCTACACCTACGACCCGCAGCTCACGTTCGTCGGCATCGGCGTCGCCCTGTTCAACATCGTCGCCATGCGGGTGGTCATCCGGCTGCGGGCCACCCGGACGGCGAAGCTCCGCGCGGACAGCGCCCGGCTCACCAACACCGCCTACACCGGCCTCCAGTTGATCGAGACGATGAAGGCGACCGGCGGCGAGGACGGCTACTTCCGCAAGTGGGCCGGGCAGCACGCCACCACCCTGGAGGAGCAGCAGCGGCTCGGTGTGCCGAGCGCCTGGCTGGGCGTGGTCGCCCCGACGCTGGCCTCGCTGAACAGCGCGCTGATCCTGTGGATCGGTGGGATGCGCGCGGTGGAGGGCGGCATCTCGGTCGGTCTGCTGGTGGCCTTCCAGGCGCTGGTCACCCGCTTCACCGCCCCGATCACCCGTCTGAACGGAGTCGCCGGGCGCATCCAGGACTTCGCGGCGGACGTGGCCCGCCTCAAGGACGTGGAGAACTTCCAGGCGGATCCGCTCTACGGCCGCCCCGGCGCCGGCGACTCCACGCGCCGTCTGCACGGCCATGTCGAGCTCCAGAACATCACCTTCGGCTACAACCCCCTCGACAAGCCCCTGCTGACCGGCTTCGACCTCACCGTGGGCCCCGGCCAGCAGGTCGCCCTCGTCGGCGGTTCGGGCAGCGGCAAGTCCACGGTCTCCCGGCTGATCTCGGGCCTGTACACGGCCTGGGAGGGTGTCATCCGCATCGACGGACAGCGTCTGGAGGACATTCCGCGCGGGGCGCTCGCGTCCTCCGTCTCCTTCGTCGACCAGGACGTCTTCCTCTTCGAGGGCTCGGTCCGCGACAACGTGGCGCTGTGGGACCCGTCGATCCCGGACGAGGCGGTCGTGGAGGCGCTGCGGGACGCCGCGTTGTACGACGTGGTGATGCGCCGCCCCGGCGGCATTCAGAGCAGGGTCGAGCAGGACGGCCGCAACTTCTCCGGCGGGCAGCGCCAACGTCTGGAGATCGCCCGGGCGTTGGTCCGCCGTCCCAGCATCCTCGTGCTCGACGAGGTGACGAGCGCGCTGGACGCGGAGACCGAGCAGCTCGTGATGGACAACCTCCGCAGGCGCGGCTGCGCGTGTGTGGTGATCGCGCACCGGCTCAGCACCGTGCGCGACAGCGACGAGATCGTCGTGCTCCAGCACGGCACGATCGTGGAACGCGGGCGGCACGAGGAGCTGTTGGCGCACGGCGGTGCGTACGCGGCTCTGGTCAGGGAGCGTTGAGATGACGACCGCACACGAAGGGGACGTCGTCCTCACCGCGCTCGGCGCCATGGGCACCGCCATCGACTGCTCGGGGCTCAACCGCCTCGACCTCGAAGGCCCGCAGGTGCTGTGGCTGGTGGCGTCCGGTGCCGTGGACCTGTTCGCGGTGGACGTGGAACAGCAGGGCCACTGGCACCACCTGGGCCGACTGGAGGCGGGCTCCCTGATCCTGGGGCCCGGCCCCGGCCCGCAACACACCCTGGTCGCCCGTCCGTTGCGGGACTGCGTGGTCCACCGCATCGGACTGCGCGAGTTGTACCAGCCCGCGAACACCCAGACCTGGTCCTACGACGAGTACGGCAACCCCCAGTATGTACCGCCGACTTCGAGCCCGCTGGAGTACGCCCTCGCCCTCGGCGTCGGCCGCAGCCTCTCGATCCTCTTCCAGGCGCCGATGGCGAACGAGCGTGCGGCGGAGGTGACCGACGACGACGTGTTCTGGATGCAGGTGCCGCCGGGCAGCGTGCAGTACGGATCGCTGTACGGCGCCGAGGCGGCTGCCGATCTGCTGATGGACCCGGCGGTCTGGCAGAGCATGGTCGACCAGCAGTACCGGCTGCTGACCACGCTGGACCGCTGGATCGAACAGCTGGAGCGCACCCACGAGACCCGGACGGCGGAGGGCATCAAGGCGGGTGAGGCGGTCCGCGCCCAGGCCGACCGGACGCTGCTCGCGTCGATCGGCAAGTCCTCGGGCAAGCGCACGACGGCCGCCGACGCGGACGCCTCGTACGCGGCGTGCAAGCTGGTCGCCCAGGCCGCCGGGATCACGCTCGCCGACCCGGCGCAGAGCGGTACCGGCAGCGATCGTCTCGACCCGGTCGAGCAGATCGCGCTCGCCTCGCGCATCCGGGCCCGGGCCGTGCGTCTGGACGGGAGCTGGTGGCGGGACAACGTCGGTCCGCTGGTGGGTCATCGCGCGCTGTCCGGTACGCCGGTCGCGCTGCTGTGGCGGCGCGGCGGCTATGTGGCGGTGCATCCGGCGACGGGCCGTGAGACACCGATCGAGAAGGCCAACGCGGAGGAGTTCGAGCCGCGTGCCGTCATGTTCTACCGGCCGCTGCCCGAGCGGCGGCTCAGTCCGCTCAGGCTGCTGCGGTTCAGCATGCAGGGCATGGGCGGAGACCTGACGAACCTCCTGCTCAGCGGGCTCGTCACGGTCGCGATCGGGGCGATCGTGCCGATCGCGACCGGCAAGGTGCTCGGTGAGTTCGTGCCGAAGGCGCAGACGAACCTGATCGTGCAGGTCTGTCTCGCGGTGATGATCAGCAGTTTCGTCGCGGCGGCGTTCATGCTGCTCCAGAACCTGACCATCCTGCGCCTGGAGGGCCGGATCGAGGCGACCCTCCAGCCGGCGGTCTGGGACCGGCTGCTCCGGCTCCCGACGAAGTTCTTCACCGAGCGGTCCACCGGTGAGCTGGCCAGCGCGGCGATGGGCATCAGCTCGATCCGCCGACTGCTGGCGGGAGTCGGTCCGGTCGTCGCCCAGTCGGTGACCGTGGGCGCGATGAATTTGGGGCTGCTGTTCTGGTACAGCGCCTCGATGGCGTTGGCGGCGATCGGCATGCTCGTGGTGATCGCCGGGGTGTTCCTGGGGCTCGGGCTGTGGCAGGTGCGCTGGCAGCGGCGCCTGGTGGTGCTCGGCAACAAGCTGAACAACCAGGCCTTCCAGACCCTGCGCGGGCTGCCCAAACTGCGGGTCGCGGCCGCCGAGAACTACGCGTACGCGGCCTGGGCCTCGGAGTTCGCGCGCAGCCGGGAGCTCCAGCAGAAGGTGGGGCGGATCAAGAACCTCACCACGGTGATGGGCGCGGTCTATCTGCCGATCTGCACCCTGCTGATGTTCATGCTGCTCGCGGGGCCGGCGCGCGGGTCGATGTCGGCGGCGGCGTTCCTCACCTTCAACACCTCGGTGACGATGGTGCTGACCTCCGTCACCCAGCTGACCGGCTCCTTCGTCTCGGCGGTGGGCGCGCTGCCGCTGTTCGAGGAGATCAAGCCGGTCCTCGACGCCGCCCCCGAGGTGCGCACGGCCAACACCCGCCCCGGTCCGCTGTCCGGCGGGATCGAGGCGCGCAGGCTGTCCTTCCGCTACTCCGACGACGGCCCCCTCGTCCTGGACGACGTGTCCTTCGAGGTGCGCCCCGGCGAGTTCGTGGCGGTCGTCGGCCCCAGCGGCTGCGGAAAGTCGACGCTGCTCAGGCTGCTGATCGGCTTCGATCCGCCGGTCTCGGGCAGTGTGCTCTACGACGGTCAGGACCTGGCGGCGCTCGACCAGTCGGCGGTGCGCCGGCAGTGCGGGGTGGTGCTCCAGCACGCCCAGCCGTTCAACGGCTCGATCATGGACGTGATCTGCGGGACCGAGCCGTTCACGCCGGAGGAGGTGATGGCGGCGGCCGAGATGGCGGGGCTGGCGGAGGACATCAAGCGGATGCCGATGGGGCTGCACACGATCGTCTCCGGCAGCGGTGCGGTCTCCGGCGGCCAGCGCCAACGGCTCATGATCGCGCAGGCGTTGATCCGCCGGCCGCGCATCCTGTTCTTCGACGAGGCGACCAGCGCCCTCGACAACGAGACACAGCGCAGGGTCATCGAGTCCACCAAGGCCCTCAACGCCACCCGGATCGTCATCGCGCACCGCCTCTCGACGGTGCTGGACGCCGACCGGGTGATCGTGATGGAGGACGGCAAGGTCGCCCAGCAGGGTCCGCCCGCGCAACTGCTCGCGGACACGGGCGGGCGGCTGCACGAACTGGTGCGCCGACAGCTGGCGTGAGGGGTCAGTCGAGGCCCGGGACAGGGGCGCCGGAGGGGACACCGGCGGCCACGTAGGCGTCGTAGAACTCCTTCCAGAGGGCCCGACTCCCGCTGGGCGCCTCGTCGGCATAGGTCTCCAGGGCGGCCAGGCAGACCTCCCAGCCGGCGCCGTTGCGGGCGGCGGTGTTCACCTCGCTCAGCACGTTGGTGAGGGTGAAGCGGCTGCGTTTGTCGTCCAAGGCCTCCAGGTCGAAGTGGAGTTCGTCGCCGCCCCACTCGAAGGACAGGTGACGGGGCGCGTCGACGGACAGGACGCGGCCCTTGGAGTCCGTCATGTTCGGGTCGCCGCTGAACCTGATCTCCCCGCCGGGGCGCAGGTCGATCTCGGCGCGGGACGGGAACCAGTGGGCGAGTTCGCCGGCGTCGGTCACGAAGTGCCAGACGCGGTCGACGGGATGGTCGTAGGTACGGCTGAAGCGGACGGCCGGGCGGCCGTCGTCCAGGGTCAGATAGGTGCCGGTGAGGTCTGCGGACATGGGGATCAGTCCTTCGGAGAGGGTTCCTCGGGGTCGTCCGGCGCGGTCTCGTCGAGGCGACGGCCCAGCGCGTCCAGGCTGCTGTTCCACAGCCTGAGGTAGGGGGCCGACCAGGCATCGAGTGCGGCGATCGGGGCCGGGTCGAGGGCGTAGACACGGCGCTGCGCGTCCTGCCGGACCCGGACCAGACCCGCCTGCCTGAGCACCTTCAGATGCTTCGAGGTGCTCGGCTGGCTCAGACCGCATTCCTCCACGATCTCCCCGACGGGCCGCGGCCGCCCCAGGAGCAGCGCGACGATGCTCCGCCGGTGAGGGTCGGCGTCGTCCGAGTGCGCCCAGGCAACCCCGCATGTGCCGCTGCTCACACTCGACCTCTCCCCCCAGCGAAACTTTGCCGTTTCGCTAAAAGTGCTCTAGCCTCGATGTGTACGAAACAGTTTCGTTTACGACTAGGTAAAATCCGAACGACTTCCCTGGAGTGGTTCCGCCATGTCCCAGAAGACCCTGACCGAGAGCGCCTCCACGGGCGCGGTCCCGGAAGCGCCCGAGGCCTCCGCCAAGCGGTGGTGGATCCTCGCGGTCATCGCCCTCGCGCAGCTGATGGTGGTCCTCGACGCGACCATCGTGAACATCGCCCTTCCCTCGGCCCAGGCCGACCTCGGCTTCTCCGACGGCAACCGGCAGTGGATCGTCACCGCGTACGCGCTGGCCTTCGCCTCCCTCCTGCTGCTCGGCGGCCGCATCGCCGACCTCTTCGGCCGCAAGCCGGCCTTCCTGATCGGAGTCGTCGGCTTCGCCGCGGTCTCCGCGCTCGGCGGCGCCGCCACCAACTTCGAGATGCTGGTCACCGCCCGCGCTCTCCAGGGCGCCTTCGGCGCACTGCTCGCGCCCGCCGCGCTCTCCCTGCTGAACACGACGTTCACCGACGCCAAGGAGCGCGCCAAGGCCTTCAGCGTCTACGGCGCCATCGCCGGCGCGGGTGGCGCGGTGGGTCTGCTGCTCGGCGGCATCCTGACCGACGCCCTCGACTGGCGCTGGACCCTCTACGTCAACGTGATCATCGCCGTGGTCGCCTTCGTCGGCGGCTGGTTCCTGCTCCACAACCACCGTGACGCCGCCGGCTCCAAGCTGGACGTGCCCGGCACGATCCTGGTCGCCGCCGGTCTGTTCTCCGTGGTCTACGGCTTCTCCAACGCCGAGACGCACGACTGGAGCTCGCCCGAGACCTGGGGCTTCCTGATCGCCGGCGGTGTGCTGCTGGCCGCCTTCACCTGGTGGCAGACCAGGGCCGCGCACCCGCTGCTGCCGCTGCGCATCCTGCTCGACCGCAACCGGGCCGCCTCGTTCTTCGCGGTGCTGATCTCCGGCGCGGGCATGTTCGGTGTCTTCCTCTTCCTCACCTACTACCTCCAACTCAACCTGGGCTTCAGCCCGACCAAGACCGGTGTGGCGTTCCTGCCGATGGTGGCCGCGCTGATGGTGATGGCCCAGCTCGGCACGACCGTGCTGGTACCGCGGATCGGCCCGAAGGCCGTCGTCCCGTTCGGCTTCGCGGTCTCCGTGGCCGGCATGGCCTGGCTGACCGGGATCGGCACCGACTCCGACTACCTCACAGCCGTCCTGCCCCAGCTGATCATCATCGGTGCCGGTCTCGGCCTGGTCATGCCGGCGGCCATGCAGCTGGCCACCGGCGGGGTGGCGGCCGAGGACGCCGGCGTCGCCTCCGCCACGGTCAACGCCATGCAGCAGGTGGGCGGTTCGATCGGTACGGCGCTGCTCAACACGCTGGCCGCGAGCGCCGCGACGGACTATCTGGCCGGGAAGGACCCGAGCGACAAGCTGGTCCAGGCGCAGGCCACGATCGAGAGCTACACCACCGCCTTCTGGTGGTCGGCGGGCTTCTTCGCCGCCGGTGCGCTGATCGCCTTCCTGCTCTACCGGCGCGGGGTTCCCGAGCAGGACGCGGACGCCGCGCCCGTCGTGCACATGTGACCGCCACCTGAACCGAGGGGCCGCCGTCCGCAGGGAGACGGCGGCCCCTCCGCGCTGTCATGGTGGCGGTATGCGCTCACCGTCGGCGGCCCTCGGCAGCACGGTCTTCTTCGCGCTCGCGCCCGGCACGGTCGCCGGGCTGCTGCCGTGGTGGCTGACCGGATGGCACTCCGGCGACTGGTGGCCGCCCGTCCGTCTGCTCGGTCTGCTCCCGCTCCTGGCGGGCACGGCAGTCCTGCTGGCCGCCTTCGTGCGGTTCGTGCGCGAGGGCCTGGGCACCCCGGCGCCGGTCGCGCCGACCGAGCATCTGGTGGTGGGCGGGCTGTACCGGCATGTGCGCAATCCGATGTACGTCGCCGTGGTCGCGGCGATCGTCGGGCAGGGGCTGCTGCTCGCCCGGCCGGTGCTGTTCGGCTACGGCGCCGGTGCCTGGGCGCTGATGTGGGCGTTCGCGCGGTGGTACGAGGAGCCCGCGCTCGCCGACCGGTTCGGCGCGCGGTACACGCGCTACCGCGGTGCCGTACCTGGCTGGTTCCCTCGGCTCACGCCCTGGCGCGGTGAGTGACGGCGCGTAAACGGGTACTCACGCATCCATGCGACTCAGCGTGATGGATGTGGGCTCGAACACGGTCCGGCTGGTTGTGGCCGATGCGAAGGGCGGGGTGCCGCTGCCGGTGCACACCGCGAAATGGCGCCTGAGGTTGTCCGAACAGGTCGACCCCGGCGGCCCGTTGCCCGAGGAGGCCGTCGAACGGCTCGTGGGCGCGGTGGCCGAGGCGAGCAGAACCGCGGCCAAGTGGGGCGCGGGACCACCGCAGGCCTTCGCGACCGCCGTGGTGCGCAACGCCTCGAACCGCAGCGAGGTGCTGCGCGAGGTGCGTTCACGCACCGGGGTCGGGCTGTACACGCTGTCGGGCGAGCTGGAGGCCGAGCTGACGTTCCTCGGGGCGCGGCGCTGGATGGGCTGGCGGTCGGGTCCGCTGGCCCTGCTCGACATCGGCGGCGGCTCGCTCGAAGTGGCCTTCGGGCGCGGCCGGTTGCCGGATTTCGTCGCCTCGCTGCCGCTGGGCGCGGGGCGGCTGACCCATGAGTTCTTCGAGAGCGGTGATCAGCCGACGCCGGAGCTGGTGCGGGCACTGCGCCGCCGGGTCCGCCACCAACTTCGGGACGTCGCGGCCCGGATCCGCTGGGAGGGTCCGCACACCGCGGTGGGCACCTCCCGCACCTTCCAGCAGCTGGGGCGGTTGTGCGGGGCCCCGCCCGGACGGCACGGGCCCTTCACGGAACGCCGGTTGCACCGCGCGGACCTGCGGGAGGCGATCGTCCGCCTCGCCGCCCTCCCCGCCACCCAGCGGTCCCTGCTGCCGGGCATCTCCGCCCCGCGCGCCAACCAGAGCCTCGCCGGTGCGCTGGTCGGGCACACGGCGCTGAAACTGACCGGCATCAAGACGGTCACCCTCTGCCCCTGGGCGATCCGTGAGGGCGTCCTGCTGCGCCGCATCGAGGACGGCGCTTCCTGGTGGGCGGAGATCGGCCGCCTCAGCGAGGAGACCGCCCTCCAGGAACCGGTGACCCTGCGCATCGCGGCCGCGGGGAGCTGAGGAGGGCGTACGCGGCGGGGGTCCGTCGTGGTGGATCCGGTCCAGGCGGATCGGCACGGTGAGTTGCAGAAATGCCGAATGAAAGTCAAGAACCTCCGGGCCAATTCACCATGTCGAGTGAACCAGATCTTGCACCGGTCCCCTCAGGGATGCTCCGCACCTCACCGGGGTAGCTACCGAGATCGACAGCGCGCCCCTGCCGAGGTGGAGCCGACATGACACCGGAGTCCGGCGATCGTGCCCCCGGACCCTCCGAGGGCACCGGCGGAACCGGGCCCCCGGCGGCGAACCCGTATGCCCGTACCTACCGGCACGGCACCCTCACGGTGGTCGAGGCCGCGGGCGAGATCGACATGGCGTCCGCTGGCTCCCTGGCCGAGCATCTGCACACCGCGACCGAGGGCGAGCGGCCGGACGTCCTCGTCGACCTGCGCACCGTCGACTTCTTCGACTGCTCCGGCCTGCGGGTCCTGTGCCGGGCGGACTCCCGGGCGCGGGAGCACGGCGGGCGGCTGCGGATCGTCTCGGGGAGTGCGCGGATACGGCGGCTGCTGCGCGCCTCGGGGCTGCTGGGCCGTTTTCCGCCGCTGCCGGAGCTTCCCGAACCACAGGGTTGATCCGAAGGCCGGCCGGGCGGCCCCACTCCGCCCAGCCGACCCCCGTACGAGATCGCGAGGGGTCCCGCGTCAGGGCTCGCGCTCCCCAGCCACGAACCGCTGTCGGTTCACGAGGACCCCGCGACCCCGGTCTCTAGAACGCGAAGAGGCTGGTCCCGTGGGTGCTCTTCACGCACTCGTTGGCGAAGGTCCGCTCGTAGGAGACGCGTCTGCCCTGCCAGACACCGTCGACGGTGACGACCACCGGGTCGTACTCCTTGGTGCACATCACGTCGTTCCGGCCCGTCAGCGCGTCGAAGTCGCCGCCGGCACCGCGCAGTTCGGCACAGGCGAGGGCCGCCGCGGGATGGCTCCCGGAGGACGTCGGGGCACAGGTCAGGGTGACGGCGCGGGTCGGCGTGGCGAGGGCGGCGTCCTCACCGTGGCCGACGGTGAGGACCAGGGCCGAGGGGGCGTAGAGCGAGGCGGGGGCGGCGAGCGCGGTCCCGGCGAGGGGGCCGCAGACGGCGGTGGCCGTCAGAGCGAGGGTCGCTGCCCAGCGTGCGGTGTTCCGCATTGTGTGCATCCTTCCGCTGATACGGGGGTGGTACCGGGCCCGGCGCGATCGGTGCCGGACCGGCGAGCGGGAGTCTGCCGAGTCCGCGGCCGAATCTCACATCGACCCCATGTGATTCAGTAACCTTGCGTGTTGAATCAGTGGCGTGAAGTCACGTAATTCGAACGCGACAGCGCCGCAACCACGGGATTCTTGATCGTCCCGACCGACCGAATGGCCGGTTCACCCCGGTTCTGCAATAGGCCTGAAACATTCCGGTTGAGCTCTCGGCGGACCCCCCGCGCACCCCTTGCGTTCATGTTCCGGTGGAGTAATCGTCATTACATGATTACGACAGAGCAGCGAGAGAAGCTGCGCGGCTGGTTCGCCGGCCGCTTGCCCGACGACCTCTTCGAGGAACTGGCCGAGCTGACGGTCGACCGCGAGGAGATCACCGTGATCGGCCGCATCCCCGCGCCCCGGCTCAGCGAGGGTGTCTCGGCCACCGAGCGGGAGGCCGCCGTGCGCAGCCGTATCCAGGAGTTCCGCGAGCGCACCCGGCAGGCCCGGATCGAGGTGGCCGCCGAGGCCGAGCACCAATTCCGCAGGAAGGTCTCCTGGGGTGTGGAGTGCGACGGGGAACGCGCCCTGTTCACCCACGTCGCCGCGCCCGTCATGACCCGGCTGCGCCAGCCGGAGCGCCAGGTCCTCGACACCCTCATCGCGGGCGGGGTGGCGCGCAGCCGCAGTGACGCGCTCGCCTGGTGCGTGCGTCTGGTCCAGAAGCACACCGACGACTGGCTCGCGGAACTGCGGAACTCCCTCGAACACGTCCAGCGGGTGCGGGCCCAGGGCCCCGACGCCGAACCGGAGGACGCGCCCTCGGACACCGAGTAATGGAGGTTTCGTACAGCCGCGACACAAAAGATGGATGAACCGTCCTCTGGTGTGGTTCTTCACCCCGGCCGTACCGTCGGCAGACCCCCGAGAGGACGGCATCCCCTCGCGCCGCACACCCCTGCCGACGCGAGCGGCCGTCCCTCACCCCACATCTCCCGCGCCACGACGCGCTCCACCGCCGGTCCCCTCGATGGAGCCCCCTTGTCCCCGCAGCCCGACACCTCCCCCGCGCCGTCTCTGACCGAGGTCGAGACCCACGGCGTCGACCGCATTCCCGACGCCGAGCGCACCGCGACCCCGCTGGACCTGTTCCGGCTCGCCTTCGGCGGCGCCAACACGTTCTCCACCTGTGTGCTGGGCGCCTTCCCGATCCTGTTCGGCCTCTCCTTCTGGCAGGGCCTGGCGGCCACGCTGCTCGGCGTCGTCGCGGGTGCGCTGATCCTGTGCCCGATGGCGGTGTTCGGTCCGGTCAACGGCACCAACAACGCCGTGTCCTCGTCCGCGCACCTCGGTGTGCACGGCCGGGTGATCGGCTCCTTCCTCTCCCTGCTGACCGCGATCGCGTTCTTCTCCATCTCGGTGTGGAGCTCCGGCGACGCCCTGGTCGGCGGCGCCCACCGGCTCTTCGGCCTGCCGCGCGGCGACCTGTCGTACGTCGTGGCGTACGCGCTGTTCGCCTGTCTGGTTCTCGCGGTGTGCGTGTACGGCTTCCGGTTCATGCTGTTCGTCAACAAGGTCGCGGTCGCCGCGGCGAGCCTGCTGTTCCTGCTCGGCGCGATCGCGTTCGCCGGCGACTTCGACCCGTCGTACGCGGGCGTCTTCACCGACTCGGCGGACGCGGCCACGCAGTCGCTGTTCTGGCCGTCCTTCATCGGCGCGGCGCTCATCGTGCTGTCGAACCCGGTGTCGTTCGGCGCGTTCCTCGGTGACTGGTCGCGCTACATCCCGGCGAGCACCCCGCGCCGCAAGGTGATCGGCGCCGCGTTCCTCTCGCAGATCGCCACGCTGCTGCCGTTCCTCTTCGGCCTGTCGACCGCCAGCATCATCGCGGCCAAGGCGCCCGACTACGTCGACCCCGCGGCCCCCGACTTCGTGGGCGGCCTGCTCGCGATCTCGCCGGGCTGGTTCTTCCTGCCGGTGTGTCTGATCGCGCTGATCGGCGGCATGTCGACGGGCACGACCGCGCTGTACGGGACCGGCCTGGACTTCTCGTCGGTGTTCCCCCGCCTCAGCCGGGTGCAGGCGACGCTGTTCGTCGGCGTGCTGTCGATCGCGTTCATCTTCATCGGCCGGTTCGGCCTGAACCTGGTGCAGTCGATCTCGACGTTCGCCACGATGATCATCACCTGCACCACGCCGTGGATGGTCGTGATGATGCTGGGCTTCTGGACCCGCCGAGGCTGGTACGACCCCGACGCGCTCCAGGTCTTCAACCGCCGTCAGCGCGGCGGCCGCTACTGGTTCGCGCACGGCTGGAACTGGCGGGGCATGACCGCCTGGTGGGTGTCGGCGCTGATCGGTGTGCTGTTCACCAACATCCCGGGCCAGTTCGTCGGACCGCTCGGCGATCTCGCCAACGGCGTCGACATCAGCCTGCCGCTGTCCCTGGTCGTGGCCGCCGTCCTGTTCCTGTCGCTGCTGCGGCTCTTCCCCGAACCCCGGGCGGTCTACGGGCCCGAGGGCGCGCGGCTGGCCCGTACCGTCGACGTGCCGGTGCCGCCCATCACGGGACCGGGCGCGGAGTCCGGCGAGCCGGAGCCCGTCGTGGCGGCGAACGGCGGCTGACCCCGGGGTTCTGACCGGCGTTTACCCGCCAGTATCGTCAAGGCGCAACGCGTTCTCAGCGACGAGAGGCGGGACGTACGACATGGCCAGGCACTGGGCGGACTTCCAGTACGAGATCTATCTGAACGGCATGTCGGGCGCCGTACCGCGACTGCCCACCGATCTGACCCGGCTGGAGGAGCTCACCGAGCAGCGCCTCGGCCCCGGCCCGGTCGGATACGTGGCGGGCAGCGCGGGTGACGGGAGCACCGCCCGGGCCAACCGGGCGGCCCTGGAACGGCGTCGGATCGTGCCGCGGATGCTGCGGGACGTGCACGAGCGGGATCTGTCGGTCGAGATACTGGGCCGCGCCCTGCCCGCCCCGCTGGCCCTGGCACCGGTCGGGGTGCTGTCGATCATGCACCCGGGCGCCGAGTCCGCCGCCGCCCGGGCCGCCGCGGCACAGGGCGTGCCGTACATCCTGTCCTCGGCGTCCAGCACACCGATGGAGCAGGTCGCCGAGGCGATGGGGGACGCCGAGCGGTGGTTCCAGCTGTACTGGCCGAAGGATCCCCAGGTGGCCCTGAGCTTCCTCGACCGGGCCAGGGCCGCCGGGTTCACGGCGCTCGTCGTCACGCTGGACACCCCGCTGCTGGCCTGGCGGCCGCGCGACCTCGACCAGGCCTATCTGCCGTTCCTGCACGGGGTGGGCACCGCCAACTACTTCTCCGACCCGGCGTTCCAGGCGGGGCTGGCCAAGCCGGTGGCCGAGGACCCGAACGCGGCCGTGATGCACTTCGTGGGCATGTTCGCGGATCCGGGCAAGACCTGGCCGGATCTGGCGTTCCTGCGGGAGCACTGGGACGGGCCGATCGTCCTCAAGGGCGTCCTGCACCCGGACGACGCGCGGGCGGCCGCGGACGCCGGGATGGACGGGGTGGTGGTGTCCAACCACGGCGGCCGGCAGGTGGCCGGTTCCGTCGCGGCCGCCGACGCGCTGCCCCGGGTCGCGCAGGCGGTCGGCGACCGGCTGACGGTCCTCTTCGACAGCGGGATCCGCACCGGCGACGACGTCTTCAAGGCACTCGCGCTCGGCGCCCGGGCCGTGCTCGTCGGGCGGCCGTACGTGTACGGCCTGGGCCTGGACGGACAGCCCGGTGTCGAGCATGTGATCCGCTGTCTGCTCGCCGAACTGGACCTCACCCTCGCCCTGTCCGGGCACGCCTCCCCCACCACCGTGGGCCCCGCCGACCTGGTCGAGGACCCCGTATGACGACCCCGAAGAACGTGCTCGCCGTCGTCGCACCCCATATGGAGGCGCTGCGCGCGGCGCATGGGGCCGTCACGGCGCTCTCCCCCGTGACGGGCGAACCCCTCGCCGCCGCGCCCGAGTCGGAGGCGCCCTGGCCGGGGTGGGCATCGACGGCTTCGACGCCGAACCGCCCACCCCGGCCCTGCGGTTGCTGCGGGCCCCCGACGTGGTGCTGTCGCCGCACGTCGGGGGTGTCACCCGGGGGACGGTGGTGCGGATCGCCCTGGCCGCCGTCCAGAACGCGGCCGGCCGTCTGGCGGGCGACCCGCCCCGCGGCATCGTGAACTAGACGGGCCCCCCGACCGCCCGCGCGGACGGGGTCCCCGAACCGGGGACCGAGAGCGCACCGGCGCTCGGCGACACCGGGTCGGTCACCCAGCGCTGCCCGTCGGAACCATCACGCACCTTGACGACGATGTCGGCGTCCGCCGCCCCGGTGGTGGAGGTCAGGGCCAGCTGCTCGTCCCAGCGGGTGAGCAACTCGCCCTGCACGGTGATGTCGTAGCGCACGTCCTCCGCCCGCTCGCTCTTCTCGCCCGCGCAGGTCCCGAGGATCACCACACCGGCGTCCACGTGCGAGTCGAGGCAGAGGTCGGGGTTCGCTGCGCTGCGCAGCAGTCCGTCGTCCTCATACGTCCACTTCTGGCTCTCCGCGTCCGAACAGGTCTCCAGTTCGGTGCCGGCCCCCTTCTTCGGCTCGCCCCGGATGTCGAGGCAGAGGTCGGCGGCGACGTTGCGCAGCCTGGACTGCTTCGGGATCAGGGGGAGTTGGGCGGTGCCCGGCGGGGAGGAGGACACGCCGCCCGAGGCCGACTCGCCGCCCCCGGAGGCGCTGGTGGAGGCGGCCGGCTCGGCGCCGCCGTCGTCCGACCACAGGTTCGCGGCCAGCACGCTGGCGAGCAGTCCGGCGGAGGCCAGGCCCACCCCGGTGAGCAGCACCCGGGAGGGCCGCGGCCCCTCCGGGGGGCGACGGCCGGGGGACGGGATACGGGACAGGAGGCGACGGCGTCCGCCGCCGTGCCGGGCGCCGCCGCGACCGCGCGGGCCGGAATCGGTACGGCCGGGTCGGGACTCCAGGTAGCGGCGGGCGCCCCAGCCGAGCACCGCCTCGGCGAGCAGCACGCCCAGGCCGCCCTCGAAATGGCTCAGTTGCTCGGCGGCGAAACGGCAGTAGCGGCACTCGGTCAGATGCTGCTGGACATCCGGCAGCAGGGCTCCGCCCCGGCGTATCGGAACATCGAGGAGACGGTTGTAGAACCGGCAATCCTTGGTCGGCGCGAGTTCCCGATGGGCATGTACACAACCCTCGCGGAATTTTTCCCGCGCCTGTTCGAGAGCGGCCGACGCGGTGTCGGTATCCATGCCGAGCAGACCGGCGGGGACGGCAATCGGCTCGGCCTCGACCTCGGTGTGCCAGAGCAGACAGCGGGCGAGTCCGGGCAGGGTCTGGAAAGAGCGCTCGGCGAGTTTCCGGTTTTCGGGCGTCATGGACTTCGCCGCCCGCATACCGCGGCCGCCGGCCGGTTTCCCGAGATCCGGCAGAACGCCGGATATTCGGTCCTCGGCCGACCACTCGCGCACGGTGTCGCGCACGCGCACCAGAAGCCTCGGGCGCAGGGCGGTGGCCTGCTCGCCGAGTGCCAGCCGGTCCAGGACCTGGTGGAAGGCGGCCGCGGTCACCATGGAGGCGACGTCCGACCGGGAGGCGAGACAGATGACGGCGTACTCGTGGACGGGTGGCCAGTGCCGCGCCATCAAGAGCGCGGCCGACTGGGCCGCCTCGCCGTCCGGACGACCTCTGAGCAGGGAGGCGAGGTCGTGGTCGGATTCCCCCTGAACGCCGCCTGGCGGCGGGTAAGGAGGGCGAGGGGGGTGGGGGGTGGGCACTGAGCGGATTCCTTCCCACGCGCAGGTGACTCTGAGAAGTTCTGCTCGCCGAAAAAGTCGGGGATTGGTGTATACCTTTTTGGCGAGGCGCGAGGAGTACGAATTCACCAACGACCCGTCCGCCCGGGTTCCCCACCGGACGAAAGAAGACCCGGCCATTACCCCCCGCACGGGTAGTTCACCCTTGCACAACACGGTCATGACCAACAAGGCACTTGGGCAACATACGTTTCGTTGAAGGAAAGTCAGAAACGGTCGCCGCGCAGGTCGTCCGCGGTGGTTCACGGCATTCCATGCGCCCCGTGTGAAACACGCGCACGCGCCGGAGCGACGCGCACGCTCCCGGCGCACGCGCCCTCGTAGTGCACTGGTACCGGCCCCTCGGAGGCCACGCGCGGGACGGCGGCTCTCCCGCGCGAAACGGCCGCCGACCCCGATCCTCCCGCCCTCGGTCGGCGGCCCCGAGGGTGGGACGGGGTCGGCCCCGGCCGGGGGCGGGGGTGCCTGACCGGCGGTCAGGCCCTATATCTGCCAGGAGCGCAGCCGGTCGGACGCGCCGTACACATCGGTCTTGCCGGAGATCAGGTCACGGGCTAGGTCGACGAGGGCGCCATAGGGCGGGTCGATGCCGACGCCGCTGACGAACATGTAGGCCACGGCCGTCGCGCAGGCGAAACGGGCGTTGGCCGCCGGCAGGGGCTTGAGCAGGGCGAGGGTGTGCAGCAGGGCGGCGGCCCGCCAGGCCGGGTCGGAGTCCACACCGAGGCGGGGCGGGTCGACACGGTGGCGGGCGACGGCCGCCACCAGGGCGGAGAAGTCGTTGATCGTGGGCTGGTCGGGCAGGACCTCTTCGTGACGCTGGAGCAGCCAGGGCACGTCGATGTGGACCACGGGAGCCATCGGTCAGAGAACCCGTCCCTCGCCCTTGACCGCCGGTTCGTCGTCGGGGAACGCGGCGGCGAACTCGTCGGCGTGGGAGGCGAAGAACCGCCGGAAGGCCTCCGCGCCCTCCTGGAGCGCGCGATGCCGCGCGATGTCGGCCGCGGCCGCCTCCCGTACGAGGGCCTTCATCGACGTACCGCGCTCCTTGGCGATCTGCCGCAGGTCCTCTAGCTCACGGTCACTGAACTCCACGTTGAGAGCTGGCATGCCCTTCACGGTACCGCTGTGGTACTTACTCGTAAATACTCCCTGCTCAGAGCACTCGTACAGGGGTACCGCGAGGCCTGAGCGCCGTGTCCGATTCCCGCCAGCGCCCGCCCCGTCAGCGCAGCAGACTCGTAGCGGAAGGGAAGGGAACGGACCCATGACGACGTACACGACGACGCAGAGCCCGCTCGGTGAACTGCTCCTGGTCGGCGGGGAGTCGGGACTCGCCTCACTGTCGATGCCGGGGCAGCGGGGTGCCCCCACCGTCCGCCCGGAGTGGCGGCGCGACCACGCGGCCTTCGCCGAGGCCGAGGAACAGCTGTCCGCCTACTTCGCGGGCCGGCTCACCCGCTTCGACCTGCGGCTCGACGCCGACGGCACGGACTTCCAGGAGCGGGTGTGGCAGGCGCTCGACGCCGTGCCGTACGGCACCACGACCACGTACGGGACGCTCGCCCGCCGGCTCGGCGTGGCGCGCGCCGACACCCCGGCCGTGGGCGCCGCGCTCGGCGCCAACCCGCTGCTGATCGTGCGGCCCTGCCACCGGGTCATCGGCGCCGACGGCTCGATGCGCGGTTACGCGGGCGGGGTGGAGCGCAAGGTGCGGCTGCTCACGCTGGAGGGCGCGCTCCAGCCGATGCTCGGATGACGGGAGGAACCGCCGGGACCTCACCAACTCGAAGGTCTCCGGTGCCGGGGCGTGAAAGCGCTCGGTGCCCGGAGGAGGGGCTCCATGACCTCGCCGGAGTTTCCCGGCGCCGGTACGATGACCTCCGCGATTCTGCTCATGCCGGAGTGTCACCGCGCACATGGAGCCCCTGCCAACCGATGTCCGCGCTACGTCTGGTCGGCCACGAAGGACGCCATCCGGGTCAGGGCGGAGTTCCAGTTGATGGTGTGCTCGTTGGTCGACCAGGACTGGATGTCGTCGATGTAGCAGAACTGGCCGACGCAGCCCTGGAGTTTGCTCTGTGCCAAGGGGTCCTGGATGCTCGAGTTCGGTCCGCCGGCCAGGGTTCCCCGCGGCGGGTTCGGCTGGCTCGGGTCGAGCTGGTGGGCGTACCAACGGGCGTGCTGGTTGTGGGAGTTCACCTCGCCGTAGCCCGTCACGTACGACATGTTCAGCGCGTTGCGGCCGAAGAGGTAGTCCATGGTCTGCACGGCGCCGTCACGGTACTTGGAGCCGCCGGTGATGTCGTACGCGGTGGCGATGACGACGCCGTTGTGCAGGATCTGGTGGTTGGAACCCCAGTCGTAGAGGTTGTCGGCGGGGGCGTACGGCATGCCGTACGGCTGTGCCTTGAGCGTCGCGAGGTAGCCGTCCGCGCCCTTGACCACCGACTGGCGCACCTTGTCCCGGCCGGGCAGCTTGTTCGGCACGGTCGCGAGGTCCAGGCGGGCGGCCGCGGCGGTGCGGGCCCAGTCATAGCCGAGGGGGCCGAAGATGTCGGCGGTGTGGACCGGGGAGTTCAGGATGTAGTCCTTGAACTGCTTGTCCCCCGTGCTCAGATACAGCTCGGCGGCCGCCCAGTAGAACTCGTCGGTCACGTCGCTGTCGGGGTAGGCGCCGCCGCCGGTGCCGTCGCTGGGGTCGGCGTAGATGTCCGGGTGTGCGAGGGCCGCGGTCCAGGCCGTGCGGGCGGCCGCGAGGGACTTCGCCGCGAACGCCTTGTCGTAGGGCCGGTAGAGGCGGGCCGCCTGCGCGGCCGTCGCCGCCAGGTTCAGGGTGGCCGCGGTGTTCGCCGGGTGCAGTTCCCGCTTCTGCGGGTCGTCGCTCGGCATCAGCGGCAGGCCCGTCCACGCCTCGTCGTGGATCTTGTGGTGGGCCATCCCGGCCAGCGGCTCACCGGCGGGCACCTGCATCTTCAGCAGGAACTCCAGCTCCCAGCGGGTCTCGTCCAGGATGTCCGGCACCTTGTTGCCGCTCTCCGGGATGTCGAGGGTGCCGTCGCCGAGCTTCGCGGGCTGTCCGGTGCGGGCGTGCAGCGAGCGTTCGTAGGTGCTCAGCAGCTCCCACGTGGAGATGCCGCCGTTGACGACGTACTTGCCGTGGTCGCCGGCGTCGTACCAGCCGCCGGTGACATCGAGGGTGTAGTCGCAGACGCCCGGCTGGCAGGGCACGTCACCGTCGCCCTGGTTGGGCGCGACGTCGACGTGGCCGGCCGCACGGCCGTAGCCCGGGCGCAGGTCGTCGCGGATCGCGATGCCGCTGCGCTGGGTGTAGTAGTACTTCGCGGCGTCCGTGCGGAGCTGCTCGTAGGCGCTCGTGCCGATGTCGAAGGGGCGGCTGGTCTCGCCGTCGGCCACCAGGGTGAAGTCCTTGCCCTGCTTCTTGTAGGAGCCGAAGTCGATGGAGTGGACGTTCTGCGCGGAGGACGCGTCGACACCGCGCGGTGTGGTCGAGCCCTGGGCGACGACAGTGCCGGCCGCGTTCCTCAGCTGCCAGGGCAGCTTCGCGGTCGCGTCGGTGACCAGCGTGGCGTTCTTCGGGCCGACTGGCAGATAGGCGACCTGGTTGACGCGCACCCGGGGCCCGGTGTCAGGCTCGTACACCTCGGGCGGCACCCCGCCCAGCAGCGAGGCGTTGTCCACGCAGAACCGCCAGGGGTCCGCGCTGCCGCCGAGCTGGAAGCCGACCTGGGCCTGGGTGGCGTCGACGGGCGAGGTGAAGGTGTACGCGTAGGAGTCGCCGGAGACGCTGAGCTGCGGGCTGACCTCGAAGTAGGTGTCGTACGGCGCGACCTGGAGGCCCACGATCGCGCGGACGACATGCCCCGCGGGCGAACCGTTCGCGGTGAATCCGAACTTGTACGACTCACCCTTGACCAGGGTGACGTCGTTCTGGCCGACGGCGGCGTCCCAGCGGTTGGTGGTGCCGCCCGGCACGTCCGCGCACAGCTGCCCGTCGGACAGTCCGGCGGTGACGTTGCTGGACGCCCACCATGGCTCGGTGGTGGTGTCGAAGGTTCCGTTCTTGAGCTGCTCGACCTCCTCGGCGGCGGCCGGGGACACCGGGGAGGCGACAAGTGCCGCTCCCAGCAGGGCCGTCAGGGACAACAGGGCGGTTCTGCGTCTTTTCACGTCCGGGCTCCTCGGTGAGCTGCGGGTGCGATCGGTATGGGAGCGCTCCCAATAGACGGTCAAGGTCATGCTTGTTGCAGGCATGACACCGCGTCAACGGTCCGGACGAGACGAAACATTGCGCGGTGCGGGGCCGTTCTCGGCTGCGGCGCCATCTTGACGTGGCTCAGGTGGCGGGTATCTCCAGCTTGCTGATGCGCATCGCTCCGCGGGCCTCTCCCGGGTGGGTGCTGGTCAAGGTCAGCCTAAGCCGGGAACCCTGGATCGCCGTGAAGGTCATCAGCGTGGGTTCGTCCGAGGCCGTGGCCCACTCGACCGCCGCCCCCTGTACCTTCACGTACCGCTCGCCGTCCCACACCTCGGCCTCGACCGCCGCGGGCAGGGTGTGGGTGGGGCTCAGGGTGAAGGAGACCTCCACGCGGTCGAAGGTCCGGGTGCGGCCGAAGTCCACGGAGACCCAGTCCTTGGCCCTGGCCCCGTTGAAGAGGGGCAGTACGGCCGTGGCGGCCTTGCTGAAGGCGTTGGACCAGCCGGTGGTCGTGTCGCCGTCGAGCATGGCGGCGGGAAGCGTGTCGGGGCGCCCGGAGTAACTGGCGTCGGCGTAGGGGTGGTTCGGCGGGGCCGGGTGGTCGGGGGCGAACTCGGGCGCCGGGGTGGTCGCGGCCGATCGGGCCGGCCTGGTGCGCAGGCTCGCGGTGCCCGCCTTGAGGCCCTCCGCGCGGGCGATCACCTTCAGCGCACCCGGCTCCGTGCCCGCCCGCACGATCGCGAGCGCCTTGCCGCGGAAGGCGGTGCGGGTGCCGGCCTGATAACGCTCGGCGCTCTCCTCGCGGCCGTTGTCGAGCCCGGCGAGCGAGCCGCCCTTCACCGCGAAGGTGATCAGGTGCTCCGCGTCGGGCACGACCACCCCGCGCGCGTCGACGATCTCCGCGGTGACGAAGGCCAGCGAACGACCGTCCGCCGCGAGCGACTCGCGGTCCGCGGTCAGCCGTACGGCACGCGCGGGGCCCGCCGTACGCAGCACGTCGGTGGCGACGACCTTGCCGCCGCGGCGGGCCACCGCCTTCAACTCACCTGCCCGGTAGGGCACTTGCCATGTCAGATGGAGCTTGCCCGCGCTGCCGTTGGGGCTCGTGTAGCTGCCGGGGTAGGGGCCGTCGGTGAAGGTCTTGTCGTCGCCGGTGGCCTCGGTGGTCTCCAGGTACTCCCGGCCGTCGACGGTCTTCTTGGTGTCGAAGGTCCGGGTGCCGAGCGACTTCCCGTTGAGGAACAGTTCGACGGTGGCGACGTTGGAGTACGCCCACACCTCGACCGTGTCGCCCTCCGGGTGGTTCCAGGTCATCGGCAGCAGATGGACCATCGGCTCGCTGGTCCACTGGCTCCGGAAGAGGTAGTACATGTCCTTCGGGAAGCCGGCCGTGTCCACCGCGCCGAAGAAGGACGCCTTGACGGGGAAGACGTCGTACGGCGTCGGCTCGCCGATGTAGTCGATGCCCGACCACAGGAACTGACCCGTGAACCACTTGCGGTCCCGGTCCTTCTTGTGCCCGTACTCGCCGCTCATGGTCCAGGAGGCGAGGTTGTTGTCGTAGGAGGAGACCGCGCGTCTGCCCGGGGTGTGGTTCTCGCCGGTGTTGAGGTGTTCGGGCTCCTGGTAGACGCCGCGGGTCGAGGTCTCCGAGGAGGACTCGGACTCGAAGAGGAACAGGTGGGGGTAGCGGGCGTGCAGGGCGTCCACCGACTTGGCGGTGTTGTAGTTCAGGCCGAGGCCGTCGAGCTTGGCGAGGATCAGGTCGGCCGGGGTGCCGGGGGCGGGGACGCTGCGGTGCCGGTGGGAGCCGATGACGATCGGGCGCGTGGCGTCGAGCGCCTTGATGTCCGCGATGAGCCGGTCGGCGATGGTCAGCCCGGCGGTGGAGGTGAACTCCGAGATCTCGTTGCCGATCGACCACATGATCACGGCGGGCGAGTTGCGGGCGGCGAGGACCATCTCCGCGATGTCCCGGTCGGACCACTCGTCGAAGAACCGGCCGTAGTCGTAGCGGGTCTTGGGGCTGCGCCAGCAGTCGAACGCCTCCACCGCCATCACGATCCCGAGCTCCTCGCAGACCCGGATCATCTCCGGCGAGGGCGGGTTGTGGGAGGTGCGGAAGGCGTTGACGCCCATCGACTTCATGATGGTCATCTGGCGGCGGATCGCGTCGACGCTGACGGCGGCGCCGAGTGCGCCCAGGTCGTGGTGGAGGTCGACGCCCTTGAACTTGGCGGAGTTGCCGTTGAGGTGGAAGCCCTCGTCGGGGTCGATGCCGAAGGTGCGGATGCCGAAGGGGGTGAGGTGGGTGTCGACGGTCTTGCCGGCCACGCGGAGTTCGGTCAGCAGGGTGTAGCGGTGGGGGTCGTCGAAGTCCCACAACCTCGGTTCGCGGACGGTGAGTTCGTGGGTCTGCGTCGCCTCGTCGATGAGGTCGACCGTGGTCGCCGTACGGGTCACCGTCCGGCCGCGCGCGTCCTTGACCGTCGAGCGGATCTCGACCCGGCTCGTGGTGCCGGACCCGTTCACCGCGGAGGTCTCCACCCGGACCAGCGCCCGGTCGTCGGTGACCTCCGGTGTCGTGACGTATGTGCCCCAGCGCTTCACGCGCACCGGCTCGGTGATCACGAGACGGGCCTCGCGGTAGATGCCGCTGCCCGAGTACCAGCGGCTGCTGGGGAGCCGGTTCTGCACCTTGACGGCGATCACGTTCTCGGTGGTGCCGTCGGTGTGCAGCAGGTCGGTGAGGTCGAAGGCGAAGCCGGTGTAGCCGTAGGGGTGGCGGCCGGCCTCGGTGCCGTTGCAGTAGACGGAGGAGTCCATGTAGACGCCGTCGAACTCCACCGAGATCCGCTTGCCGGCGTAGGCGGGCGGCAGCGTGAAGGCGAGGCGGTACCAGCCGAGGCCGCCCGGGAAGAAGCCGGTGCCGCTGGTGGTGCCGTGCTCCGTGGTGGGGGCGAGCTCGATGCTCCAGTCGTGCGGCACGGCGACCTGGCGCCAGGCCGAGTCGTCGTGGGCGGGGTCGGCGGCGCCGGCGTAGGCGCCGGTCGGATCGGTGATCCCGCCCGGGTCGACCAGCGCGAAGCGCCAGCCGTCGCGCAGGGGGACCGTGCTGCGCCCCGAGGCGCCCCCGGCGGCGGCCTCGGCGGCCAGTGCCGCCGTAGGGCTCAGGAGCGCTCCGGCGGCGGGCGCGGCGGCGGAGGCGATCAGGACAGATCTGCGAGTGACCGTCATGGCGTGCGGCTCTCCCTCATCAGGGCCCAGAAGTACTCACAACAGATCGTGAACACACAGATTCTGACGCCGCGCCACACCGGACCGTCAAGGGTCCGATCACACACCGGCGCCCCGCGCGTCACAACGGCCGGAAGTCCCTCTTGCAGGTGCCCCGGGTGCGCAGGGGGTTCTCGTCCGCGCGCGAGCGTGACGGACTAGGCTGGAACTCAAGTGACGCGCCTGTTCACTGTGAGTGTCCGCGATGGAGTGGCGACGATGAGCCCGGACTACCCGTTCGACGATGCCGCGACGGCACGGGCTGTCATCGACGACCTCGGCACGGTACGGGAGTGGAACGACGGCGCCGAGCGCCTGCTGGGCCACCCCGCTCCCGATGTCGTGGGTCACCCCGCCGCGCATCTGCTGGTCGGCGATGGTCCGGGCGCGGTCTTCGCGCCCGAGGGACCGCGCTGGGACGGCACCGTCACGCTCCGCCACCGCGACGGCGGCACCGTGTCCGTGTGGCTGCTCGCCCACCACAGACGCTCCCAGGACGGCACCCCGGGTCACTGGCTCGTCGTCACCCCCCTGGAGGCCGGCGACTCCCCCGACGGCCCGCTCGCCACGGCGGCGCTCGTCCAGTCGCCCTGTGCCGTCGCGGTCTACGACGAGCGGCTGCGGCTGAGCCGGGTCAACGCCGCCATGGCCGAGGTGATCGGACTGCCCGAGGAGCGCATCCGGGGTCTGCGGCTGTCGGAGATCGGCGGCAAGCCGGAGAGCGCGGAGCTGGAGCGGCACCTGCTGCGGGTGCTCGCCTCGGGCCGCCCCGAGGACGTCCAGACCTACATGCGGACCGGCGGGGAGACGGTCGCGCACGCCTGGCTGGCCCGGATGGCCCCGGTCACCGACGCCGAGGGGCGGGTACGGGGGGTGTGCCTGGCGGCGCACGACTTCACCGAGAACTACCTCGCCCGGGAGCGGCTCCAGCTGGTCAACGAGGCGAGCGTGCGGATCGGCACCACCCTCGACGTCGCCCGGACGGCGCAGGAGCTCGCCGACGTCTGTGTGCCCGCGCTCGCCGACTTCGTCAGCATCGACCTGCTGGACCCGCAGGAGAACGGCGATCCGCCGCCGGTGCTCACCGCACCGGTCGGACTGCGCCGCGCCGCGCACCAGTCGGTCAACCCCGGCACCCCCGAGGCCGTCGTCAAGCCCGGCCAGCTGGAGCCGTACCCGGCCACCTCGCCGCAGGCCGACTCGCTGGTGGCGGGCCGCACGATCGTCGCGACGGTGGCCTCCGGCGAGCTCGACCAGTGGCTGTCCTGGGACCAGGCGCGCGGCGAGCGGGTCCGGGAGTACGGCATCCACTCGACGATGTCCGTGCCGATCCAGGCCCGCGGTCTGACCCTCGGGGTCGCGGTGCTGACGCGGTTCCGGCGCCCGGACCCGTTCACACCGGACGACGTGCTGCTGGCCGAGGAGGTGACGGCCCGCGCGGCCGTCTGCATCGACAACGCCCGCCGCTTCTCCCGCGAGCGGGAGACCGCCCTCGCCCTCCAGCGCAGCCTGCTGCCCCGCAAGCTGCCCCGCACCGCCGCCGTGGACGCAGCCTCGCGCTATCTGCCGGCGGCGCGGGCCGGGGTGGGCGGCGACTGGTTCGATGTGATCCCGCTGTCCGGGATGCGGGTCGCGATGGTCGTCGGGGACGTCGTGGGCCACGGCATCCAGGCCTCGGCCACGATGGGCCGGCTGCGCACCGCCGTCCGCACGCTGGCCGACATCGACCTCGCCCCCGACGAGCTGCTCACCCACCTCGACGACCTGGTCATCCGGCTGTCCGCGGAGGCCGGCGGCGAGGGCAGCCCCGGCGAGGTCGGCGCCACCTGTCTGTACGCGGTGTACGACCCGGTGTCGCGGCGCTGCACACTGGCCCGGGCCGGGCATCCCGCGCCGGTGGTGATCACACCGGGCCGGGCGCCCGAGCTGGTCGACCTGCCCTCGGGGCCGCCGCTGGGCGTGGGCGGGCTCCCCTTCGAGTCCACCGAGCTGGAGCTGCGTGAGGGCACGGTGCTGTCGTTCTTCACCGACGGTCTGATCGAGTCCAGGGAGCGGGACGCCGACGCCGGTCACGCCCTGCTGCGCGAGGCCCTGTCGGGGTACGCGGAGTCGCTGGAGGAGACCTGCGACCGGGTCCTGCACACCCTGCTCCCGGCGGGCGGCTCCGCCGACGACGTGGCGCTGCTGCTGGCCCGCACCCGGGGGCTGCCCGCCGCCCAGGTCGCGACCTGGCACATCCCCGCCGACCCGGCGCTCGTCGGTCCGATCCGCAAGCAGGTCGTCGACCAGCTGGGCACCTGGGAACTCCTGGAGGCGTCGTTCACGGCGGAGCTGGTGGTGAGCGAACTCGTCACCAACGCCATCCGCTACGGCGCGCACCCCATCCGGCTGCGGCTCATCCACGACGAGACCACGCTGATCTGCGAGGTGTCGGACACCAACCACACGGCCCCGCATCTGCGGCGCGCCAAGACCTGGGACGAGGGCGGCCGCGGGCTGCTCCTGGTCGCCCAGCTCACCCAGCGCTGGGGCAGCCGGCACACCACCGAGGGCAAGACGATCTGGGCCGAGATCGGTCTGCTGGAGGAGGACGAGTGACGGGCGCTCGCGCGGCGCTCAGGCGCCTCGTCAAGCCGTGACCTGAGGGTGCCGAGCGGGACGCCGGCCCGCTCACCCGCCGCGGCGCGCAGGGTGAGCTCCTCGGTCGAGGACCGCACGCGGCGCTCCCCTCGCTGTGGATCGCGGGGCAGGCATGATGGTCGTATGCACTCCGTCGAGCGCATCGGCCGCTACCGGATCGAACGCCCCCTGGGCACGGGCGCGTTCGGGACGGTGTGGCTCGCGCACGACGACTCGCTCGACGCGCCGGTCGCCGTGAAGGTGCTCGCCGACAACTGGTCGCACCGGCTGGACATCCGCGAACGCTTCCTGTCCGAGGCCTGGTTGCTGCGCCGGGCCGGTTCACGGCGGGTGGTGCAGATCCACGACATCGGCGAACTGCCCGACGGCAGACCGTACTTCGTGATGGAGTACGCCGACGGCGGCACCCTCGCCGACCTGCTCGACGACGGCCCGCTCCCTGTCCCTGAGGCGCTGCGGCTCACCGCGCTGGCGGCCCGTGCCGCGGCCGCGCTGCACGAGGCGGGGATGGTGCACGGGGACGTCAAGCCGTCCAGCCTGCTGCTCCGCACCGGCCCGGACGGCGCCCGGGAGGTCCTGCTCGCCGATCTCGGGCCGGCCAAGACCCTGGCCGCCGGTCCGGCGGGCTACCGGCCGCCCGAGCAGGCGGAACCGAGTGCGGGCATCGACGCGCGGGCCGATGTGTACGGCCTGGGCGCGGTCGGCTATCACCTGGTCACCGGTACCGTGCCGGGCGCGCCGGGGCAGGTCGTACGGCCGGACCGGTTGCGTCCGGGCCTGGAGCCCGGCGTGCGGCGGGCCCTGATGCGGGCGCTGCGGCCGGACCGGGGGCGGCGCCGGCCCGATGCGCGGGCCTTCGCCGAGGAGCTGGAGCGGCTGGCGGCGGGCCCGAGGCCCCGGCGACGGCGCCACCGGTGGCTCGGTCTGGCGGCCGGGGTGGCTCTGGCCGGTGTGGCTTTCGTACTGAGGGACCAGGGGTCGGCGCCGACCGAGCTGCGGATCGAGGACGCCACCGGCCGGGTCGTGGCCACGGTTCCCGCCACCTGGGCCGGTCAGGTGCGCGGCTCCGGGTGGGATCCGGGTGTGCTGGGGCTGCCCGCCGGTCGTCAGCCGGGGTTCGCCGTCGCGGACGACCTGGCGCGGTGGCAGGACCTCGGCGCGGACGTCGACGGAGTGTTCGTCGGCATGGTCGGGCAGGGCGATGTGACGGCTCTGGTGAACGCCCTCGCCCATCCCGGCTGTCACTACGCCGGGGCCCGCGACCACACCCTGTCCGTGTGGCACGGGAGGGTCCGTACGTGGAGCCACTGCCCGGGCGGCGGTTCCGTCGTCGAGGCCGGGCTGACTCCCCCGGACGGTGGCGGGCAGCCGCAGGTGTACGTCCAGATCCGGCAGCAGGGCGAGCCGTCCGGCATCCGGCGGGTCCTCGGCTCGGTCCGGGTCGGGGGCTGAACGCGCGAACTTTTCCGGCCGCGGCCGCATCGGACCTTCATGACGGGGCACACCGCGCCGTACGAGGAGTGTGGAGAGTCATGGTGAAGACGTACCGCTCGGCTCTGTTCGTGAGTGCGGCCGCGCTGCTGGGCCTGCTGACCGCCTGCGGTGACGGCGGTGACTCCGCGTCCGCGCCGCGGACACTGCCCGGCACGGCCGCCCCGGCCACCAGCGACGGGACGACGGGCACCCTCTCGGCGGAGCCGACCGCCACAGCCGCGACGCCCTCCCCCGCCCCCAGCCCGTCCGCCACGCCCAGCGGCGGTGCCCGCTGCCGCACCTCCCAGCTGGAGGCCACGCTCGGCCGCAACGACCCGGGGGCGGGGCAGGAGAACTTCCCCGTGATCCTGACGAACACCTCGTCCCGTACCTGCACCGTCCGCGGATATCCGGGCGCCGCGTTCGTCGACGCCTCCGGCGAACAGCTGGGTCAGGACCCCAAGCGCACCCCCGGCACGCCGGTCACCGTGAAGCTGGCGCCGGGGCAGAACGCGTGGTCGGGGATCACGTTCTCCAACCCGGAGATCAGCGGGGCCCGCACCGCCAACCCGGACGCGCTGCTGGTGACCCCGCCGGACGAGCGGGAGCCGCTGAAGGTGGCGTGGTCGGCCGGTGAGGTGCCGGTGTCCGGCAACGAGTCCACGGTGTTCATCACGGTCCTCGACCAGGGGCCCGGCGCCTGACCCGGTGACCGGGGCTCTTACCTCGGCCTGTTCTCATGGAGGGGCCCCGCACGACCACGCCCCGAAGGACCCGTCCTGAACACCCCGCTCGCCGAGACCCTGTCCATAGCCCTGCTCGCCGCCGTGCTCGCGTGGGCCGTCGTCCGCCCGAAGGGCCTGCCGGAGGCGGTGCTCGCGGTCCCGGCGGCGGGCCTGGTGATCGCGACCGGGGCGATCTCCCCGGACCATGCCTGGGCGGAGGTCGAGCGGCTCGGACCGGTGGTCGGCTTCCTGGCCGCGGTGCTGGTCCTCGCGCACTTCTGCGATGTCGAGGGACTCTTCCGGGCCTGCGGGGCGTGGATGGCCCGCAGCTCCGCGGGGCGCCCGGGCCGGCTGCTGACCGCGGTGTTCGCGCTGGCGTCGGCGATCACGGCCGCGCTCAGTCTGGACGCCACGGTGGTGCTGCTGACGCCGGTCGTGCTGGCCACCGCGGCCCGCAGCGGTGTCCGGGCCAAGCCGCACCTCTATGCCTGTGCGCACCTGTCGAACACGGCGTCGCTGCTGCTGCCGGTGTCCAACCTGACCAACCTGCTGGCGTTCGAGGCGAGCGGGCTGAGCTTCACCCGGTTCGCGGCGCTGATGGCGTTGCCCTGGCTGGTCGCGATCGGCGCCGAGTATCTGGTGTTCCGGCGCTTCTTCGAGGACGACCTCGAAGCCGCCGTGACCCGGTCCGACACCGGGCAGACGCCCGAACTGCCGGTCTTCGCGCTCGTCACCGTGGGCTGCACGCTGGCGGGGTTCGTCGTGGCGTCCGCGGTCGGTGTCGAGCCGGCGTGGGTGGCTCTCGTGGGCGCGCTGGTGCTGGCGGGGCGGGCGCTCGTGCGCCGGCAGGCCACCGCGCTCACGGTGGTGCGGTCCGCCGCTCCGGGGTTCCTGGCGTTCGTGCTGGCGCTCGGCGTCGTCGTGCGGTCGGTCGTCGACAACGGGCTCGCCGACGCGCTGCGGCAGGTCCTGCCCGAGGGCTCGGGACTGGTGGCGCTGCTCGGGATCGCCGCGCTGGCCGCCGTCCTGGCCAACCTGATCAACAACCTGCCCGCGGTGCTGGTCCTGCTGCCGCTGACCGCCGCGGCCGGTCCCGGGGCGGTCCTCGCGGTGCTGATCGGGGTGAACATCGGCCCGAACCTGACGTACGCCGGTTCGCTCGCCACCCTGCTGTGGCGGCGGATCGTGCAGCGGCACGGGCACGAGGTCGGGCTCGGGGAGTTCACCCGGCTCGGTCTGCTCGCCGTCCCGGCCGCGCTGGTCCCGGCCACGCTGGCGTTGTGGGTGTCGCTCCAGGTCGTCGGGGTGTGAGCGGGGCGGTCAGCGCCGGCCGCCGTATCCCCCGTAGCCGTAACCGCCGTAGCCGTAGCCGTACCCGCCGCCGTAGCCGTTGCCGTACTGGCCGTCCCAGGAGCAGTAGTACCCGTAGCAGGGCGCGCCGCCGGGGTAGGGGCCCGGCGGGGTCGGCTGGGTGGTCGAGGGACTCGGGGACGGTGCCGGTGCCGGTGAGGCCTTCTTCGTCGGCGTGGGTGTGGGTGTGGGCGTGGGGCGCGCGACGGGCGCCTGCTTCGTGGTGCCGACCTGCGCGTCCCAGTTGACCACCTCCATCTGGAGGTCGGTCTTGGAGGTGTCGAACACCCAGCGCTGGACGGCGATGTCGTCGCGGGACTTGAGGACGAGGGCGCCCGTGCCGTCGGTGGCGGCGGGGGTCAGGGCCAGGTCCTGGTCCCAGCGCGGCACCAGGTTGCCCTGGAGGGTGAAGTCGTAGCGGATGTTCTTGGTCTCGGCCTTGCCGGTGCCGGTGCACGGGGCCAGCCGCACCGAGTAGCCGAGGTGGGAGTCCAGGCACAGGTCGGGGTCCGCGACGCTGCGCAGCGTTCCGTTCGTCTCGTACGTCCACTGCTGGTCGGTCTTCGAGGAGCACTGGGTGACCTCGGTCTCCGCGTCCTTGACGGCCTTCTTGCCGACGACGCCGATGCAGAGCCCGGAGTCGACGTTGTGCAGCCGGCCGCGCAGCGTGCCCTCCACGTCCTTGCCGGAGCCGACCCACGAGGAGTCGGAGGTGGACCTGCCCGCTCCGGTGTCCGGGGTCTCGGAGGCCTGGGCGCCGCCGGCCGAGGTGGTGTCGTCCCCGCCACCGAGGGCCGACCACAGGACCAGGGGCAGGACGACCAGCCCGCTGACGGCGAGGACCGCGGCGGTGAGGTTGCGGCGCCGGGCGGCGGCGCGGCGGGCAGCCTTGCGTGCCGTGCGGGAGGGGCAGGCCCGGCGGGCCGCGCGCGGGGCGGCGGGGGTCACGTCGAAGAAGGGCTCGCCCGCGACGGCCACGGGCGGGGCCTGCGGCTGCTCGGGCGCCTGGACCGGCTCCTCCCGCACGGATCTGCGGGACTCCGCGTAGGCGCGGCCGCCCCAGCCGAGCACCGCTTCCGCCAGGGCGACGCCGAGGTGGCCGTCGTTGAACTGGTGCAGTTGGTCGGCGGTGTCGCGGCAGTGCTTGCAGCGGTCCAGGTGTGCGCGCAGATCGGGGTCGACGTCGACGCCGCCGCGCCGGAAGGTGACGTCCAGCATCCTGACGTAGCTGCGGCACTCCTGTTCCGGGGCGAGTTCGCGGTGCACATGGAGGCACTCCTCGCGCAACCGCTCCCGGGCGCGGCGCAGTTCGACGCCCGCGTCCTCCTCGTCCAGGCCCAGCAGGGAGGCCGGAACCGACAGCGGTTCGGCCTCGACCTCGTTGTGCCACAGCAGACAGCGGGCCGACTGGGGCAGCCGCTGGAACGCGCCGGACAGCAGCCGCCGTTCGGCGGGCGGCAGCAGACGGGCCGCGGCGCGGTCCCCGTCCTCGGTCCCGGAGCGCAGTTCGGGGTGGAGCTGTTCCTGTCTGCGGTCGCCGTCCCATTCCGCGGCGATCCGGCGTACGGTGACGAGCAGTTGGGGACGCCAGGCGGCCGTGGGGCCGTTCTGCCGCAGGGTTTCGCCGAAGAGCCGGGTGAATGCCGCGGTCGTGAGCATTCCGGCGGAGCGCGCGCTGTCGGTGCACAGGCGGGCATAGGCGAAGGCCGCTTCCCAGTGGCGGTCGAGGAGTTCACCGACGGGATGGAGCGCGGGCGCGGCCCCGGTCCACTTCTTCAGCTCAGCGCTGAGTTGTTCGTCCGTGGCGTCGGCATTCACGGCTGCATTCCTCTCGGGGGCATACGAAGCTAAGTCCATACCAAGGGGTATGCGGTCCCGACGACGACAGCTCTTGTGAAGCGTGGGGGACGTACGGGAGCGGTCAAGAGCGCGCGGATTCTAATGTCTGCACGCCGACAAGGCATAACCTTTGCACAGGTCAGCGAGATGTAACAAGAGATCATTCAGTTTTGTGCATTGCGTTCGTAGCCAGCTCTATTGACGGCTCGTCAATACTTGGAACAGATCCATGACGCCTTATCGACACCGCTATGGAGAACGATTTTCACCAGGCGTCGGCCCCAACCATTGAACGGCCACTCCACCGCGCGTACGGCCGGTCTACGCACGTCACGCCCCAACCATTGGGCCGCCCGCCCGGTACGCGCCGGGCGTCATACCGAATCGCTCCCGGAAGACCCGGTGGAAATGGAAGGGGCTCACGAAGCCCGATGCCGCCGCGACCCGTTCCACGGGCAGGCCGGTGCCTTCGAGGAGCCGCGCGGCATGCCGCAGCCGCGCCTCGCGCAACGCCCGCATCGGGGACTCGCCGACCTGTCGGGTGAACAGGTGCGCCAGCCTGGAGGGCGACAGCGAGACGTGCGCGGCGAGCGAGTCGACGGTGTGCGCGGCGCCCGGGTCGGCGACGAGAAGCTCCTGGACCCGGCGGACCCGGGGGTCGAGACCGGGGCGGGGCGTCGGCTCCCGCGCACCGGCCGCCATGAGCAGGACGACCTCCTCCAGCGCGCACAGGGCGAGTTCACGGGCGGCGGTGTCGTACGCCACGGCGATCCGGTCGTCCGGGACGGCCGCGGGCTTGTCCGCGCCCGGCCGGCGGGCGTCGACGAGCATCCGGCGGAACGCCGCCTCGACCCGGTCGTGCGGGGTGGCCGGGTGCGTGCCGACGACATGCACGCCGTCGCCGGTGTCGTACGGGCTCAGCCAGGGCAGCCATGACGGCCGGGCCTGGCAGTGCGCCCACCAGAACCGCCAGTGCCGCGCGCCCGGTGCGACGCCGTAGCCGTGCGGGACACCCGGCGCGAGCACGACCAGGTCCCCCGCACCGGCCCGGGCGGTGGTCGTGCCCTGCCGCAGTCGCCCCTGGCCCCCCGTGGTCCACGTGAACAGCCAACTGGCCGAGCCCTGCGGCCGGTTGATGTCGTACCCCGGCGCCTCGTCGAAACGACCGACGACCACGAGGCCCGGCGGCGGCGCGGGCACGTCCGGCGCAGCAGTTTCAGGCAGTCCGTCAGCGGTCACGGGCATCCTCCCGGGGCGTGGGGTGACCTAGCGTGACATGCAAGGGGCATTCGAGCGAGGAGCGGACGCATGACAGTCACAGGCAGCACCCCCATCCTGACCGAGTCCGGGCTGCGGGAGTTCCAGGAGGACGGGTTCACCGTCGTACGGGGATTGTTCGGATACGACGAGATCGACCGGCTGTGCGGTGAGTTCGCGGCGCTGCACGCGGCCGGGGCGGTGCCGGGGCACTTCGAGCCGCGGGGCGGCGCGGACCCGCTCGGGGTGTACCCGCGGGTGATGCAGCCGCACGAGATCAACGCGCTCGCCCGGGACGTACTGCTCGACGCGCGGTTGCGGCAGGTGCTGGAGACGCTGTTCGCCGAGGAGGTGCTGGCCGCGCAGAGCATGTTCTACTTCAAGCCGCCGGGGGCACGGGGGCAGGCGCTGCACCAGGACAACTTCTATCTGCGGGTCGAGCCGGGGACGTGTGTCGCGGCGTGGGTGGCGTGCGATGTCATCGACCGGGAGAACGGGGGGCTCGAGGTCGTGCCCGGGACGCACCGGATGGACCTGTTCTGCCCGGAGGAGGCCGACGAGGGGGTGTCGTTCGCGCGCGAGTACGTGCCGCCGCCGGCGGGGCTGGCGGCGGTGCCGGTCGACATGGCGCCGGGGGATGTCCTGTTCTTCAACGGGAGTCTGGTGCACGGGTCGCAGCCGAACCGTTCGGAGGGGCGGTTCCGGCGGTCGTTCATCGGTCACTACGTGGGGCGGTCGGCCGAGCGGATCGGGGAGTACTACCGGACGGTGTCCATGCGGGGTGACCGCGTCGCCTTGGCCGAGAGTGAGGGTGCGGGCCCGTGCGGTACGGAGTTCGCACCGCAGGGGCCGCACTAGGTCGTATCGCGGCTGCGGGTGCGTGGAGGCTGGTCGCGCCGTTCCCCGCGCCCCTTTGGGGCGCGCCTCAGTGGCCGACGATCGGACGGGCCGTATAAGGCTCCTCCAGTTCCTCCATCTCCTTCTCGCTCAGCTCCAGTTCCACCGCTGCCGCCGCGTCCTCGATGTGGTGCGGTTTGGCGGCGCCCACGATCGGTGCCGCCACCGTGTTCCGGTGCAGGAGCCAGGACAGGGCCACCTGGGCGCGGGGGACACCTCGGTCGGTCGCGATGCGGGTGACCGCCTCGACGATGGTGCGGTCGCTCTCCAGGTAGAGGCGGCCGCCGAAGTTGTCGTTGGCGCTGCGTTCGGTGACGGTGCCCCAGTCCCGGGTCAGCCGGCCGCGGGCCAGCGGGCTCCAGGGCAGTGCGCTCACACCCTGGTCCGCGCACAGGGGCAGCATCTCGCGCTCCTCCTCGCGGTAGAGGAGGTTGTAGTGGTTCTGCATGGAGACGAACTTCGTCCAGCCGTGCCGCTCGGCCGTGTACTGCATCTTGGAGAACTGCCAGGCATACATCGAACTCGCCCCGATGTAGCGCACCTTGCCCGCCTTGACCAGGTCGTGGAGGGCCTCCATGGTCTCCTCGACGGGGGTGTGGGGGTCGTAGCGGTGGATCTGGTAGAGGTCGACGTAGTCGGTGCCCAGACGGCTCAGACTGTGGTCGATCTCCGCCATGATCGCCTTCCGGGACAGTCCGGCGGCGTTCTGTCCGGTCCGCATCCGGCCGTTCACCTTGGTCGCCAGGACGATCTCGTCGCGGTTCGCGAAGTCCCGCAGCGCCTTGCCGACGATCTCCTCGCTGGTGCCGTCGGAGTACACGTTGGCCGTGTCGAAGAAGTTGATGCCGGCGTCCAGCGCCTGGCGGATCAGCGGCCGGGACGCCTCCTCGTCGAGGGTCCACTCGTGGACGCCGCGGTCGGGCAGGCCGTAGGTCATGCATCCCAGACAGATCCGCGACACGTCCAGGCCGGTCGAACCGAGCTTCACGTACTGCATCGTTGCTGCTCCCGCCTTCCGGATGGTCTTGCAGGGGAGCGTACGTCGCGCGGTGCGTGTGGGGTTCCAGGTGTCACGAGCGTCTCGCCGGATCGCGCCACCGCGGGCGCCGGGTAACCGGCGCATGAATGCTGGGCCGTTCCCGGGACGCGCCTCGCCCCTAATTGGTTGAATGACCGGACTTCACAAAAACTCCAGAGTGCCCACACAACCGGGCCTTCCTGAAGGGCGTTCACGTGATCCTCAAGGGGCGGGTCAGGGAACGGAAAGAGCTCGAAGGCCTGGTGTCGGCCCTGCGCGAGGGGCTGAGCCGGGTGATGCTGCTGCGCGGTGACGCCGGCGTCGGGAAGACCGTACTGCTCGACCACGCGGCCGCGGAGGGCGCCGACCTGCGGGTGCTGCGGGTCGCGGGGGTGGAGTCGGAGTCCGGGTTCCCGTTCGCCGCGCTGCACCGGCTGCTGGTACCGGTGTTGGACGGGCTCAAGGAACCGGGCGCGCTGCCCGTCACCCAGCACGAGGCGCTGCGGGTGGCGTGCGGGCTGGCCGACGGGCCGGCCCCCGACCGGTTCCTGGTGGGACTCGCCACCCTCACCCTGCTCGCGGAGGCGGCGAAGCGGCGCCCGGTGCTGGCCTGTGTGGACGACGCGCAGTGGCTGGACGACGAGTCGCTGACGGTGCTCGCGTTCGTGGGCCGGCGGGTGCACGCGGAGGGCGTCGGGCTGCTGTTCGCGGCACGCACGGGGTTCGAGGCGCCCGCGGGGCTGCCCGTCACCGAAGTCGCCGGTCTGGAGGAGCCGTTCGCCCTGGAGCTGCTGCGGGAGACGGTCGCCGGACCGCTCGACTCACTGGTCGCGGCACGCATCGTGGCGGCGACCGCGGGCAACCCGCTGGCGCTGGCCGACCTCGGCCAGGAGCTGACCGCCGACCAGCTGTCCGGCTCGCTGGCACTGCCCGAACCGCTGCCGGTGGGCGGCCGGTTGGAGGCGCACTATCTGCGGCAGGTGCGTGCGCTGCCGACGCCCTCGCAGATGTGGCTGCTGCTCGCGGCCGCCGAGCCGGGCGGCGACCTCGGCTATGTCACGGGCGCCGCGCGCCGGCTGGGGATCGGCCCCGAGGCTTCCGGTCCCGCGGAGGCGGCACGGCTGGTGGCGGTGCGTTCCACGGTGGAGTTCCGGCATCCGCTGGTGCGCTCGGCGGTGTACAGCGGAGTCACCAGCGTCGAGCGGGGGCGGGCCCACGAGGCGCTGGCCGAGGTCACCGACCGACCGGCGGACACCGACCGGCGAGCCTGGCATCTCGCCGCCTCCGCGATCGGCCCGGCCACCGCCGTGGCCGCGGAGGTGGAGCGCGCGGCCGACCGGGCGGGCGCCCGGGGCGGATTCACGGCCCGGGCCACCTTTCTGACCCGGGCGGCCGAACTGACGCCGGAGGGCGGGCTGCGCGCCGGACGGCTGCTCGCCGCGGCCGAGGCGGCGCTGGCCGCCGGGGCGGCGCTCCAGGCGGAGGCGCTTCTCGACGCGATCGACATCGGCTTCCTGGACGACACCGAGCGGGGGCGGGCGCTGCTGGTCCGCGCCCATGCGGTGTTCGCCCTCGGTGACGCCGGATCGTTCGCCCTGGCTCCGGCGCTGTGCCTGCGTGCCGCGCGGGCCCTCGCCGGCCGGGCCCCGGACCTCGCCCGCGAGGCTCTGCTGCGGGCGGTCGACCGGGCCATCACCGCCGAACACCTCATCCGTGACACCACGGTGAGGGAGATCGCCCGCACCATCGACGACCTGCTGCCGCGCACGGCCGACGCCGGCGGACCCGACCTGGTGCTACGGGCGTTCGCCGTCCTCGTCACCGACGGCTACGAGGCAGCGGTGCCGCACATGCGGCGCGCTCACGCGTACGTGCTGAACTCCGCCACCCCGGACGAGGAGGTGCTGCGCACGTACCTGCCCACCGTCACGCTGTCGATGATGCTGTGGGACGAGCAGGCGCAGAGCGCGGTCATGGAGCGGGCCGCGGACGTCGCCCGCCGCACCGGGGCCCTGTTCCAGCTGGACAGCGTCCTGTACTGCACCGTGATGCACGAGACGATCCTGGGCCAGCTGGCCACGGCCGACGACGCGTTCGCCCAGGGCCACCAGATCCGTACGGCGATGGGTGCCACCGAGGACCTCTGGGAGCTGTACCGCCATCCGGAGCTGCTGGCCTGGCGCGCCGAGACGGCGGATCTCGAAGCCGTCCTGCACGGGTCGATGGAGGCCGGCACCTGGCTGGGCAACGGGGCGGTCGAGTCCATCGCCCGGATCGGCATGGTGATCCTCGCCCTGGGACAGGGCGACTACGCCCGGGCCCGCACCATCACCCACGAACTGACCGAGCACGACCTGATCGGCTTCCACTCCCGGCTGCTCCCCCCGCTGATCGAGGCGGCCGTCCGCTGCGGCGACCGCGTGCTGGCCACCGCGACCCTGCGCGTCCTCGCCGCCCGGGCCACGACCAGCGACACCCCCTGGAGCCTCGGACTGCTGGCCCGCTGCCAGGCCCTGCTCGCCACCGCGGACGACGCCGAAGCCCTGTACCGCAGGTCGATCGCCCTGCTGTCCACCACCCGCGCCCGCGCCGACCTCGCCGTCACCCACCTCCACTACGGCGAGTGGCTGCGCCGCCGCAAGCGCCGCAAGGACGCCCGTGAACAGCTGCGTACCGCCTGGGAGTTGTTCGACGCGATGCGTGCCACGGCGTACGCCGCGCGGGCCTCCCAGGAGCTGGCCGCGACCGGGGAGAGCCCTGGCCGGGCGCCTGCCGGGGAGTCGAGCGCCCTCACCTCGCAGGAGCTGGCCATCGCCCGGCTCGCCCGCGGTGGTGCCACCAACGCCGAGATCGCCGCGCAGCTGTTCATCAGCGCGAGCACCGTCGACTACCACCTGCGGAAGATCTTCCGGAAGCTCGATGTGCGGTCCCGGCGGCAGCTTCGGGAGACGCCGGGACTCTGAGGCCGGTCACGACTACGCGTTTCACGGGGTCCGGGAATACCGTCGGCCGAACGAGGATCGGGGGCGCCGGACAACGTCTCGCAGACGGGAGCGCTCCCATGCCGTACGTCACCGCAGCCGACGGAGCCGAGATCTTCTACAAGGACTGGGGCTTAGGCCGTCCCGTGGTGCTCAGCCACGGCTGGCCGCTGAACTCCGACAGCTGGGAGGCCCAGCAGCTCTTCCTGGCCTCCCACGGGTTCCGTGTCATCGCCCATGACCGGCGCGGGCACGGCCGGTCGACCCAGACGTGGACCGGCAACGAGATGAACACCTACGCCGACGACCTCGCCACCCTGATCGACACCCTCGATCTGCGGGACGCGACATTGATCGGCTTCTCCACGGGCGGCGGCGAGGTCGCCCGCTACGTGGGCCGGCACGGCACCAGCCGGCTCGCCCAACTGGTGCTCGTCTCCGCCGTACCGCCGTTCATGCTCAAGACCGACGACAACCCCGGCGGCGTACCGGTCGAGGTGTTCGACGGGATCCGCGCCGGTTCGCTCGCCGACCGGTCGCAGCTGTACCGGGATCTGGCCGACGGCCCGTTCTTCGGCAACAACCGGCCCGGCGCCGATGTCTCCCAGGGCACTCGGGACGCCTTCTGGCGGCAGGGGCTCCAGGCCGGACACCGCAATGCCTACGAGTGCGTCGCGGCCTTCTCCGCGACCGACTTCCGCCCCGACCTGGACGCGTTCGACGTCCCGACGCTGGTGGTCCACGGCGACGACGACCAGGTCGTGCCCTTCGAGGTGGGCGGCAAGGCGTCGGCGGCGCGGATCAAGAACGCCACGCTGAAGGTCTACGCGGGCGCCCCGCACGGCATCACCGACACGCACAAGGACCAGCTGAACGCCGACCTGCTGGACTTCCTCAACTCCTGACCCCGAAGGGATTCCCCAGGCATGGTCTCCGAAAGCCAGTCCCGCCGTCGCGTCCTCGGCGGTCTCGTCGCGGCGGGCGGCGCACTCGCCGTCGGCACCGCGGCGACGCCCGCCTCGGCCGCCTCCGGCCCCAGACCGACCGTCGTCCTCGTGCACGGCGTGTTCGCCGACGCCTCCGGCTGGAACGAGGTCAGTGGCCGGCTGCTCAAGGCGGGTTACGACGTCATCGCCCCGGCCAATCCGCTGCGCGACCTCGCCGGGGACGCGGCCTACGTCTCCAGCGTGGTCGCCACGTTCCCCGGCCCGGTCATCCTGGTGGGCCACTCCTACGGCGGCGAGGTGATCACCAACGCCGCGCTCGCCAACCCGAACGTCAAGGCGCTCGTGTACGTGGCCGCGTTCGCGCCCGACCAGGGCGAGACCGCGCTGGAACTGGCGGGCCGGTTCCCCGGCAGCCAGTTGCCGCCCGCGCTGGTCACCCGGCCGTACCCGATCCCCGGCAGCAGCGAACCCGGCACCGACGGCTACATCGACCCGGCGAAGTTCCACGACGTCTTCGCCCAGGACCTGCCGCGCTCGCTGACCCGGGTGATGGCGGTGTCCCAACGCCCGGGCAGTGTGCTGGGGTTGAGCTCCCCCAGCGGCGTGCCGGCGTGGCAGTCCCTGCCGTCGTGGTACGTCGTCGCCGGTGCCGACCGGGTCATCCCGCCCGCCGTGCAGCGGTTCATGGCCGAGCGCGCCGGGAGCAGGGTCGTCGAGGTCAAGGGGGCCTCGCACGTCGTGATGATGTCGCGTCCGGACACCGTCGTCCGGCAGATCGAGGCCGCGTACCGCGCCACCCGCTGACACCTGTGAAGGAGGAGCCATGAGCGCTCCGGACACCATCGTCCTCATCCACGGCTTCTGGGTCACCCCACGGAGCTGGGAGCAGTGGGCCGCCCACTACGAGAAGCGCGGCTACCGCGTGCTCACCCCCGCCTATCCCGGCTTCGAGGTGGAGGTCGAGTCGCTCAACGCCGATCCGGCACCGATCGAGAAGGTGACGGTCCAGCAGATCCTGGACAGCCTGGAGACCCTGGTCCGCGGCCTGGACAAGCCGCCCGTCCTGATCGGCCACTCCGCAGGGGGCGTCTTCGTCCAGCTGCTGCTCGACCGGGGGCTCGGGGCGGCGGGCGTGGCCATCAACTCGGCGCCCACGGAAGGCGTCGCGGTGGTGCCGCTGACCCAGATCAAGGCGGCGTTCCCCGTGCTGAAGAACCCGGCCAACCGGCACCGCGCGGTCGGCCTGACCTTCGAGCAGTGGCACTACGCCTTCACCAACACGTTCCCGGAGGAGGAGTCCCGGGCGCTGTACCAGCGCTACGCGGTCCCCGCGTCCGGGAGCATCTTCTGGGACAGCGCGCTGGCGACACTGCGGCCCGGCCACCAGAGCACGTACGTGAACTACCACAACGACGACCGCGCGCCCCTGTTGTTCGTCTCGGGCGAGCAGGACCATCTGATGCCGCCCAAGGTGCAGCAGTCCAACGCCAGGCACTACAAGTCGAACACGGTCACCGAGGTCAAGGAGTTCGCGGGCCGCCCGCATCTGCTGCCCGCGGCGCCCGGCTGGGAGGAGGTCGCCGACCACGCCCTCGACTGGGCCGTGTCGCACGCGAAGTAGCCCACCGTCCGGGGCGGTCGCCGCGTACCGCCCCGGACCCGCGGAAGGGACCGTCGTATGACCGAGATCCGTATCACGCACATCGGCGGTCCGACCACGTTGATCGAGGTCGCCGGCTGGTGTCTGCTGACGGACCCGACGTTCGACCCGCCGGGCCGCCGCTACTCCTTCGGCTGGGGCACCTCCTCGCGCAAGACCGCGGGACCGGCCGTGGCGGCCGCCGAACTCCCGCCGCTGGACGCGGTGTTGCTCACCCATGACCATCACGCCGACAACCTGGACACGGCGGGTCGCGCCCTGCTGCCGAGGGCGGACGTCGTCCTGACGACCCCGTCCGGGGCCCGTCGGCTGGGCGGCGGCGCACGCGGACTCACCCCGTGGACGACCTGGCGGCTCCAATCCCCGGACCGCCCCACCATCGAGGTCACCGCCACCCCGGCCCGCCACGGCCCCCGGTTCCTCCGCCCGATCGTCGGCGAGGTGACCGGCTTCGCGCTGAGCTGGCAGGGGCAGTCGCACGGGGCGCTGTGGATCTCGGGCGACACGGTCCTCTACGACGGCGTGCGCGAGGTCGCCCGCCGGGTGGACGTGGGGACCGCCCTGCTGCACCTGGGCGGTGTGCGTTTCCCGGTGACCGGCCCGGTCCGCTACACGATGACCGCGGCCCGTGCGGTGGAACTGTGCGGCCTGCTGCGACCGCACACCGTGCTGCCCGTCCACTACGAGGGCTGGTCGCACTTCCAGGAGGGCCGGCGCAGCGCCGAGAAGCTGCTCGCCGAGGGCCCGCAGGTGCGCTGGCTGCCCATCGGCACTCCGTGGCAGCTCACCGTCTGAGCAGGTCCAGCGCCCGCTCCCAGCCGAACTCAGCCCCCGGCTCCCCCGCGAAGGGCGGTCCGAACCGCACCCCCATGCCCCGCAGCCGTATCAGGCTGTCCTGGTACGCGGGATGGGCGGCCAACGCGTCGGCCACACAGGGCAGTACGGCGATGGGGACGCCGAGGCCGGACGCCTCGCACAGGGTGCCGACGGCGAGGGTGTCGCCGAGGCCGGCCGCCCATTTGTTGACGGTGTTGAAGGTGGCGGGCGCGACCACCACGGCGTCCGGCGGCGGGAAGGGGCGCGGATCGGCCGGGGTGCGCCAGGCGGAGCGGATCGGACGGCCGGTCCTCGCCTCGACGGCGGCGGTGTCGAAGAAGCCGTTCATCGCGACGGGCGTGGCGATGACGCCGACCTCCCAGCCCTGTTCCTGTGCGGCGGTGATGAGTTGACCCACGCCCGCGGCGATCCCGGCGGCGCAGACGACGACGTAGAGGAAGGGTTTCTCGGCCTGTTCGGTCACCCGCCGACCCTACTGAAGCGGGAAGGTCTCCCCGCGCTCGGTCCCGGGCCGCGGGCCGAGGATGCGGCGGTCCTTCTCCTCGATCGGTACGTCGTTGATGCTCGCCTCGCGCCGGGTCATCAGCCCGTGCTCGTCGAACTCCCAGAGCTCGTTGCCGTACGCGCGCCACCACTGGCCGTCGGCGTCCCGGCACTCGTACTGGAAGCGGACGGCGATGCGGTCGCCGTCGAAGGCCCACAGGTCCTTGCGCAGGGCGTACTCCTGCTCGCGTGCCCACTTCGCGGTGAGGAACTCGACGATCTCCGCGCGGCCGGTGACGAAGGTGCCGCGGTTGCGCCACACCGAGTCCTCGGAGTACGCGAGCGCCACCTTGTGCGGGTCGCGGGTGTTCCAGGCGTCTTCGGCGGCCTGCACCTTCCGCGCGGCGGTCTCGCGGGTGAAGGGCGGCAGGGGCGGGCGGGCGGTCATGTCATCCTCCGTGGCCAGAAAGGGAGAACGTGCGTTCTCCGGTACGGCTGCTACGGTAGGAGAACGCACGTTCTCACGTCAAGGAGTGACCCGGCATGGACAGCGCGACCGCCCGGGAGCAGGCACTGGACGCCGCCGAGGAGCTGTTCTACGGCCGGGGCATCCAGTCCGTCGGCATGGACGACATCCGCGGCACGTCGGGGGTCTCGCTCAAGCGGCTGTACCAGCTCTTCCCCGCCAAGGAGCAGTTGGTGGAGGCCTATCTGGAGCGCCGTGACGTGCGCTGGCGGGGGCGGCTCGCGGAGTACGTGGAGCGCGTCGAGGACCCGCAGGAGCGGATCCTCGCCGTCTTCGACTGGCTGGAGCGGTGGTTCGGGGAGGACGGGTTCCGCGGCTGCGCGTGGATCAACTCCTACGGCGAACTGGGCGCGACGTCGTCCCGGGTGACGGCCCAGGTGCAGGCGCACAAAGGGGCGTTCCGCGCCTTTCTCGCCGGTCTCGTGGCGGCCGCCGGGCTCCCGGACGCCCTGACCGGCCAACTCTTCCTGCTGGCCGAGGGGGCGATGGTCACGGCCGGGATCGACCGGAGCACCGGGCCGGCCGCGGAGGCGCGGGAGGCGGCCCGGTCACTGATGGCGGCCGCCCGGGGGTGAGGCCGCTCGGCCGACGGGTTCCGTAATTCGGTTGTCGGCGGCCCCCGGTCCGCCCCAGAATCCGGCCATGCCTACCTTCGATGCCCTTCTGCCGCTGACCGCCGCCGTTCGTCCGGTGCGGTTCCAGCAGCAGTCCGGCCGACCGTGGGGACCGACGCTTCCCACGTCGTGACCGCCGCGCTCGTCGCGGGGCTGCTCGCGGGGTACGGCATCGCCGTGCCCGTCGGCGCGGTCGCGACCTATCTCGTCTCCCTCACCGCCCGTACCTCCCTGCGCACCGGCGTCTGTGCGGCGCTCGGCGTCGCGACCGCCGACGGGCTCTACGCCCTGCTGGCCACGGTCGGCGGCTCCGCCCTCGCCGCCGCCCTGCGACCGGCGCTCGGGCCGCTGCGCTGGGCCTCCGCCCTCCTGCTGCTCGCGTTGGCCGCACGCGGCGCGGTCGTCGCCGTACGCCAGTACCGCGGCCGTCGGCTCGCCACCCGCACCGACCCGCCTCCGCCGAGCCCCGCGCGGGCGTATCTGGCGCTGCTCGGGATCACCCTGCTCAACCCGACCACCGTGATCTACTTCGCGGCCCTGGTCCTCGGCACCCGCACCGCGGACGCGGTCCGGCCGCTGGAACAGGGCGTGTTCGTGGTGGCGGCCTTCCTCGCGTCCGCGAGCTGGCAGCTCCTGCTGGCCGGGGGTGGCGCGCTGCTCGGCAGGGTGCTGACCGGCAGACGGGGGCGGCTGGTGACGGCCGTGGTGTCGAGCGGCGTGATCACGGTGCTGGCCGTGCGGATGATGGTGCCGTCGTGAGGGTCACGGCGCGAAGGCGCGGGCGACGGCGAGGCTGTCCTCGTAGACGTGGTGGCGGACGATCAGTCCGTCCTCGACGGTCAGGTGCAGGGCGAACCTGGCGCGATAGGCACGCCCCGTCGCCCGGGCGGTCTGCCGGATCTCGCCGAGGACCACCGCGTCGGCGCCGTCGACGAGGATCCGCTCGATCTCGGTGGCCGCCTGACCCGGGACGTGATGGGCGGCCAGTTCGCGGTAGTGGGCGGCGGCGTCCGCCCGGGTGGAACGGTGCCGGATCCACGGGGTGGCGGGGCGGTCGTGCTCGTCCCGCGGCCAGCTCAGCTTCCAGTCGCCCTGCTCGGCGTAGAGCTCGGCGATCCGCTCCGGGTCGCCCGCGCCGATGCGCCGCAGCAGTTCCTCGATCACGGCACGGGTCGTCGTCGCGGTGGCGGTGGCGGTGGTGGTGGTCATCGTTGGTCCTCTCCTTGGGCCGGGTCCCACTGTGCCCGCGGAGACCGGCCCGGGGCGATTACCTCCGAGGTCATGAAGCCCGTTCGAACCCGACCCCCCGGAACGGATGAATCTTCGATACTCAGGTGTTGTAGGTCGGTATCAGTGAGCACGACGTAGTACACGACGACGATGGGACGGATGTCATGCCTCTCGAGGGCGAGTACGAGCCCAGTCCTACCGGGTGGGTGCGCGAGCAGGTGGAGCTGTACGAGAGCTCCGGCGGCACCAAGGGCACCACCCTGCAGAACACGGGAATGCCCGTCATCATTCTGACCACCCTGGGTGGCAGGAGCGGCAAGATCCGCAAGACTCCGCTGATGCGGGTCGAGCACGACGGGCGGTACGCCGCGGTCGCCTCGCTGGGCGGGGCGCCCAAGCACCCGGTCTGGTACCACAACGTCAAGGCCGACCCGCGGGTGGAGCTCCAGGACGGGCCGGAGAAGCGGGACATGACCGCCCGCGAGGTCACCGGCGCCGAGAAGGCCGAGTGGTGGGAGCGCGCGGTGGCGGCCTATCCGCCGTACGCCGACTACCAGAAGAAGACGGACCGGGAGATCCCGGTCTTCGTGCTCGAACCGGCCGACACGGACTGATCCGGACGCGCGTCCCCGCCCTCGCGTAAAAATCTTGGGCGGGTACGCATGAAGCTCCGGACGCCGGGCACCTGAGCCTCAGGCCCCGCCGCGTTCCCCCGTCGCGGCGGGGCTTTCTCGCGCCTCCCGGGCGGGCCGGTCGGTGATGTCGAGGAAGATCTGGTCCGCCTCGGGGAAGGTGGCGGCGACCGACCGCTTGATCCGGACGGCGACCTCCTCGACCCGTTCGCTGTCGATGCCCGGCATCAGGTCGATCCGGGCGGCCACCAGGCAGGACTCCAGCCCCGTCTGCATCGTGAACAGCGCCTCCACGCTGTCGATCTCGGGCTGCGCGGCCAGCAGGGACCGGATCCGGTCGCTGGTCTCCGGGTCGGCGGCGGCCCCGATCAGCTGGTCGCGTGCGTCGCGGCCCAGCCGGTAGGCGACGAAGACGAGCAGCGCCCCGATCGCCAGCGACGCGGACGCCTCCCACACGACCTCCCCGGTGACCATGTGCAGGGCCATGCCCGTCATGGCGAGGGTGACGCCGAGGACCGCCGTGCCGTCCTCGGCGATCACCGTGCGCAGGGCCGGGTCGCGCAGGCCGTCCACGGTGCCGCCCTGCCGGCGCATCTGGTACAGCGCCCGCACCAGGGAGGCGCCCTCGGCCAGCAGCGCGACCCCGAGCACGATCAGGCCTGCGACGTAGCCGCTGAGCTTCTCCTCGGCGCCGCCCCGCAGGGCCTCGACGCCCTGGAAGAAGGAGAAGCAGCCGCCCATCACGAAGATGCCGACGGCGGCGAGCAGCGACCAGAAGTAGCGCTCCTTGCCGTAGCCGAAGGGATGGTGCCGGTCGGCGGGCCGGCGGCTGCGGCGCAGCGCGGCGAGGAGGAAGACCTCGTTGAGGCTGTCGGCCACGGAGTGGGCCGCCTCCGACAGCAGGGCCGGGGAGTGCGCCAGCAGGCCGCCGATCGCCTTGGCGACCGCGATCACCAGGTTGGCGACGAGCGCGACCAGCACGGTGACCCGTGTCCGCCGGTCCGCCTTGCTCTCGGTGTTCTCGGTGGATGTCACGCTCACCTCCGCCGACTGCCCCGGTCGGGGCGGCTCACACGCCGAAAACTGGGAACGCGGTGGGGAGAGTGCCCGCAAGGCAGGAGGCAGCATGAGCGGCAACCGCGCGTACGGCAACGAGACGTTCCAGCGGTGCAAGGCCCATTTCACCGACCGCGTCACCGCGGACGGCCGTGACGGATGGCCCGTGGAGGCGGGCCGCTACCGGCTCGTCGTCAGCCGGGCCTGTCCGTGGGCAAGCCGATCCCTGGTGTCGCGGCGGCTGCTCGGCCTGGAGGACGCCCTGTCACTGGCCGTCGCGGACCCGATCCAGGACGACCGCAGCTGGCGCTTCACCCTCGATCCGGACGACCGCGACCCGGTCCTCGGCATCCGTTTTCTGAGCGAGGCCTACGAGCGGCGCGAGCCCGGCCACCCGGGCGGGGTGAGCGTGCCCGCGATCGTGGACGTGCCGAGCGGGAAGCTGGTCACCAACGACTACCAGCAGATCACCCTCGACCTCGCCACCGAGTGGACGGCCCTGCACCGGGACGGCGCCCCGGACCTGTACCCGAGGGAGCTGCGCGACGAGATCGACACCGTGATGGCGGACGTCTACGAGGACGTCAACAACGGTGTGTACCGGGCGGGCTTCGCCACCGGGCAGAAGGAGTACGAGGAGGCGTGCGCGGGCGTCTTCAGGCGCCTGGAGCTGCTGACACCGCGGCTGGCCCGGCAGCGCTATCTGGTCGGCGACACGATCACCGAGGCGGACATCCGGCTGTTCACCACCCTGGTCCGCTTCGACGCCGTCTACCACGGCCACTTCAAGTGCAACCTCTGGAAGCTGACGGAGAACCAGGTGCTGTGGGCCTACGCCCGCGACCTCTACCAGACACCGGGCTTCGGTGACACGGTCGACTTCGACCACATCAAACGGCACTACTACCAGGTGCACTCCGGGATCAATCCGACCGGCATCGTGCCGCTCGGGCCGGACCCGGAGGGCTGGCTGACCGCACATCACCGCGAGGAGCTGGGCGGCCGGCCGTTCGGCGACGGGACACCGCCGGACCCGGCGCCGGACCGACACTGACCGACACGGACACAGGAGACGTACATGGCGAAGAAGAAGAAGTTGAAGCTCCCCCTCTTCTACAAGCCCATCGGGTTCGCGCTCGGCTGGTCGAGCGGAGCGCTGGCGGGGCTCGCCTTCCAGAAGACGTGGAAGGCGATACGGCACGAGGACGACGCTCCGGACGCGCTGGACCGGGATCGCGGCTGGGGAGAGATCCTGCTGGCCGCGGCCGTCCAGGGCGCCATCTTCGCGGTGGTGCGCAGCGCGGTGGACCGCGGAGGCGCGAAGGCCATCGAGCGGTCCACCGGCGTCTGGCCGACCGACGACAAGGGCGGCCGCGACTGACGTCAGCCTTGTTTGGGCGCCGTCGGCGGGACACAGCGCAGGGTGAAGGAGTGTCCCGCCGGATCGGCGTACCCGCGTTCCTCGAACGGTCCGGAGGCGTCCTTCGTCTCCAGGGGCCGCCCGCCGAGCCCGACGACCCTGCGCTCGGCCTCGTCCAGGTCCTCGACGACGAAGTCGAGGTGGGCCTGGAGGGAGTTCTCGGGCCGCGGCCAGCTCGGCGGCGTCGCGTTCATGTCCCGGCGGAACGCCAGCCGGGTCCCCCCGGCGCCCAGGATCTCCACGCGGTTGGCGCTCTCGTGGGTCTCCTCGGCCTCCAGCAGCTCCTTGTAGAACCCGGCGAGCTTCTCCGGCTCGGCGCAGTCGAGCACCACGAGGCCCGCTTTGACCAGTGCCATGTCTCCTCCGAACGGTCCGGGGCGCGGGACGTTCCTGTCCCGCCGCCCTCCCCCTCCCGGATATCCCGAACCGCCCGGTTCAGTCGGCGACCAGCCACTCCCCGTCCCGCATCAGCTCGCGCCCGGTGAGCTCGTTGGCCTCGCGCCAGGCCTGGATCCTGGTCGGCCGGACCCGGAAGTACAGGTAGGGCGTGGCGAGTTCACGCGGCTCGAAGCCGGTGGCGGCGGCGAAGCGGTCGGCTTCCTCCTCGCCCAGCTCGGCGGGGGTGAGCGTCTCGACCGTGCCCTCGATCATCACGACGTCCCGGGTGGGTCCGAGGCCGAGCCGGGTCCTGCCGGTCGCCTTCAGGTTCCGGCCGGTGGGACTGGTGGCCGGGGTGGCCAGGAGCAGTGTCGAGCCGTTCCAGAAGAAGGACAGCGGCACGAGGAAGGGCACTCCCCCGTCGGCGTCCGCGGTGGCCACCCACACGTCCTCGTCGTGCTCCAGGCGGTTCAGGGTGTCCTGCTTGCGCTGCTTGGCGGGGCGTGCGGGCGGGTTGGTCATCGGTGAACCCTCTCCTGTCGGGGGTGGTGTCGACGGACGTGCCCAGTCTGGCCTCAGGGGCCCGGCGCTAGGCGCCGATCTCCGCGAGTCGTGCCGCCGCCGCGCTCAGCAGCATGTCCAGGGCGGCCGGGTAGGAGCTGCGCGGCATGTCGGCCACCAGGTGGCGGGCGGTCGCGGCGATGTGCGGGTGGGTGTCGGCGGGGAGCTCGGCGTACGTCGTGCGCCACACGGTCGCTTCCGCCTCCCGGGCCGGTTTCGGCAGCGCGGTGCTCGCCGAGTCGAGGGCGGCGAAGGCGAGGGCCTGGTCGACGAAGGCGTGGTAGATCCGCACGGCGTCCGCGTCGGGGAAGCCCGCGTCGCGGAGCACGCCGAGCATGGTCTCCACGGCCTGGATCTCATGAGCGCGGCCGGTGACCCGGTGCGAGCTGAGCACCGCCGCGCGGGGGTGGGCGAGGGCGCTCGCGTGCATGCGCAGACCGAGGTCGCGCAGGTCGGCGCGCCAGTCGCCGGTGGGGCGCCAGACGCGCAGCGTGCGGCCGATGAGCTCGTCGGCGACGGCCAGCATCAGGTCGTCGGTGTGCCGGAAGTAGCGGTACAGGGAGCTGGGGTCGGCGCCGAGCGCGTGGCCCAGCCGGCGCACCGAGAGGGCCTCGGCGCCGTGCTCCTCGATCAGCCTGAGGGCCGTCTCGACGATCAGCTCCTCGGACAGGACGACACCCTGCTTGGTGGGGCGCCTGCGCCGCCGGGCGGCGGGCGGGACGACGCGGTCGCTCATGCGTGCCTCCATGGGCCGGTCCGATGTCCGGTGGCCGCACCTTATGACAACACCGTTGACCTGTTAAGCCCCGGGACAGTTTCATGTCGGCTCACCGGGGCCGACCAGGCCCCCCGGTGCGAGCGGAGAACCGGCCATGCCCGACCACGCCCCGTCCTCAGGGCCCACCCTGCGCAAGTCCCTCGGCGTCCTCGACGGCGTCGCCATCGCCGCCTCCAGCACGGCCGCGACCACCAGCATCGGCATCGGGCTCGGCGTCACGGCCGGGGTCGTCGGACTGCATCTGCCGGCGATCATGCTGCTGGCGTTCCTGCCCGTCCTCGGCATCGCCGGCGCCTACTCCCGGCTCAACCGCGTCGAGCCCAACGCGGGCAACGGCTATGTGTGGGTGGGGCGTTCGCTCAGCCCCTGGCTCGGCTTCATGGTCGGCTGGGTGAACATCGTGGCGACGGTGGCCTTCCTCGCCTACACCACGGCCGTCACCGGATCGGCGCTGATCCAGCTGGCGGGCGACGCCGGACTGCACCGGTTGGGCGGCCTCGCACTCGACCCCGGGTCCACGGCCCAGACGACGGCACTCGGCGTCTTCGTCCTGGTCGCGGTCACCCTGACCGCCGTCACCGGGGTGCGGACCGCGGCCCGGCTCCAGGGCGGACTGCTGGTCTTCGAGTACGTCGTCCTGCTGGGCTTCTGCGGATACGGCATCGTCACCGGGCCGCACCCCTTCAGCCTGAGCTGGTTCGACCCGTTCGCCATCCCGTCGGCGACGGCGCTGGCACAGGGAATGCTCCTGTCGGTGTTCTGCTACTGGGGCTTCGAGAGCGCGTTCAGCGTCTCGGAGGAGGTGCGCGATCCACGGGACGCGTCCCGCGCCGGCCTCACGACCCTGGTGACCATGCTGGTGCTGTTCCTGATCGGTTCGGTGGCCTTCCAACGGGTGCTGTCCGAGCAGGAGCTGGCGGGGCACGGGGCCGAGGGACTGGCGTACTTCGGCGACCGGCTGGCCGCGCAGCCGCTGGCCGCGCTGCCCCTGGTGGCGCTGATGTTCTCGGCGGTCGCCTCCTTGCAGGCCGGGGTGATCCCGACGGCCCGCTCGATGTTCGCGATGAGCCGGGACCGTACGCTCGGCCCGGTGTGGTCCAAGGTCAGCTCCCGGTACGGGACTCCGGCCGCCGGGACCGTGCTGATCGGCGCCCTGGCGGCGGGGGTCGCGGGGCTCGCCCTGGTCATCCCGCGGCTCGCGGACATGATCATGGCGACGGTGAGCGCGGTCGGCATCGTGGTCGCCCTGTCGTACGCCCTGACGGCCCTCGCGGCGGCGGTGCGCTTCCGCAAGCTGCTGCGCGAGGACTGGAAGCAGGGCATCCGGGCCGTGGTGCTGCCCACCCTGAGCGCGCTCGCCCTGCTCGGCCTCGGCGGCTATCTCGGCTGGTCCTTCTACACCTCCACCGATCACTTCGAACTCAGCGCGGACAACGGCTGGTTCCTGCTCAGCACTCCCCTGGCCATGATCGCGTCGGGCTTCGTGGCCGCCGCGTGGGCCCGGTGGGTGCGCAGGTCGCCGTACTTCCGCACGGGCGTGGGCACCGACGCGGAGGCCCCCCAGCTGATCCCGACCCCTCACTAGGAAACGGAACATGTACGCAGATCTCCTCTTCACCGGCGGCCCCGTCCTCACCCCCGAGGGCCGCACCGCGACCGCCGTGGCCGTCACCGGCGACCGCATCACAGCCGTAGGGCATGACGAGGTCCTGGACCTCAGGGGGCCCCGGACCGAAGTGGTCGACCTGGCGGGCCGGTTGCTGCTGCCCGGCTTCCAGGACGCGCACATCCACCCGGTCCCGGCCGGTCTCGAACTCACCCAGTGCGACCTGACCCGGGCCAAGACCGCCGAGGAGACCGTGGCCGCCGTGCGCGCGTACGCCGCCGCGCATCCGGAGCGCGAGTGGATCACCGGCGGCGGCTGGTCGATGGAGGCCTTCGAGGGCGGTACGCCGACGAAGGAGCTGCTGGACGCCGTGGTCCCCGACCGGCCGGTCTATCTGCCCAACCGGGACCATCACGGCGCCTGGGTCAACAGCCGTGCCCTGGAACTCGCCGGCATCACGCGGGACACGCCCGATCCGGCCGACGGGCGGATCGAGCGGCACGCCTCGGGCTCGGGCTCGGGCGAGCCGAGCGGCACGCTCCAGGAAGGCGCGATGCAGCTCGTCGGGCGCCTCACTCCCCCGGCCACACCGGCCGACCGGCTCGCCGCCCTGCTGCACGCCCAGCGCCATCTGCACTCCCTCGGCATCACGGCCTGGCAGGACGCGCTCGTCGGGTCCTTCCTCGGTATGGACGACCCCTCCGAGGCGTATCTGAGCGCCGCCCGGGACGGGTCGCTCACCGCGCGTGTCGTCGGCTCCCTGTGGTGGGACCGCGAACGCGGGGCCGAGCAGATCCCCGAACTCGTGGAGCGGCGGGCCGCGTTGAGCCACGGCCGGTTCCGGGCGGGCACGGTCAAGCTGATGCTGGACGGGGTCGCCGAGACCGGGACGGCCGCGCTGCTCGATCCCTATCTGGACAAGTGCGGCTGCGCGACCGCCAACCGCGGCACGAGCTTCATCGATCCCGGGCAACTGCCCAAGTACGTCACCGAGTTGGACGCGCTCGGCTTCCAGTGCCACTTCCACGCCCTGGGCGACCGGGCGGTACGCGACGCGCTGGACGCGATCGAGGCCGCCCGCACCGCCAACGGGCCGAGCGACACCCGGCCCCACCTGGCACACCTTCAGGTCGTGCACCCCGACGACGTGCCGCGGTTCGCCCGGCTCGGTGCCACCGCCAACATCCAGCCCCTGTGGGCGGCCCACGAACCCCAGATGGACGAGCTCACCATTCCCTTCCTGGGCCCCGAACGGGCCGCGTGGCAGTACCCGTTCGGCGCGCTGCTGCGCTCCGGCGCCCGGCTCGCCGCGGGCAGCGACTGGCCGGTCAGCAGCCCCGATCCGCTGGAGGGCATCCATGTCGCGGTCAACCGCGTGGCCCCGGACGGCGAGGACGCGCCAGTGTTCCTGCCCGCCGAACGCATCGGACTCACCGAGGCGTTGACGGCGTACACCGCGGGCTCGGCGTATGTGAACCACCTCGACGACTCCGGCCGGGTGCGCGTGGGGGCGCTGGCGGATCTGGTGGTCCTGGACCGCGACCCGTTCGATCGTCCGCTTGAGGAGGTCGCGGGGACGAGGGTGGCGCTCACCTATGTGGGCGGGGCGGGAGTGTACGCAGCTCAAGGGGCCTGAACAGTAACGGAGATCACCGTCGGGGTGCGGTGTAGATCATTTACGCTCTGGGGAGTCTCGTTCCGCTTCACGGTTCAACTTCCGTACCGAGAAGCCGAGTTCGAGCGCGTGGGCGGTTCCCCTGCCGCCCACGCCCGCAGGGGCGGGGGGCTCTGCGCGCCGTCTCCCGAAAGGAACCACATGCCTCAGGACGTCACCCTCGGCCTCCCCGTCAACAGACCTCTGGAGCAGCCGAGCGCCCGGCTTCAGTCCGCGGAGGCGGGGACCACCCTGGCCCGCCTCTTCATGGCACGCGTCCAGGGGAGCACGGAGCAGCACCGAAGTTGCCAGACCGCCGCCCAGCAGCGGCTGGACGCGCTCGGCCCCCGCCCCTACAGCACCACGCTGCGGGTGGAGGGAGCCTTCCAACTGGCGCAGCCCGCCTTCCTCCCGCCCGATGAAGAGGGCTACGCCAGGTTGCGGCACCTGGAGACCGGTCTGCGCGTGATCGAAGCGGCCTTCCCCCAGATCAGCACCGATGTCGAGGTCTGCCGGCTGACCTGCCTGATGCTGGAAGGGGCTTGGCGGAGCCGGGCACTCGTCCCGCCGCGCGAGGAGGAGCAGCCGGCTGTCTGCACCTGCCCGCTGTGCCTTCGCATACCCACGCCCCCCGCACGCGCCCTGGGCGACTACGACTGGCGGCAGAGCGCCGGCCGCCCCCTCGCCGTCAAGACCTGGCCGCACCGCCGGGAACTCGACAGCGTCCTGACCGGTGGATGGTCCTGGACCCGGCAGTTGAACGACCTCGAACGAGACATGGGTCACCGCCGGCGCTTCGAGGACGACATCCTCGTCTTCCACGAATACAAACGCGTGATCGACACCATCGACACCACGCGCCTCACCCAGCACGTCGAAGACCGCCTGGCCGAGAACTTCAGCACCAACGGCGCACGGGCCCTGGTCAGCGGACTCTTCGCGGCCCACAAGCGATCCGTCGACGAGTACTGGCTCCGGCAGCACGCCTCGGGCAGCGTCACGCTCCCCCAGTCCAACCCGCTGAACCAGAGCACCTACTCGCTCCTCCAGATGCTGGACTGCCTGTTCTGGCATGTGGCACCCGACACCGAACTCTGGCAGGAGGAGAACCTCGCCTCCCTGCTGCTGTGCCGTGTCATCGACGACATGACCGATGTGCGAGCCGACTCGCTCACCGGCGAGATCAGCAACTTCTGGCTCGCCGACATGCCCGCCCACACCAAGGCTCTCTACGCCGCCTGCGCGATAGCCCTCGTCAAGTACGGCTGCATGCCCGAGGCGCACGAGCCGATGTGGAACACCTGGCTGATGACCACCACCATCACCTGGATGGGGCTCACGGGCCGCCACGCCCTGTGGTTCGACGGCATCACCCAGGGCCTCCCCCCGACCGAGGCGTGCCCGCTGTGCGATCTCCAGCCCAACGCGTGCGCCGGGATCCTCACCCACGGCACCACCCTCACCATCACCCCGCGTCCCACCGCGCCGGCACTGAGCACCCGGGCCGCCGAGCTGTCCGCACGCTGCCGGGCCCAGTACCCCCGCACATGGCCCCTCTTCGACGCCGAGCTCCACGCCTTCGAAGCACTGCACGGGCCCTGGTACGGCAACATCGACAGCGCGTGGGAGATCTTGCGCCGCACGTACATCGCGGCCGTGGAGGCATCCGCGGCCGATCCGTCCCCGGCCCGCGCTCGTGAGGTCCAGGAAGACTCCGGCGTCGTCGGATCCGAGATGTTCCACACCCTGCACGACGCTCGGACGGGCAGGGAGGACACCGCACTGCTCGCCTACATGTTCGCGGGCGCCCACCCGCACTTCCTCTGGAACGCCACGGGGTACCGTCCCACGGGCGTCGAGGGCGACTGGCTCGACGGCTGACGCCTCGCCGCTGTTCCCGAGGGGGGGCGGGCCCGCCCCGCACCCCGCCGCGCGCCCCCCCCGCGAGCGGGGCAAAGAGAAAAACCCCCCCCGGGCAGTACCCCCCGGCCCACACCGCTTGCGGGGCCGGG
>NZ_JBIAVQ010000008.1:96329-442014 GCF_042894505.1 Streptomyces sp. NPDC001536
TCCCCCCCCCCCCCGGCCCGGGGCGGCCCGGGGGGGGGGGGGGGGGCGCGGGGGGGGGGGGGGGGGGGCGCCCCGGGGGGGGGGGGGGGGGGGGGGCGGGCCCGGGGCGCGCCCCCCCCCCCCCCCCCGCCCCTCGCGTGGCCTAGACGGCGAACTCGACCGGCAGGCTGTCCAGCCGGGACTCCCACGTGGAGGCGGTCGAGCCGAGTTCCTCCGGCGCCACGGCCAGCCGCAGGCCCGTCAGCCGGTGCAGCAGGACGTTCACACCGACCTCGATGATGGACTGGCCGATGCTCTGCCCGGGGCATTCGTGCGGACCGGAGCTGAAGGCCAGGTGCGACTGGTTGCCCTGGACCGCCACGCCCTCGTCGGGCCGTATCTCCGGGTCGGCGTTGCCCGGGGCGAGACCGAGGAGGAGCAGGTCGCCCTCCTCGATGCCGTGCCCGCCGAGCTCCAGCTCACTGGTGGCGAACCGCCCCGGCAGGACGGCCAGCGGCGGGGTGTTCCACATGACCTCCTCCACCACGGCGGACACGTTCAGCTGACCGCTGATCAGCCCGGACAGCCGCGCGGTGTCGGTCAGGACCAGCTGGAGCACCCTGGCCAGCAGATTGCTGGTCGTGGTGTGGGCGGCGATCAGCACCAGACGCAGATGGCTGACGACCTCGTCCGCGTCCAGCGCCGCCGGGTGTTCAAGGAGGGCGGTGGTGAAGTCCGAGCCCGGCTCGGCCCGCTTGCGTTCGGCGAGTTCGCCCAGGATCTGCATGATGCGGTCGTTGTGCACGAGGGCGCCCTCGCCGCCCTTGAAGACCTGGGCGCACGACTCGATCAGACGGAGCCCGTCCGCCTTGGGAAGGCCCAGGATCCGGGTCAGCACGAGCATCGGCAGGTGCTCGGCGTAGTCGGCCACCAGGTCGGCGCGACCGGCGTCGGCGAACAGGTCGATCTGCTGGTTCGCGAAGTAGGCGGCGTGCCGCCGGATGCCGCGGCTGGAGGCGGCCAGCAGTCCGTCGGTGACCGCGCCGCGCAGCCTGCGGTGCGGCTCTCCGTCCTGGGAGACGCAGTCGGGCCGCCAGCCCAGCATCGGCAGCAGCGGCGAGGTCTCCGCTATCCGGCCCTCGCGCCAGTCCCGCCAGATGCGGGCGTCCCGGCTGAACTGACGGGGGTTGTCCAGCACCCGCCGGTTGTCGCGGTAGCCGAGCACCAGCCAGGCGGGAACGTCACCTTCGAGGAGCACCGGTGCGACGGAGCCGTGCTCCTTGCGCAGCCGCTCGTAGATGGCCTGCGGGTCGGTGGCCGCGTCCGGGCCGTACAGCCGGGTGAGTTCTGGCCCGCCGTGTGCGACGGGGCACCCGCGGGGCGCGTCGGGACCGCTGGGGGTCTGGTCGTTCATCGGGGCTCCAGGGCGACGACGGAGCGGTCCTTCACATGACGTATCAGGGCGATCAGTACGTCACGGCTGGAGGCCCGGTCACGGGCGTCGCAGGCCACGACCGGGATGTGCGGGGGGATGTCCAGGGCGTCCCTGATCTCCTCGACCGGATAGTGCCGGGAGTCCGGGAAGATGTTCAGGGCGACGACGAAGGGGACGTTCTGGCGCTCCATCTCCTCGATCGCCCGGAAACTGGAGGCCAGCCGCCGGGTGTCGACCAGGACGACGGCACCGAGCGCTCCCTTGAACAGGCCGTTCCACAGGAACCAGAACCGCTCCTGGCCCGGGGTGCCGAACAGGTACAGCATCAGGCTGTCGTTGAGGCTGATCTTGCCGAAGTCCAGGCTGACGGTGGTCTCCGTCTTGTCGGCGACCCCGATGAGGTGGTCGTCGGCGGCGCTGGCCTCGGTGAGGGTCTCCTCGGTGGTGAGCGGCTTGATGTCGCTCACCGAGCCGACCAGCGTGGTCTTCCCGGTGCCGAATCCGCCGGCGATCATCACCTTGACCGAGCGGGTCTCCCCGTCGTCCGGCCGGGCGAGCCGGTCAAAGCCGTTCAAGTCCACTGAGTACCTCCTCAAGGAGCGCGAGGTCGGGCCCGCGACGGGCGTCGTGCGCCGGGACGGGGTCACGGGCTTCCACGCGGTCGGCCTCGAGCAGGTCCGTCAGCAGCACCGCGAGAATGTTGAAGGGCAGTCCCAGGTGGGCGCCGAGTTCGGCCACCGACAGCGGTTCGCGGCAGCGCCGGAGGATCTCCTCGTGCTCGTGCTGCAATCCCGGGACGAGGGCGGTGCGGGAGACGATGAGGGTCGCCACGTCGAGGCTCGACGCCGAACCGCCCGGTCCGCTGCGCCCTTTGGTCAGGACGTAGTAGCGCTCCAGACCGGACGGGTCGGCGGGCCGGCGGGGAGCACTCATCCAGAGTGCTCCTCCAGGCGCGGAGAGGTGCCCAGGAGCTCGCCCATCCTGCGGGCCAGGTCCCTCATCTGGTGTCCGAGCAGGCCCTGGTCCAGGCCCTCGCGGGCGAGCACACCGAGGTACGTCTCCACGCCCGCGCGGACGACGAAGAGGTGTCCGCCGTCGACCTCGATCATCGCCAGCCGCAGCTGTCCCCGTTGTCCGGCGGGGCGGGTGAACTGCTCGGCGACCGGCTGGGCCAGCGCCTGGAGACCGGCCACGACCGCGGCGAAGCGGTCCACGTCGTCGGGGTCCTCGGCGCCGAAGGAGGTGATGGCCTTGCCGTCGCTGGAGGCCACGAGCGCGAAGCGGATCTCCGGGATGGACTCCACGAGGTCGCGGAGCGCCCAGCTCACGTCGGTTCCCTGTTGCGTCATGTGGACTAGTCGCTCTCTTCAGTGCGGTGCTCGGTGGACTCGCGGCCGTCGGCCTGGCCGGCCGCCTCCTCGGGCTCGCGGCCGGCGGTGGCGAACGCGGCGAGACCGGCGAACGACGCGTCCGGGGGGATGTCGAAGGCGCTCGCCGCCGTGGTCCGCTCGGCGGGCTCGGCGGGCTGCCGGCGGGGCTCCTCACCGCGTCGGCTGCGGCGCCGGGGCAGTCCGCCGGGCGTGGTGTCCGCCGTCTCCTCGGCCGTCGCCCGCGGGGCCGCTCCCGCGGCGGGGGCGCTCGGGGAGGGCTGCGCCGCCGGTACGGCCGCGGGCAGCGGGCTGAAATACTTGTGCGGGACCACCACGACCACCGAGGTGCCGAGCCAGGGCGAGTCGGCGAAGGTGACGCGGATGCCGTAGCGGCGGGCCAGGATGCCGACGACCCTGAGGCCGATGGTGGCGTCCTCGGTGATGCCGCCGAGACCCGGTCCGGCTCCGGTGCCGGCGAGCGCCTGCTCGGCCTCGTGCTTCTTCTCCTCGCTCAGGCCCTTGCCGGAGTCCTGGATCTCGATGCCGACGCCGTTGGGCACCTCCTTGCCGGAGACGATCACCGGCTCGGTGGGCGGCGAGTAGCGGGCCGCGTTGTCCAGGAGGTGGGCGAAGATCAGCGTGAGGTGGTCCACCAGGCCGCCGTCGACGCCGAGTTCGGGCAGATGGCGTACGTCGACCCGCTGGAACTCCTTGATACGGCCGATGCCGCCGCGGACCACGCTGAGCAGCCGCTGGGGCTCCTGCCACTGCCGGCCGGGACGGTCCGAGCCGCCCAGGACACCGATGCTGGCGGCGAGACAGTCGGCGGGGCCGATCTCCTGATCGAGCTCCATCAGGCCGCGTGCCACGGAGGGCAGCCGGCCGTGCTCACCCTGCATCTCGTGCAGTCGGCCACGGAGCTTGCTGGTCAGCACATGGATACGGTTGCCGATGCTGATCACGGCCTGCTCGGCGGAGGTCGAGCGGTCGAACTCCCGCTCCACACCGATCAGCGAGGTCCTGAGGACCTTGCGCAGCTCGGCCTGGAGCTCGGCGCTCACCTTGGCGCACTGGTTGGTGGCCGGCAACAGGTCGTCGATGGCATCGCCGGCCCGCAACTGCTCAAGCGCCCGCGGGAGTTGCTCGTCGGCGAGCCGGGCGACCGCGGCCAGCTGGTGGGCCAGCTGCTCCTGCCAGATCTCGGCCCGGTCGGCGAGCTGGGACTCGTACGAGGCGGCCTGGTCGGTCAGCCGCTGCTCGTAGGCGCGCGCCTGCTCGGCGAGCTGGGACTCGTAGGCGGCGGACTGTTCGGCGAGCCGGAGGTCCTGGGCGGTGTACTCGGCGGCGAACTTCCGCTCCAGCCCGGCCACATGCTGCTGCCACTGCTGGGAGTGCTCGGCCTGCGAGGTGCGGAAGGACGCCTCGGCGCGCTTCACCTGTCCGCGGGTGCGGATCAGGAGCCGGACGCAGACGGAACTCGCCGCCGTCGCGGCGGCGCCGGCCACGGCCGCGGTGATGCTCTCCGAGCTCATGAACGTGGCGGCAACCGTCCCGCCTCCCAAGGCCAGTGGCATCAGCCACCAGCCGTACCAGGCGACAGGGGCCCGCGCCGCCGGTGGCGGAGTGGCGAGTTCCATCTGCATCCTTCGAAGCAACACAATCGAACAACGGGGGGTGCGCAAGGGGAATCGCACTGAGGAGGACGCGTCACGGGACGACCGATGGTGATCGGGTCAACTCGCGGCGTCGGAGGGGAGCTTATCGGGTTTGAACACCAAAAGATCAACCTCACGGCGCTGCGGAAGTGAGGGTTCCGTCACGCTCAGCCAGCACGCACACATCGACAAATTTCCATACTGACCAGCGCAGTTGTGAAATCGGACGTTGTCGGCGAGTGACAAGCCGGCCCGCCACGCCTGTTCGCCGGTGATAAGCCCTGACGTGTTACTGACGGGTATCGTCGCCGCCGTGTCGAAGAGAGCCGCGATGGTGACCGACGAACCGGGCGGGCCGTTCAAGGCCCTGCCCCCGGGTCTGCACCACCACCTCAGACCGTTCCTCACCGACATCACCGAGGAGGTCGTACGCGCGATCAGAACCGAGATCCCCGAGTACGCGCGCCCCGCCGACGACACGTACATGCAGGCCGTGCGCCGGGGCGTGGACCACGCGTTGCAGGGGTTCCTGGAGCGGATGGCCAAGCCGGACACCGACTGGGAGCCGGTGCAGGAGACCTACCGGCGCATCGGACGCGGGGAGGCGGAGGAGGGGCGCAGCCTCGACTCCTTCCAGTCCGCGCTCAGGCTCGGCGCCCGGGTGACCTGGCGGCGGGTGAACGCGCTCGTCGACGCCGAGCTGCTGCCGCGCAATGTGCTGGGCGCGTTCGGTGAGGCGCTGTTCCTGCACCTGGACGAGATGGCGGCCGCGACGACCGCCGGGTACACGGAGGCGCGGCTGCACGCCGCCGGTGAGCTCCAGCAGCGCCGGACGCGGCTGATCGACCTGCTCACCGCCGATCCGCCCGCCTCGGCCGAGGCCATCGCCGAGCTCGCCCACAGCGCGCGCTGGCCGGTCCCCCGGACCCTGGCGGTGGTCGCGGTCGACCACGGACCACCGACGGAGGGCGGCCCCTTCGCTCCACACCCGGGAACCGGCCCGACCGAGCCACCGGCGAACGGCGACTCCCACGCCGGCCCGCCGGCCACACCACCGCCGAGGGGCGGGCTCCTCGCACCCCCGCCGGAGACGGGCCCGTTCACACCACCGCCGGGCAGAAGAGCCCAGGCAGCCTCGTCAGGAGCCGACCCGGTCGCAGGGTCCGGACGCCCCGGGCCGCCGGAGGAGACAGGCCCCCTCGTACCGCCGTCAGGCGGCAGGTCCCTTACGGCCCTGTCAGGAGGCGACGCGATCGTGCCACCGTCGGTCCGCGGGCCCATCGTGCCGCCGGAGTTCCTCGCCCGGTTCGATGTGCGGCCCGCGGTGCTGATCGTGCCCGATCCCGAGGGTCCCGGCCGGGCCCGGGCCGTCGCCGGAGCGCTCCAGGGCCGGCGCGCGGCGATGGGGCCGACCGTCGCCCTCCAGGACGGGGCACGGTCGCTGCGCTGGGCGGGCGAGGCCCTGGAGCTGACGCGCCGCGGTGTCCTGCCGGACAGCGAACTGGTGCGCTGCCAGGATCATTTGGCCACGCTCCTGCTGCTGCGCGACGACGCCCTGGTCGACGCGATGGCCGAACGCCGGCTGCGGCCGCTGGACCAGGTGCGGCCACCGCAGCGCGAACGGCTCGCGGAGACCCTGCTGAGCTGGCTGAACTGCGGGCACAACGCGAGCGAGGTCGCCGTCCGGCTCGCGGTGCACCCGCAGACGGTGCGCTACCGCATGCGCCAGCTGGACGAGCTGTTCGGTGGTCAACTGCACGATCCGACCGCCCAGTTCGAGATGCAGCTGGCGCTGCGGGCCCTTCAGTTGCGCAACGGCGTCAGCCGGTGAGGACGACGAGCTGCTGGGTGGCCCGGGTCATCGCGACGTAGTGGTCGACCGCTCCCTCGACGCCCTCGCCGAACTTCTCCGGGTCCACCAGGACGACCAGGTCGAACTCGAGTCCCTTCGACAGCTCCGGGGTCAGCGACCGCACCCGGGACGTCGCCCGGAACGCGGGGTCGCCGATGACGCAGGCGATCCCGTCGGCGTGCGCGTCGAGCCAGGTGCCGAGGACCGACTCCAGCTCCGCGACCGCTCCGTGGACGACCGGGACACCACTGCTGCGGATGGAGGTCGGCACGTTGGCGTCCGGGAGCGCGGCCCGGATGACCGGCTCGGCCTCCGCCATGATCTCCTCCGGCGTCCGGTAGTTGATGCTCAGGGAGGCCATCTCGATCCGGTCGAGCCCGATCCGCTCGAGGCGTTCCTGCCACGACTCCGTGAACCCGTGCCTGGCCTGCGCCCGGTCCCCGACGATGGTGAAGCTCCGGGACGGGCACCGCAGCAGCAGCATCTGCCACTCCGCGTCGGTCAGTTCCTGCGCCTCGTCCACGACGATGTGCGCGAACGGGCCCGCGAGCAGATCCGGGTCGGCGGTGACCAGTTCGGACTCGTCGACCAGACTGACCTTGGCGTCTTCACCGCGCAACATCGTCACCAGGCCCTCGCCGTCGTCCCCGTCGGCGCCGGAGTTGGCCACGGCCTCGATCAGACTGTCGACGACCCTCGTCATGTGCTCGCGCTGCACGGCGAGGGTGGCCTTGTGCCGGACCTGGCGCCGGGCCGACTCCGGGTCGCCGAGCCGCTGCCGGGCCGCGTCCAGGAGCGGCAGGTCGGACACCGTCCAGGCCTGCGCCTCGGCGCGCTGGAGGCTGCGCACCTCGTCGGGGGTGAGCCAGGGCGCGCACATCCGCAGGTAGGCGGGTACCGTCCACAGGTCTCCGACGAGGTCGGCCGCTTCGAGCAGCGGCCAGTGACGGTCGAAGGTGGCGCGCAGCTCCCGGTTCTGCCGCAGCGACTTGCGCAGCAGGTCGGGCGACACGTCGCCCTCGTGCTTGTCGATCAGGATGGTGAGCAGTTCCTCCCAGACCTGGTCGCGCGCCTCGTTGTGCGCGGTGCCGGGTTCCGCGGCGTCGAACGCCACCGCCCACTCGTCGGCGCTCAGCGGGATGTCGGACCAGTGGGTGGTGACCGTCATCCCCTTGGCGGGCGGTTCCTCGTAGAACCGGACGGCCTTCTCGATGGCCCCCACCAACTCCGCGGACGACTTCAGCCGGGCCACCTCCGGGTCGGCCTCGATGCCCGCCGTGGCTCCTTCGGCGACGAGGTCGCGCAGGATGCAGGTCTGCACGCCCTCCTCGCCGAGGCTGGGCAGGACGTCGGAGACGTACGACAGATACGGCCGGTGTGGACCGACGAAGAGCACGCCGCCGCGACGGTGCCCGAGGCGGGGGTCGGAGTGCAGGAGGTAGGCGGAGCGGTGCAGGGCGACGACGGTCTTGCCGGTGCCCGGGCCGCCGTCGACGACGAGTGCGCCGCGTGATCCCGCGCGGATGATGGCGTCCTGGTCGGCCTGGATGGTGCCGAGGACGTCCCGCATCCGGGGCGAGCGGTTGCTGCCCAGGCTGGCGATGAAGGCGGACTGGTCGTCGAGCGCGGCGTGGTGCTCCAGCCCGTCGGCGGTGAACACCTCGTCCCAGTAGTCGCTGATCCGGCCGCCGGTCCAGCGGTACCTGCGGCGGCTGGTCAGCCCCATCGGGTTGCCGTGGGTGGCGCCGAAGAACGGCTCGGCGGCCGGCGAGCGCCAGTCGACCAGCAGTCGGCGGCCGGAGCTGTCGGTGAGGCCGAGCCGTCCGACGTAGAGGGGCTCGGGGTCGTCGGCGGAGACCATGTGTCCCAGGCACAGGTCGAGCCCGAAGCGGCGCAGGGTGCGCAGACGGGCGGTGAGCCGGTGGATCTCCGTGTCCCGGTCCATCGCGTGCCGGCCCATGCCGCCGGGTGCCCTGCGCGCGGCGTCGAGCTGTCCGGACACCTCGGCGATGGACTGCTCCAGGCACTCGGCGAGGGCCTCGAAGTGCTGCTCGTCGCCGGCGATCAGCGCCGGGTCGGCCTTGGACGAGAGACGGTCGGGGAGGTCGAACGCGCTGGTGGGCAGGGTGTTCAAATGATCAGCTCCGATATGAGGTCGCGTATGACCATGGTGCACGGCAATGGGTGCGGACCGGCCCGGCGGGCCTGGTGGACGCCCCGGGCGACGCTCGGTCGCGTGGGGTTCAGGCGGAGACGGTGGGCTTTCCCTCGCCGACGCTGTCGAGGATGAGCTTGGCGGCCACCGCCGCCCCGTCGGTGCGGACGGCCTCCCCCACGGCCCGCGCCCGCTCGCGGGTCTCGGGGGCCAGGGCGGTGCCGAGCGCGACGGACAGGGACGCGAAGGTCGGTGTCGGACCGTCGTGTGCCGCGCCGATGCCCAGCTCGGCCACCCGGCCCGCCCAGTACGGCTGGTCCGCGAGCTGGGGCACCAGCACCTGGGGCACGCCGGCCCGGGCGGCCGTCGTGGTGGTGCCCGCGCCTCCGTGGTGCACGACGGCGGCGACCCGGGGGAACAGCGCCTGGTGGTTGGTGTCGCCGACGGCGAAGCAGTCGTCCTGGCCGTCGATCAGGCTCAGGTCGGCCCAGCCACGCCCGAGGAGTACGCGGTGCCCCTGTGCGCGGACCGCGTCGACGGCCACCTGGGCGACGTCCGTCGACTCCCGCATGGGCATGCTGCCGAAGCCCACGAACACCGGCGGTTCACCGGCTTCCAGGAACGCCGACAGGTCGTCCGGCAGCGGGCGTTCGTCCGGCATCGCCCACGCGCCGGTCTGTACGACGTCGAAGTCCGGCGTCTCCTGCCACGGGTCCAGGACGGGGTCCGTGGCCAGCCACGGCCGGTCGCCGATCACATAGTCGCGGACGTCGGCCACCGGGGGCAGGCCGATGGACGCCCGGGTGGCGTTGAGCGCCTCGCCGAACAGCGCGTTGATGTTCTCGGCGTCCAGCTTCCACAGCACCCGGTTGTCGGTCTCGTCCGCCGGCAGTGGCTTGCCCGGATACGCCAGCGGGCGGCGCAGCGGGGAGGGCAGGGTGAGCTGCTGGAAGGTGACGGACACGGCGGGGATGCCGAACTTCTCGGCCACCGACAGCGCGCCGGCCGCGGCCGAGATCATGCCGGTCGCCACCACCAGGTCACACCCTTCGGCCGCCGCGGTGACTCCCTCCAGCTGGCCGGCGAGCACGGCGGCGGCGCGCTGGGGGAGGTTCGCGGCCGACGGCGGCGGCGCCTGGGTGGTCAGGGCACGCGCCGACGGGCCGACTGGCACCAGCGGCACGCCGATCCGGTCCAGCAGCTTGGCGAACTCCTCGTCCGCCGGCGCGCACACCCGTACCTCCGCGCCGAGCGCACGCAGCTCCAGCGCGAGCGCCGCCATCGGCTGGACGTCCCCGCGCGACCCGTACGTCGACAACACAACACGCACGTCGTGACTCCCCGTTCTCCGTTTTCCGGCTTCGAGCGGAGATTCTGCGGTACGGACGGGGCCTTGCCGCAAGCCCCCCGGTGCGCTATATGTTGAACATGGCAAGGAGGGACCACTCCCCTTGCCCTTTCTTTTTGCCGCCTCAGAGCGCCTGCCGCAACGTGACCAACTGCGGTGCGAAACCGCCCCGTTCATAGAAGCGGATCGCGTCGCCATTGGCCGCGTACGCCGTCACCTCGGCCTGCTCGGCCCCCTGTCCCCGAGCCCAGCCGAGGAACTCCGCCACCAGAGCGGCTCCGGCCCGGGCCCGCCGGTGCTCGGGGCGGACGTACATGCTGACCAGGGTCGCGGACCTGACCAGCCGCATCGCCGTGGGCTCGCTGACCGAACCCATCAGGTGTCCCACCACCCGCCCTTGATGGTCCACGACGAGCACGAGGCGCTCGGGGTCCTCCAGGGCCGCCGCGAACGACGCCGCCCCGTGCTCGTGCGGCCAGTCGACATTGATGGTCGTGTCCCGGGTGCCGCCGTCCTCGGCGAAGAGCCCCGCGCTGGAGGCGACCAGTCCCGGTATGTCCTCGGCACGGGCCCGCCGCACCGTCACGTCCTGATCAGTCATGCCCGAAGGCTAGCGGGGGCCACTGACATCCTGGACAGATGTCCAGCTATAGTGGACGCCTGTCCAAGAGACTGAGGGAGATCATGGAAGCGGTCGCGAACGTGCTGGTGGCTCTGGTGGCCGTGCTGCACGCGTACATCCTGGTGATGGAGATGTTCCTGTGGCAGAAGAAGCCGGGGATGTCCTTCCACGGTTTCGACCGGGAGATGGCCAAGGCCACCGCGGCGATGGCCGCCAACCAGGGTCTCTACAACGGATTTCTCGCGGCGGGCCTGGTGTGGGGTCTGATCGCCGCCGACCCGACGGGCTTCCGCGCCCAGGTGTTCTTCCTGTCCTGTGTCATCGTCGCCGGCGTGTACGGAGCGGTCACCGCCAACATCCGCATCCTCGCCGCGCAGGCCCTGCCCGGTGCGCTCGCCCTGGGCGCGGTCCTGCTGGCCCAGTGACCCGCACCGCACCCGAGGACCCGCGCGCGGCACGCACCCGGGCGAAACTCCGCGAGGCGCTGCTCGCGGAGTGCGCCGAGCGTCCGCTCGCGGAGGTCGGCGTGGCCGCGCTGGTACGCCGGGCCGGGGTCGGACGGGCCACGTTCTACGTCCACTACGACGGGCTGGAGGCGCTGGCCGTCGACGCCTGCGCGGACGTCGTACGCGAGGCCGTGGAGGCGCTGCACGCCTGGCGCGGACGACCCGACCCGGTGCACGCGCCGCCCGCGCTCCCGGCGTTCTTCGCCTCGCTCGCCCCGCATGCCCCGCTGTACCGGGCCCTGCTCGGCCCGGGCGGCGGCGGCCCGCTGGGCCTGGTCCTGCACCGGGACCTGCGGGCCTACAGTCTCCGCGAGCGCGAACTCGCGGGTGCCGCCGACGCCCCGCTGGTGGCCTCGGCGGTCGCCGCCACGTTCGCGGGCGTGCTGGCCGACTGGCTGCACGGCCTGCTGGAGGGCGGCCCGGACGACATCGCCGACCAGGTCTGGCAGTTGCTGGTCGCCCTGCACGCCAGCCGCTGACGCCTCACGCGCATGCCATGCCCTCCTTCACTCGCGGCCAGGCCTCCACGCCGTCGGAAGTGCGGACGTAGGCCGTCTTCTTGTCGTCCGTCAGCCACAACTGCCGGTCCCGCAGCCGGTATCCGGTGTCCTTGGCGTCCGCGGGCATGGCGACGTCCCCCTGGTACGGGGCCTCCAGCATCTCGTCGCCGAGCACGCCGTCCGGATCACGGGCGTACAACACCCTGTCCCTGCCCTCGCCCGTGACCAGGAAGTGCGCCTTCTGCCAGTCGCAATGGGCGGAACCCTCCGAGCTGCTGATGACGGTGATCGGCACCCGCTTGCCGTCGCGGTCGGTCCAGACCTCGTAGTCCTTGGAGTCGGTCCAGCTCGCCGGGAACTCGGCCGGGTCGCAGGACGCGCTGGTCTCCGGGCCCCAGCCGGGCCTGTTCTTCCGGTCCTTGGCGACGATCACCGCCACCTTGGTCCGGCCGTCGACGTCGTAGGAGAAGAGGACACGGCCGCCCTCCTCGCGCTCCACCCGGTAGCCCTCGCGCGGTACCTCGGGCTGCTCGATCTCGAAGTAGGCCTCAAGGCCCTCCTCCGGCGTCTCTCCTGCGTCGCCCTCGCTCCACGGTTCGCTGCCGCCCGCCGAGGAGATCTCCCAGTCGCACTCAAGCGCGCGGGCCGCGGCCGCCGTGTCGATGAGCTCGGAGCGGTCGTCCTTCTCCTCGTCCCACGCCTTGATCGGGATGTACAAGGGCCCGCTGTAGGGCGACGGCGGCGGGCTCGCCCCCTCGACGATCAGGTCCCCCTCGGTCCCGCACCCCACCGCGGCCACCGCCACCAGTGCCGTCAGTGCCACGAAGCCTCTGCGCATCCCGCCACACCCCCTGTCCCCCCGAACCGTCCTGGTCCTCCGACGCCGGAGGCCCGGGAAAGGTTCAGTGGGCCGACTGGAACGTGCGCCGGTAGGCCTGCGGCGACACCCCGATCGCCGCGTGCAGATGCTGGCGCAGCGACGCGCCGGTGGCGAAGCCGACCTGGCCGGCGATCTGGTCCACCGGCAGGTCGCTGGACTCCAGCAGATGCCGGGCCCGGGCCACCCGCTGCTGGATCAGCCAGCGGCCGGGGCTGAGCCCGACCTCGTCGTGGAAGCGGCGGGCGAAGGTGCGCAGGCTCATCCGGGCGTGGGCGGCCAGGTCGGTCAGGGTGAGGGGTTCACCGAGCCGGTCCAGGGCCCAGGTGCGGGTCGCCGCCGTGCTCGCGGCGCCCTGTTCGGGGACCGGCCGCTCGATGTACTGCGCCTGGCCGCCGTCGCGGAACGGCGGGACCACACAGCGGCGGGCGACGCAGTTGGCCAGTTCGCTGCCGTGGTCCGTGCGCACCACATGCAGACAGACGTCGACACCGGAGGCCGCTCCGGCCGAGGTGAGGATGCGGCCGTCGTCGACGAAGAGGACGTCCGGGTCGAGGGCGATGTGCGGGAACATCTCCCGGAACCGGTCGGCGAGATGCCAGTGGGTGGTGGCCCTGCGTCCGTCGAGCAGGCCCGCGGCCGCGAGGACGAAGGCGCCGGTGCAGATCGACACGATCCGCGCGTCGGAGGGGATCAGGGCGAGGGCGGACCGCACCTCGTCGGGGAGGTCGGCGGTCACCCGCTCGGCGGAGACGGGTGCGATCACCACCGTGTCGGCGGTGGCCAGCATCTCGGGGCCGTGGTCGACCGTGATCGTGAAGTCGGCGTTGCTGCGTACCGGACGGCCGTCGACCGTGCAGGTCAGCACCTCGTACCGGCCGTCGGCGGCGCCGAAGATCCGACTGGGCATGCCCAGCTCGAAGGGGTACACGCCCTCCAGGGCGAGGACGACGACTCGCTCGACACGCTGCATGGCACGATTCTATCGGAGGTTGGCAATCATGCCATTTTCCGTTCGGGCGGACCCGGGCAGGCTGGTCCACCATGAGCACTGTGAACACCATGCGAGCCATCAGCCAGGAGACTCTCGGCGGACCTGAGGTCCTCGGGGAAGTGGAGCTGCCGCGTCCCGAGCCGCGCACGAACGAGGTACTGGTCCGGGTGCGGGCCGCCGGGGTCAACCCCACCGACTGGAAGCACCGGGCCACCGGCGGCTTCCTGGGTCAGCCGCCCTTCGTGCTGGGCTGGGACGTGTCGGGCGTGGTCGAGGCCGTCGGGATCGGCGTCGCCCGGTTCCAGCCCGGCGACGAGGTCTTCGGCATGCTGTCGTACCCGTACGGCCACGGGTCGCACGCCGAGTACGTCACCGCGCCGGCCCGGACGTTCGCGCACAAGCCGGCCTCGATCGACCACATCGAGGCGGGCGCGCTGCCGCTGGTCTCCCTGACCGCCTGGCAGGCGCTGGTGGAGTACGCCGACGTCCAGCCGGGACAGCGGGTGCTGGTCCATGCCGCGGCCGGCGGGGTCGGGCATGTGGCCGTGCAGATCGCCAAGGCGCGGGGCGCGTATGTGATCGGCACCGCGAGCGCGGGCAAGCACGAGTTCATGCGCGGGCTCGGCGTGGACGAGGCGATCGACTACCGGGAGACGGACTTCGCGCAGGCCGTCAAGGACGTCGACGTCGTGCTCGACACGATCGGCGGCGACACGTCCGTCCGCTCGCTGCGCGTACTGCGCCCGGGCGGGCTCGTGGTCTCGATCCTGCCGGTCGGATCGCAGGAGTTCTTCGAGGAGGCCGAGCGGCTCGGCGTCCGGGCGCTGCGCATGCTGGTCGACGCCTCCCATTCCGGGATGAAGGCGATCGCGGAGCTGGTGGAGGCGGGGAAGCTGCGCCCCGCGATCGCCGGTACCTTCCCGCTGGCCGAGGCCGCCGAGGCGCACAGGCTCGGCGACACCGGCCGGACCACGGGGAAGCTGGTCCTGACGACGGACTGACCGGGGTCAGAAGGTCAGCACGGGCTTGATCGCCTTGCCCGCGCCCATGTCCCGCACCGCCTGGTCGATGTCCGCGAACGGATAGGTGCTGATCAGGCGGTCCAGCGGGAGCCGCCCCGCCTTCACCAGGTCGACCAGGGCGGGGATGAAGGACTGTGTCTCGGCGTCGCCGAGGGTGAGTCCGACGATCCGCTTGCCGCCGAGCAGTCCGTTGACGTCGAGGGCGACCTCGGAGCCGAACGGCGGGGCGCCGACGACGACCAGGGTGCCGCGGGCGCCGAGCGCGTCGACGCCCTGGCGGAGCACGGTGACGTTGCCGGTGGTCTCCACGACGCCGTCCGCGCCCTTTCCTCCGGTGATCGCGGCGAGGGTCTCCGCGAGGTCCTCCGCACCCGCGTTGACGGTGTGGGTGGCACCCAACTCCCTTGCCAGGGAGAGGCGTTCGCCGACGCGGTCGACGGCGACGATCGTGGTGGCGGGGGTGAGGGCGGCGGCCATCACGGCGGACAGGCCGACCGCTCCGGCGCCGAGGACCACGATCGTGCTGCCGGTGACCGGCTTCAGCACGTTCCACACGGCGCCGACGCCGGTCTGTACGCCGCAGCCGAGGGGGGCGATCGACTCCAGCGGCACGTCGGGGTCGACCTTGACGAGGCTGCGCTCGTCGACCAGGGCCTTCTCGGCGAAGGAGGACTGGCCGAAGAAGTGGCCGCCCAGTGGCTCGCCGTCCCGGCTGACGGTGCTGGTGCCGTCGGCCCGGCGGCCGCCGATGAGGTTCAGCGGCAGCCAGGTCGCGCAGTACGCCGGGTGGCCTCCGTTGCAGTTGCCGCACTCGCCGCAGGACGTGAACGACAGCACGACGTGGTCGCCGGGCTCGACGCCGGTGACGGCCGAACCGACGGCCTCGACGACACCGGCGCCCTCGTGCCCGAGGATGCCGGGCAGCGGGAAGGGCAGTCCGCCGCTCGCCACACCGAGGTCCGTGTGACACAGCCCGGTGGCGACCATGCGGACGACGGCCTCGTGCGGCCCGGGCTCGTCCAGTTGGACGTCGGCGAGGGTGAAGGGTGCTCCGCCGGACTCGACGACGGCGGCGCGGGTGGTGATGGGCATCGCGGTAACTCCCTTTGATTTCAAGCGCATTGAGTCGACCGAGAGAGCGGCTCAGTCGAGCGAGACGACGACGGACTTGGTCCTGGTGTAGGAGGCGAGGGCCTCGGGACCGTACTCCCGGCCGAAGCCGGAGTCCTTGACGCCGCCGAAGGGGACCGCGGGGTCGAGCATCGCCCAGTCGTTGACCCAGACGATGCCCGCCTGGAGCTTGTCGGCGATCCGGTGGGCGCGGGCGAGGTTGGTGGTCTGGACGCCCGAAGCCAGGCCGTACGGCGTGGAGTTGGCGAGCCGGATCGCCTCCTCCTCGGAGTCGAAGGGCTGCACGGTGAGGACCGGGCCGAAGATCTCCTCCTGGATCACCCGGGAGTCGTTCGGCAGGTCGGCGATGACGGTGGGCTTGTAGTAGTAGCCGCCGTCCAGATCGAGGCGTTCGCCGCCGCAGACGATACGGCCGCCCTCCTTGCGGGCCAGTTCGACGTACTCCTCGACCTTCTTGAGGTGCTTCTCCCCCGCCATCGGTCCGATGACGGTCTCCGGCTGCCGCGGGTCGCCGAGCGGAACGCCGGGCACGGCCTGTTCCAGGATGCCCAGCAGGGTCTTGTAGACCGAGCGGGCCACCAGCAGTCGCGGGCCGCCCATGCAGAACTGACCGGAGTTGAAGACGAAGCCCTTGATGATCGCGCCGACGGCCTTCTCCAGGTCGGCGTCCTCGAAGACGACGTGGGCCGCGTTGCCGCCCAGCTCCATGGTGACCGGCTTGAGGTTCTCCCCGGCGACGCTCGCGGCGTGCCGGCCGACCGCGGTGGAGCCGGTGAAGGCGATCTTGTCGACGCCGCTGTGGCGGAGGAGGGCCTCGCCGGCGACCGGGCCCGCACCGGTGACGACGTTCACCACACCGTCGGGGACACCTGCCTCCTGGAACAGCTTCGCCATGTAGAGCGCGCTGAGCGGGGTCTCGTCGGCCGGCTTGTGCACGACCGTGTTGCCCGCCGCGAGCGCCGGGGCGATCTTCGAGCCGGCCAGGATCAGCGGGAAGTTGAAGGGCGTGATCGCGGCGACCACTCCGAGCGGCTCGCGCCGGGTGTAGGCGAGGGCGTTCATGGGGGTGTCGCGGTGGGACCCGTGCAGGCCGTGGGCGAGGGCGGCGAAGTGCTCGTAGTCGTTGGCCGCGTTCGTCACGTCGACGGCGTGCGCGAGCGTGATCGGCTTGCCGACGTCGAGGCTCTCCAGACGGGCGATGTCGTCGGCGTTCTCGCGGATCAGTTCCGCGACGCGCTGGAGGATGCGACCGCGTTCCCGACCGCTCATCGCGGACCAGGGGCCTCCGTCGAAGGCCTCGCGCGCGGCCCGCACCGCCGCGTCCACGTCGGCGGCGCCCGCCTCCGCGACGGTGGTGACGACCGCGCCCCGGGACGGGTCCACCACCTCGGTGCGCGCTCCGTCGGCGGCCTCGCGCCACCGTCCCCCGATGAACAGCCGCCCGGGTTCGATCTCGAAGGTGGTCATCACCGCTCCTCAGCTCCATCGCCAAGATTTCAACAAACAGGATTCCTGTTGGTCCGCAGTCTCTTTACAGACAGGATTCCTGTCAATGCTCTAGGCTGAACTCATGCTCGACACCCAGGCGACCAAGGCGGCCCCGTCACTGCTCTACATGGTCAAACAAGTGGAACTGGTGGTCCGTTCCCACCTGGACGAGCTGGTCAAGCCGTCCGGAATCACCGCACTCCAGTACACCGCCCTGACGGTCCTGGAGCGACACGACGGACTGTCGGCGGCACAACTGGCCCGCGACTCGTTCGTCACCGCCCAGTCCATCGCCGATCTCGTACGGTCGCTGGAGAACCGCGGGCTGGTGCGCCGGGAGCGGAATCCGCGCAACCGCCGGGAGCTGCTGATCCTGCTGACCGACGCCGCCCGCGAGCTGCTCGCCCGGCACGAGGAGCCCGTGCGGGAGCTGGAGGAACGGATGGTCCGCGATCTCACGGCGCACCAGACCGAACAGTTCCGCCAGGCGCTGACCCGGGCCTGGCACGCACTTTCCTAAGAGCCCTCGCAATTCACAGACATATGTCAATCGAACATGCTCAAATTCACTCCATCGAGGGTAACTTGCAGTGCGGGGCAAGGATTTGCGCTCACTGAGGACCCGGGGACACGGCTGCGCTCGTACGCTCGCTGCACGACGTCACCCCGGCCCCCGGTGACCTGCGAACCCGCCACTTGAGGAGCTGGTTGGAGGCGATGTCGTCGTGCAGCAGGAACCTGCACCCCTGAGTCGGCATCTGCGTATCCACCAGGACCGGGGACACACGGTGCTGGAGTTCCGCGGCGAGATCGACATCGCGGCGGCGCTGGAGATCATCCCGTCTCTGGACCGGGTGACCGGACGCCACGGCTCCCGGATCGTGATCGACCTCGGACAGGTCGAGTTCTTCGACTGCTCCGGGCTGCGCCTGCTCTACCGCGCCCGCGCCCGGGTCCTGGACCACGGCGGCCAGTTACACCTGGTCTGCGACCATCCCCTGACCCTGCGCATCATGCGGGTCACCGGACTGCACCGGCTGCTGCCCCCGCACGCGACGCTGGACGCGGCCCTGGGACAGTCCGAGGCCGCGTCCGGCTCGCTGTGACGCCGTCTACTTGAGGATCTTGGTGACCTGACCGGCGCCCACGGTCCGCCCGCCCTCCCGGATGGCGAACTTCAGTCCCTCCTCCATGGCGATGGGCTGGATCAGCTGCACGAGCATCGTCGTGTTGTCGCCCGGCATGACCATCTCGGTGCCCTTGGGCAGGGTCACCACACCGGTGACGTCCGTCGTGCGGAAGTAGAACTGCGGGCGGTAGTTGTCGAAGAACGGCGTGTGCCGGCCGCCCTCGTCCTTGGACAGGATGTACGCGCGTGCCTCGAACTCCTTGTGCGGGGTGACCGTGCCCGGCTGGATCACGACCTGTCCGCGCTCCACGTCCTCCCGTTTGATGCCGCGCAGCAGCAGCCCCACGTTCTCCCCCGCCCGGCCCTCGTCGAGGAGCTTGCGGAACATCTCGATGCCGGTGACGGTGGTCTTCGTCTTCTGCTCGTGGATGCCGATGATCTCGACCTCCTTGTTGACGTGCAGGACCCCGCGCTCGATCCGGCCGGTGACGACCGTGCCGCGCCCGGTGATCGTGAAGACGTCCTCGATCGGCATCAGGAACGGCTTGTCCACGTCCCGCTGCGGCTCGGGGACCGCCGTGTCGACCGCGTCCAGCAGTTCGAGCACCGACCGGGTCCACTTCTCGTCGCCCTCCAGCGCCTTGAGCGCGGACACCTGGATCACGGGCACGTCGTCGCCCGGGAACTCGTACTCGGTGAGCAGCTCGCGCACCTCCAGCTCGACGAGTTCGAGGATCTCCTCGTCGTCCACCATGTCCGTCTTGTTCAGGGCGACGACGATGTACGGCACACCGACCTGCCGGGCGAGCAGGACGTGCTCCTTGGTCTGCGGCATCGGCCCGTCGGTGGCCGCGACGACGAGGATCGCGCCGTCCATCTGGGCCGCGCCGGTGATCATGTTCTTGATGTAGTCGGCGTGGCCCGGGCAGTCGACGTGCGCGTAGTGCCGGTGCTCGGTCTGGTACTCGACATGGGCGATCGAGATGGTGATGCCGCGCTGCCGTTCCTCGGGCGCCTTGTCGATCTGGTCGAAGGGCGTGAACGGGTTCAGGTCGGGATACCTGTCGTGCAGCACCTTCGTGATGGCCGCGGTGAGCGTGGTCTTGCCGTGGTCGATGTGCCCGATGGTGCCGATGTTCACATGCGGCTTGGTCCGCTCGAACTTCGCCTTCGCCACTGGGGCCTCCAGGTCACCTGAGTGATACCGGGCGTCGCCCGGCTACCCCTCCATGTCTATTCGCTCCGCGGCGCGTCGAACAGGGCACTGACGGACTCACCGTTGTGAATGCGACGCACGGCCTCGGCGAGCGCGGGCGCGATGGACAGGATCCGCAGCTTCTCCGTGCGCTCCTCCTCGGGCACCGGCACGGTGTTGGTGCAGACGATCTCCAGAACGTCCGGCTGCTCCCCGATCCGCTTGAGCGCGCCCGCCGCGAACAGGCCGTGCGTACAGGCCACCCGGATCGAGCGCGGCTTCAACTCCCGCAGCCGGTCCAGGAGTTCGAGGACGGTGCTGCCCTTGGCGATCTCATCGTCCAGCACGATGACGTCCCGGTCGGTGACCTCGCCGATGACGGAGTTGATGCTGACCCGGTCGTCGGCGAAGCGCTGCTTGGCCCCCGCCGCCACCTGGGCGCCGATCAGCCGGGCGAACGCGGCCGCCTCCTTGGCGTTGCCGAGGTCCGGGGAGACGACAGTGGTGCGGGAGAGGTCGTACTGCTGGAAGTGCGCGGCCAGTTCGCGCAGCGCGTGCAGATGGTCGACCGGCACCGAGAAGAAGCCGTGGACCTGCGGTGAGTGCAGGGTCATGGCGAGCATACGGCCGGCCCCGGCCGCCACCATCAGGTCGGCGACGAGCCGGCCGCCCAGCGAGATGCGCGGGGCGTCCTTCTTGTCGGAGCGGGCGTAGGAGTAGTGCGGCATGACGACGGTGATCCGGCGGGCCGAGGCGCCGCGGGCCGCGTCGCACATCAGCAGCAGCTCGACGAGGTTCTCCTGGACCGGCTTGACCAGCGGCTGGACGAGGAAGACGTCCCGTTCCCGGCAGTTGGCCTGGAGCTGCACCTCCAGACAGTCGTTGGCGAACCGGCTGACCCGGGTGGGGCTCAGGGGTACGCCGAGGTGTGCGCAGACCTCCGCCGCCAGCTCGGGGTGGGCACTACCGCTGAACACGGCGATGTCTCGCACGATCCGCTCCTAGCATGATCACTTCGGGCTGCCGGGGCTCATGCTACTGACCTGGAAATTCGGTTGCGGCCCCGCACCCGGCACCCGCCATGATGGCGACGTCCGTGTTCCCTCACGTCAGGATCACCCGCATGCGCCGACTCCTCGGAATCCCTCAGCCCTTCCACAGGCCCACGGTTCTCGAGGACGCGACCCCGTATGCACACCCTGAACATCGGAATTCTGGCCCACGTCGACGCCGGTAAGACCAGCCTCACCGAGCGGCTGCTGTTCGACCACGGCACGATCGACCGGCTCGGCAGCGTCGACGCCGGTGACACCCGAACGGACGACGGCGCCATCGAGCGGCAGCGTGGCATCACCATCCGCTCCGCGGTCGCCGCGTTCACCGCCGGCGACACACGGATCAACCTCATCGACACCCCCGGGCACTCGGACTTCATCGCCGAGGTCGAACGCGCCCTGGAGGTCCTGGACGGGGCGGTCCTGGTGGTGTCCGCCGTGGAGGGCGTCCAGGCGCAGACCCGCGTCCTGATGCGCACCCTGCGCCGGCTGCGGCTGCCCACGCTCGTCTTCGTCAACAAGGTCGACCGGCCGGGGGCCCGCGCCGAGGCGTTGCTCGACGACATCCGCCGCAAGCTGACCCCGCATGTCGCGCCGCTCAGCGCGATCCAGGGGATCGGTACGCCGGACGCCCGCGTGACGTCTTTGCCCTACGGCGTCGAACTGGCCGAATCCCTGGCCGACGTCGACCCCGGTCTCCTCGCGGCGGTCGTCGACGGCCCCGCGCCCACGCCGGACGATCTGCACAAGGTCCTCGCCGACCGCACCGCCGACGGCTCCTTCCACCCCGTCCTCTTCGGCTCGGCCCTCGGCGGCCAGGGCGTGGCCGACCTGGTCGAGGGCGTGGTCCGGCTGATCCCGCCCGCACCGACGACCGGGGGCTCCGCCCCGCGCGGCACGGTGTTCGCGGTCCGGCCGGGACCCGGCGGCGAGCGCACGGCGTATCTCCGGCTGTACGACGGTGAGGTGACCAAGCGTCAGCGACTGACGTTTCTGCGGCGCGAGGCCGACGGCCGGACCACCGAGGTCTCCGGCCGGGTGACGCACCTCGACGTGATCGGCGGGGACGGTCCGCTCACCGCCGGGAACATCGCGGCGCTGACGGGCCTCGCGAACGTCCGCGTCGGCGACCGGCTCGGCGAACTCACCGAGCGTGCCCCGCACTTCGCGCCTCCGACCCTGGAGACCGAGGTCAGCGCCCGGCACCCGGAGCAGGCGGCCCGGCTGCGCTCCGCCCTCCTCACCCTCGCCGACCAGGATCCGCTGATCCACGCCCGCCCCACCGACACCGGCACCACCGCGCTGCTCCTGTACGGCGAGGTCCAGATGGAGGTGCTGGCGGCGACGCTGGCCCAGGACTTCGGTGTCCAGGCGGACTTCGAGCCGGGCCGGGTGCGGTTTCTGGAGCGGCCGCGGGGGGTCGGTGAGGCCTGCGAGGAGCAGCCGTGGCACGACGGCACCCGCCACTGGGCGACCATCGGGCTGCGGGTGGAGCCGGGAGAGCGCGGCTCCGGCGGGGTGTTCACGTACGAAACCGAGCTCGGCGCGCTCCCCCGGGCCTTCCACTCGGCCATCGAGGAGACGGTCCGCACGAGCATGCGGGCCGGGCTCTTCGGGGCGGCCGTGACGGACTACCGAGTGACCCTCATCCGGTCCGGCTTCGTCGCCCCCGTGAGCACGGCAGCGGACTTCCGCGGACTCACCCCGTACGTGCTGCGCCAGGCCTTGGAGCGGGCGCGGACCCGGCTGTACGAGCCGTATCACGCCTTCGAGGCGGAGGTCCCGCTCGACGCGCTCGCCCCGGTCACCTCCCAACTGGCCGCACTTGGCGCCGAGTTCACAGGGACCACGGGCGGGAGCGCGGCGTGGGTGATCACGGGCGAGCTCGCCGCCCGACGGGTGCGCGAGGCCGAGTTGCGGCTGCCGGGGCTGACGCACGGGGAGGGGGTGTGGTGGTCGCGTCCCTCCGGGGACCGCGAACTTCGGCCCCGGTAGGGCGCGTGGTCACCAGGACACCGGCAGATGCAGCGGGCTGCGCGTCATCTGCCCCACCCGCCACTCGATCGTCTCCGGTGTGAACTCGGCCCGCAGTCCCGGGAAGCGTGCGGCGAGGTGGTGCAGGGCGAGTTCGAGTTCCAGCCGGGCGAGCCAGGCACCGAGGCAGTGGTGGGGGCCGGCGCCGAAGGTGATGCTCGGGGCGGTCAGGGGTGCGGACAGATCGGGCGGGCCCGGCGGGAAGACGTCGGGGTCGCGGCCCGCGGCGTTGGTCTGGAGGGCGACCACACCGCCCGCGGGGATCAGCACCCCGCCGACCTCGACGTCCTCGACGGCACGCCGGATCAGCCCGGGCAGCACCTTCCCCTCGCTGAGGGGGACGGTGCGCAGTAGCTGTTCGGCCGCGACCGCCGCGGACTCCTCGTCGCGGGCGAGCAGGGGCCAGCCGTCCCGTCCGTCGGTGAGGAGGTAGACGACGGCGTTGCCGAGCGAGGTCATGGTGGTCTCATGTCCGGCCACGACCAGCCCGCAGACCAGGGTGATCAGCCGCCGTTCCTCGATCCCCAGTTCGTCGCCGGCCGCCACCAGACCGCTCACCAGGTCGTCGCCCGGTTCCTTGCGCCGCTCGGCGATCAGCCCGGCGGCGAACACGCCGAACTCCGTCATCGCCTCGACCACCTCACCCGCCTGGTGCGCGCCGCCGGACAGGGCGTGGTCGGCCCAGTGCCGGATCCGCTCGCGGTCCACGTGGTCCAGGCCCATCAGCCGGCAGATCACCGACACGGGCAGCGGCCGGGTGAACCCCTCGACGATGTCGGCCGGTTGTGGCTGTGCGGCGAGGTCGTCGAGGAGCGCGGCGACCACCGAGCCCACCCAGGGCCGCCAGCGGGCGATGGCCCGCGGGGTGAACGCCCGCTGGACGGTGCCGCGCAGCAGCTGGTGGGCGGGGCCGTCCTGGTTGAGCAGGCCGTTGGGGTCGTCCAGGAGATTCGGGACGACGAGCAGGGGCGGGGCGTTCGGGGCGTGCAGGGAGCTCCGGTCGAAGCGGGGGTCCATGAGCACCTGACGCACCTCGGCGTACCGGGTCACGAGCCATACGGGGGTGCCGGTGGCGAGGGTGCCGAGCCGGGGCGGCCCGTGCTCGGGGAGGCTGATGCGGTGCATGGGACAGAGCGGCCGGGATGTGCTGTCTGGACTCATCCGGTTCTCCAGAAGCGCCGGTTGGGAAGGCTTTCCACGCTAGTGCGCCGTCCGTGCCTCCGTCAGCGGTGGCAATCGGCCAACGCTGCGGTCTGACAAGGGTTTTGGAGGGCATTCGAACAGCAGGAAGGAGGGCCGTCGCATGACGACTCCCATCAGGCGCATGTCCAAGCGCATGCCGGGCTGGGCGAAGTTGGTGAGCGCCGTCGTACTGGTGCTCATCGTGTTCTTCGCCGGTATCCGGCTGAGCGTGCTCCCGGGCCTCAAGGACCTGTTCGGCACCGAGACCAAGGACCGCTCGGGTCCCGCACTCCTCCAGTCCATCCAGGACCTCAGCCGCTACGACGCCGCCTCCGGCAACTTCCAGGTCGTCGTGGACCTGGAGAAGGACGCCAAGTACCTGCCCGACGCGATCCGCGGCAGCCGCACCCTGTATGTGGGGGCGGGCACCGTCGACGCGTATGTCGACCTCGGCAAGGTGGCCAAGAACGACGTGACGGTCAACGAGGACCGCACGTCCGCCACGCTGCACCTGCCGCACGCGCAGCTCGGCAAGCCCGCCCTGGACGCCGACCGCTCCTACGCGGTGTCCAAGCAGCGGGGCCTCCTCGACCGGCTGGGCGACCTGTTCTCGGACAATCCGAACGGTGAACAGGCCGTGCAGAAGCTCGCGGTGAAGCACATCGGTGACGCGGCCAAGGAGAGCGGGCTGACCAAACGGGCCGAGACCAACACCACCGACATGCTCGAAGGCCTGCTGCGCTCCCTCGGCTTCAAGGAGGTGCGCGTGTCGTTCGGGACCTGAGCGTCTCGTCCGCGAACCGACCCCGGACCCGGCTTCGTGCCCGGCGTGGGCCACCACGCCGGGCACGAAGGAACCGCGGGTGCTCCCGGTCCGCCGGGGGCGTGACCGCATTGTCGGCTCGATCGCGGGTAATCGCCTTACGACGCAGGGAAGTTGAAGACTGGAGGACCGCATGGCCCGTACAGCCTTACGTCCGCGATCCGCGTTCCGCCTGCGCACCGGCAAGGCGGCGCAGAGCGAACCCGGGACCGCCAGGACGGAGTCCGCCAAGTCCGAGACCACCCCCAAACCGAGGCGCAGTCCCCTGGCCTTCCTGCGCCGGCTGGTGGCGATGGTTGCCGCGTTCGCGTTCATGGTGGCGTTCGCCGTCGTGCTGGCGCGGCTCACGCTGGAGCCCTCGCCCGCGTCGGAGGCGCTGACCCACACCAATCTGCGCCCGGGCCGCTCGCTGCGGGCCTATCTCGATCAGCCGGAACTGCGGGACGCCGCCAAGCAGATCGGCGGCAACCTGCTGCTCGGCGTCCCCTTCGGCGTCCTGGTCCCCGTGCTCGCCCCGCGGACCCGGGGGGTCCTGCGGGTGCTCCTGCTGACGGCGGTCGTGATGCTGCTGGTGGAGTTCGCCCAGGGCGCGATGATCACCGGTCGGGCCTTCGACATCGACGACGTCATCCTCAACACCACCGGGGCGCTGATCGGCTACGTCCTGCTGGGGCGGCGGCTGAGCCGGGCGGTGCACCGCTGACGTCAGCGAACGGACAACTGGACGATGGCCGCCGTACCCACCACGACGATGAGTCCGCGCAGGACCGCCGGGTGGAGACGGCGGCCCGCCGCCGCTCCGGCCTGTCCGCCCACGGCGGAACCGACCGCGAGCAGGGCGACGGCCGTCCAGTCGAAGTCGGCGACGGCCAGGAAGAAGAGCGCGGCGACGGTGTTGACGACGGCGACGAGGACGTTCTTGACGGCGTTGAGGCGCTGGAGGCCGTCGTCGAGGCGCAGTCCCATCAGGGAGACGTAGATGATCCCCTGGGCGGCGGCGAAGTAGCCGCCGTAGACGCTGGCCAGCGTCAGTGCGACGATCAGCGGCGGGCCGCCGTCGGCGGGCACGGAGCGGCCCTCGCGGGTACGGCGTTCACGCAGCCGTCGGCCGATCAGGGGCTGGAGGACGACCAGCACCAGCGCGAGGCCCACCAGGGCCGGCACGATCCGCTCGAACGCGGAGGCCGGCAGGGCGAGCAGGAGCGTGGCACCCGTCAGGCCGCCCACCAGGGCACCCGCGCTCCACTTGAGGATGCGTCGGCGCTGGCCGGCGAGTTCCCGTCGGTACCCGACGGCCGCGCTGATCGAACCGGGGATCAGGCCGAGCGCGTTGGAGACCGCGGCCGTGACCGGCGGCAGGCCGACGGCCAGCAGCACCGGGAAGCTGATCAGCGTCCCGGACCCGACGGCGGCGTTGACGGCGCCGGCGCCCAGGCCCGCGGCGAGGACGGCGAGCAGCTCTCCGGGATCTTCCATGAGGGGAGCCTAGAAACCGAACGCTTCGGCGCGGACCGAAACGTCCCGCCCACCCTCGGTCCTAGTGCAGGTGCCAGGTGAACTTGTCTCCGCCCACCCAGCGCACCACGTCCGGGTCGTCGAGGTCGTGGACCGTGATGCCCCACGCGGCGGCGGCCTCCAGGACGTCGGTGACGGCTTTCGCCTCACCGACCACCTCTCCGTCGATCTCCACGATCCGGAACGGCGGTGTACCGGGCTGCACCCCGAGCACCAGGATTCGCGGATTGGAGATGTACGGGCTCGCGATTTCGGTCATGCAATAGAGCGTAGAGCGCATTTCGCAAGAGGGACATGAGAGGGCAAAGGCATCCTTCCGTCCGCCGTGCGAGGCCCGTACGGCTGGGGAACCCTGGAGGAGGAGGTGGCGATGGACCCCGTCGAGGCACTGGACCGGATCGCCTTCCTGCTGGAGCGGTCCCTGGCGCCGACGTACCGTGTGCGCGCCTTCCGTACGGCTGCCCGGGTGCTGGCGGCACTGCCCGAGGGGGAGGTGCGCGAGCGGGCGGAGGCCGGGACGCTGGAGTCGCTCAAGGGGGTCGGGCCGAAGACGGCGAACGTGGTGCGTGAGGCGCTCGCCGGTCAGGTGCCGGGCTATCTGGACAAGCTGGAGGGCGAGGCGCCCGCCGGGCCGGCCGCGGAGGGCGGACAGCGGCTGCGGGCGCTGCTGCGGGGCGACTGCCATGTGCACTCCGACTGGTCGGACGGCGGCAGCCCCATCGAGGAGATGGGCCGGACGGCGGCGGAGCTCGGGCACGAGTGGGCGGTGCTCACCGACCACTCCCCGCGGCTGACCGTGGCCCGCGGGCTGTCCCCGGAGCGGCTGCGGGAGCAGCTGGACGTGGTGGCGGAGCTGAACGCGACCTGGGCGCCCTTCCGGCTGCTCACCGGCATCGAGTGCGACATCCTCGACGACGGTTCGCTCGACCAGGAGGAGGAGCTGCTCGGGCGGCTCGACGTCGTGGTCGTGTCCGTGCACTCCAAGCTGCGCATGGACCCCCGCTCGATGACCCGCCGCATGGTGGCCGCCGTACGCAATCCGCACGCGGACGTCCTCGGGCACTGCACCGGACGGCTGATCACCGGGAAGGGGCGGCCGGAGTCGGAGTTCGACGCCGAGGAGGTGTTCGCCGCGTGCGCCGAGTCGGGCACGGCCGTGGAGATCAACAGCCGGCCCGAGCGGCTCGATCCGCCCCGGCGGCTGCTGCGGCGGGCCGTGGCGGCGGGCGTGCTGTTCTCCGTGGACACCGACGCGCACGCGCCCGGCCAGCTGGACTGGCAGATCCTCGGCTGCGCCCGGGCCGAGGAGTGCCAGGTGCCCGACGAGCGCGTGGTCACCACCTGGTCCCTGGAGGAGCTGCTGGCCTGGACCCGGGAAGGCCGTGTGCCCGCCGGAGTGACCGGTCCCTGACGTGGTACTCGTGCGTTGCGCTGTGCTGTGTGTGCGAGGAGGACGGGCCTATGGAACGCGCGGCCGTGTTCGACGTCGACGGAACCCTGGTCGACACCAACCATCTCCATGTGGCGACCTGGTGGGAGGCGTTCCGCCAAGCGGGTCACCACGTGCCGATGCACGCCATCCACCGGGCGGTGGGCCTCGGCTCCGAGGACCTCGTCGCCCGTCTGATCGGCGAGGACCGGGCCGAGCGGGAGGCGGACGGGCTGAGCTCCGCCCACAAGGCCCTCTACGGCCAGTACTTCGACCGGCTGCCCGCACTGCGCGACGCGGGGCGGCTGCTGCGCCGCCTGGACCACGAGGGCTGGTCGGTGGTGCTGGCGACCTCGGCGGGCGGTGCGGAACTGTCCGCGCTGCGCCGTGCGATCGGCGCCGACGACGTGATCACCGCCACCGCGAGCGCCGACGACGTCACCGAGGGCAAGCCCGCGCCGGAGCCGGTGGAACACGCCCTGGAACTGGCGGGCGTACCGCCCGAACGCGCGGTGTTCGTCGGCGACACCGTGTGGGACATGAAGGCGGGCAGTCGCGCCGGGGTGCGCTGTGTGGGCGTGCTGTGCGGCGGCATCCCGCGCGCGGACCTGGTGGAGGCGGGCGCGGCGGCGATCTACGACGACCCCGCCCAGCTGCTCGCGTCCCTCTCGGAGAGCCCGTTCGCCAGGGTGCCGTCCGAGCGGTGACGCAGATCACGCCATAACGCGACAGGCCGGGGAACACCCAGGGGTGGTTGCCCGTTGAACGACACGTGGGTGTGGATGGGACAGTGTCCCCGGGCCTCACCTTTTGCCCACAGGGACGATCGTTCGGCTGAAGCCCTGTGGAGCCTTTCGCCGAGAGGCGACCGCCATCCGCGCCCACACCCAGGCCGCCCCGACCGTGATTCCCCCGTCCGGTCGGGGCTTTCCTTTGTCCGGGCTCCGCCGCGGAGAGTTCCGCTTGACTTCGAGAGCACTCCAATTCGTAGCGTTCCCGGCATGAGCACTGCACAGCACAAGATCGGATCGGGCTTCGACGCCCGCAGCACCGCCGACGACGTCCTCGCCGGCCTCGACCTCACCGGCAGGCTCGCGGTCGTCACCGGCGGCTACTCGGGGCTCGGCCTGGAGACCACGCGCGCGCTCACCAAGGCGGGCGCCCGGGTCGTCGTACCGGCCCGCCGGCCCGCGGTCGCCCAGGAGGCGGTGGCGGGCATCGACGGCGTCGAGGTGGACGAGCTGGACCTCGGCGACCTGGACAGCGTGCGCGGCTTCGCCGAGCGGTTCCTCGCCTCGGGCCGCCGTATCGACTTCATGATCGACAATGCCGGGATCATGGCCTGTCCGGAGACCCGGGTCGGCCCCGGCTGGGAGGCGCAGTTCGCCACCAACCACCTCGGTCACTTCGCGCTGGTCAACCGGCTGTGGCCGGCGATCGAGAGCGGTGGCGCCCGGGTGGTGTCGGTGTCCTCGCGAGGCCATCACTTCTCCGGCATGCGCTGGGACGACGTCCACTGGCAGCGCGGCGACTACGACAAGTGGCAGGCGTACGGCCAGGCCAAGACCGCGAACGTCCTGTTCGCCGTCCACCTGGACCGGCTCGGCCAGGAGCACGGCGTCCGGGCCTTCTCGCTGCACCCCGGCGGCATCATGACACCCCTTCAGCGGCACCTGCCCAAGGAGGAGATGATCGCGAACGGCTGGATCGACGAGAACGGCAACCCGATCCCCCAGGTCGGCTTCAAGACCCCGGAGGAGGGCGCGGCCACCCAGGTGTGGGCCGCGACCTCGCCCCAGCTCGACGGACTCGGCGGTGTGTACCTGGAGGACTGCGACATCGCCGAGCCCGCCCCGGCCGACGGCGAGCGCAGCGGGGTCAAGGACTGGGCGGTCGACCCGGAGCAGGCAGCCCGCCTGTGGGAGCTGTCGGCGGAACTGACCGGCGTGAACGCGTTCCGCGCCTGAGCCGAGCGCTGCCCGGCCCGGCAGCAGACGCCCCGCTCGCGACGTCGATCGCGGTGCTCACCGTCAGTCGTCGTCCTCCTCCCCCGCGGCCGCGGGGTCGACGTCCTCACCGACGATGTACGTCTCCTTGACCTTCACGTCGGAGACCCCGCGGCCCTCCGGGAAGACCCGTCGCCAGTCGCCGATGACGTGCAACTCGTCGGTGCCCATTGCGCGGACCACCATGAGGCCCTCCTCGTGGGCCTTGTAGGCCTTCATCCAGAGGTTGGCGAAGGCCTGGGAGCGGATGAGGTGCATCCAGTCGGGGCGGTAGAGCTCCCGGTTGTAGTTCGACTCGCCCATGGTGGAGACGAACTTGGAGTACATCGCCTTCACGTACTCCAGCGTCACCTCGTCGTTCTCGGCGATCGCCCGGTCCCGGGCGTCCTTCAGCGCGACCCGGAACTTCTCCAGGAGGCTCTCGGTCGCGCCCGAGGTGAACGACTCGTGGATCTCCGGCGGTTCGCACAGGCCGTACTTCGGACCCGACAGGCGCAGCAGCAGACGCAGGGTCGGTTCGGTGACCCAGAGGGGGCCTGGCTCGTCGCGGTTGCCGATCGGGTTGGGCAGATGGGCGTCGTGGTCCCACGCGGAAGGGGTGATCAGATGGACGCCGGCCCGCCGGCGGTCGTGGTCGAAGCCGGTGGAGTGCTCCAACTGGCCGATCGGCAGATGGGTCTTGAGCGCCGACAGATAGGCGCCGTTGATGTCGAGGGCGGTCACCTCGTGGGCGCCGGAGGGGAGTTCGGTCCGCGCCCACTTGGGGCGGGCCTCCCAGATCCGGTCGGCGCCACGGGCGGACTGCTTGCGCAGGATGTCCGGGATCCACGGGTGCGCCACGACGTCGTAACGACCGCCCTTGCGGGTCTGGTCCAGCAGCGCCATGGCGTCCGGGATGGCCCGCTTGACCAGGGCCGCGGTCGCCGCCTCCAGATCGCCGCTGTGCTTCTCCAGGGCGGCCGCCACCGCGGCACCGATCAGGTCGGGCTCCTGCGAGGCGGTCTGCATACGCCGTCCGACGGGGACGACCCGGACCGACTCGGCGGCGCGCTCACGCCGTGCGGGGGCCGGCTTGCGGCGCTCGGCCGGGGCGGGTTCCTCACGCCGGGGAGGAGCGACCGGGGCCGCCTCCGGCTCCGCGGGCGCCGCCGTACCGCAGTCGGCGGGGTCCAGATGCTGGGGGAAGCCGGCGACCTGGTGCCGGGCGGGCATACCGCACAGGACGCACGGCTGGGGGGCCGAGAGCGCCTCGACCTCGTCCGCCTCACCCGTGTCACCGGTCCCGTCCGAGGACGCGTCGGCGTCGTCGGCGTCCGTCTCCGGCTCTACGACGGGTTCGGCGGCCGCCTCTTTTGTCCGCGCCGCCAGTTTGGCCTGCGCCCCCTCCAGGAAGTACGCGTACTTCTCGCGCACGTCCCCGCTCGGGTCCCGCCCGGCCTCCCAGCCGCCGACGGTGGACGGGCTGACGCCGAGCGCCTGGGCCACCTGGGCACGGGAGAGGTTGAGGCTCTCCCGCAGCTCGCGCCGCACCTCGGCCGGGGGCAGCGGCACCTCCTGGCGGGCGGCGGCCAGCAGCGCGTCGATCGCCTCGAAGTCCGTCATGGGGTCACCGCCGTCGGCCCCGAGGCCCGGCGCCGCCGCACGGGCAGCGTCTCGCAGGCCCGGGTCGGTCCGGCGAGCAGATCGAGCACATCGATGCCGAAGTGCGCGGCGAGCGCGTCGCAGTCGGCCAGGCTCCAGGCGGCGCTGCCGGACTGACGGCGGCTCACCTGCGCCTGGCTCACCCCGAGCGCGACGGCGACCTCCGCCTGCGACTCACCTGTCGCGTGCATCAGCGCGGCGACCGAAGACCTCACACGTTCTCCCAAGGACAGTCCCACCCCGCCAACCCTACCCGGCCCCATGCGTCAACCGTATGAACCATGCTGAGGGCGCAAGACTGCGTTGCATCCTCGCCGCCCGGGTACTCGGTCGACCCCGTCGCGGGGCATGCCCGAAAGGAGCCGAACGTGAGCAGGATCGTTGTCACGGGCGCCACCGGAAACGTCGGCACGAGTGTGGTGCGACTGCTGTCGGAGGATCCGGAGGTCGACTCCGTACTGGGGCTGGCGCGCCGGGTCCCCGAGTGGTCGCCACCGAAGACGCAGTGGTCGGCGGTGGACCTGTCGTCCGAACAGGCGGATCTGGGCAAGGAGTTCGCGGGAGCGGACGCCGTGGTGCATCTGGCCTGGGCCTTCCAGCCGACGCACGACCCGGCGGCGACCTGGCGGACGAACGTGCTGGGCTCCATCCGGGTCTTCGAGGCGGTGGCCGCCGCCGGGGTGCCGGCGCTGGTGCACGCCTCGTCGGTCGGCGCGTACTCCCCGGGCCCGAAGGACGAGGCCGTGGACGAGTCGTGGCCCACGCACGGCTGGCCGGATGCCGCGTACTGCCGGGAGAAGGCGTATCTGGAGCGGACTCTGGACATCTTCGAGCGGGATCACGCCGAGGTGCGGGTGGTGCGGATGCGGCCGGCGTTCCTGTTCAAGCGGGAGTCGGCGAGCGAGCAGCGCCGGATCTTCGGCGGCCGCTTCCTGCCGGGTCCGCTGGCCCGTCCGGAGCTGCTGCCGTTCCTCCCCGACATCCCCGGACTGCGGGTCCAGGCCCTGCACACGGACGACGCGGCCAAGGCGTACCGCCTCGCGATCCACTCCGATCTGCGCGGCGCCTTCAACCTGGCGGCCGAGCCGCCGGTCGACGCGGAGCTGCTCGGCGAGATGCTCGGCACCCGCCGGGTCCGGCTGCCCCGCACCGCGGCCCGCTCGGCGCTCGCCGCCGCCTGGGGACTCCACCTCCTCCCGGCCTCCCCGCATCTCTTCGACGCGGTGCTGCGCCTTCCGCTGATGGACTGCACGCGGGCCCGTACGGAACTGCGCTGGAACCCGGAGCACACGGCGAACGAGGTCCTGGAGGAGTTCCTCAAGGGCTTCCAGCAGGGCGCGGGAGCGAGCACGGAACCGCTGCGGGGGCGGAAGGTGGGCTGACACCGACGCCTGTGCCGTCCAGAGGACGGCACAGGCGCGGGTGCGGGCGGTCGAGCGGAATCAGCCGGTGGGCTCCTGCGGTACCGGCTGTTCGGACTGGGCGCCCGCCTGGCGCGGTGCGCCCTCGCGGCCGGTGCCCGCCTCGTCGGTGTCGGGGACCTCGGTGTCGGGTTCTTCCTTGTCCGCCGCCTCGGGATCGCCGTCCCAGGGGTCCTCACCGTCGCCTGCCTGCTGGTCCGGCATGTCCCGCGGTACGGGTTCGTCGCCGGGGCCCTTGCCTTGGTAGTCGGCCATGGCGTTCTCCCTTCGCGTGGTGGTCCGGGCGACTCGCGAGTACCTCCGCGCCCACCGGCGAAACCTCAGTGCGGAGCCCGCTCCTCCAGCGCGGTGCGCCAGGCCGGGTGCGGTCCCTCGGGCGCGGGCTCGGGGCGGCGGCCGCCGCGGGCGAAGAAGTCGGCCAGCGGGAGGATCGCGGCGCCGACGGTGACCGCGTCGGGGCCGAGCCGGCCGAGGTCGATGGTGACCTTCTCGGCCGGGTGGCGCAGGGCGTAGGAGGAGGCGTGGCGGCGTACGGCGGGCAGGAAGCGGGTGCCGAGCTGGAGGCCGGCCCAGCCGCCGATGAGGATGCGCTCGGGCTGGAAGAGGTTGATCAGGTCCGAGAGGCCGGCGCCCAGGTACTCGGCGGTCTCCTCCAGCACGGCCAGCGCCACCGGGTCGGGCGCACCGCCCTCGGCCGGGTAGGCGGCGGCCAGCATCGCGGTCAGCGCGGTCTCCTCGTCGGCGCCCTCGGGCGGCCGTCCGCCCTCCTCGCGCCAGCGGTCCAGCAGCGACTCGGCGCCCGCGTACGCCTCCAGGCAGCCCAGCGCACCGCACCGGCAACGGCGTCCCCTGACCCGTACCGTCAGATGACCCCATTCGACCGCCCGCCCGTTGTCCACCTCCGGCGTGACGAGACACGCGCCGACGCCGGACCCGAAGAGGACGACGACCGCGTTGCGCGCACCGCGCCCGCCGCCGAACCACATCTCGGCCTGGCCCAGCGTCTTGGCGCCGTTGTCGATGAAGTACCGGACGGTGTCGGGCAGCCGGGAGGTGGAGCGGAGCAGCTCCTCCAGCGGGACCGCGTCCCAGCCGATCGTCTGGCCGTGGACGACGGCGCCCCGGTCCGGGGTGTGCTCGACGATGCCGGGGACGCCGATGCCGACGCCGAGGAGCTGGTCGGGGGCGATGCCGGCGGTGTCGAGCACCTCGGCGACGCCGTCGCGGATGTGGCCGACGATGACCTCGACGTCGTAGCCCTGCCGTGTCAACGGTCGTTCGGCGCGGGCGAGTTCGGTGAGGGTGAGGTCGAACAGCTCGATGCGCACCCGGGTCTCGCCGACGTCGACGCCGATCATGTGCCCGCTGCCGGGCGCCACCCGCAGCAGGGTGCGGGGGCGGCCGCCGTCGGAGTCGACGCTGCCGGCCTCCTCCAGCAGGCCGTCGGCGACCAGGTCGGCGACGACGTTGCTCACCGAGCCGGAGCTCAGGCCGGTCGCCGGGCCGAGCTCGAAGCGGCTGAGAGGGCCGTCGAAGTAGAGCCTTTGCAGCACGGCCGTGCGGTTGGCCCGCCTCAGATCGCGTACCGTGCGCCCGTTCCGCCCCGCCATGTATGGCCCCCTTCGAACCCTGTCCGACCTGCAACATACCGCTGCGGGAGCACTTTCCACGACCCCTTAATTCACGATGTGAACTATGAGAGCTCCGCGATCTCGGTCAATGCGGCGACCAGTTCCGGTGCAACCGCTTCCTGTCGCCAGCGCCGATCCCCCTCGCCCATCTCCCTCGGGACCGTCTCGGCGAGCATGATCAGGTAGAGGTAGGCGCGGTAGAGGGCGTACCGGAGACGGGCCGCCGCGTCGAACTCGGCGCGGCCGCCTTCCTCCCGGTAGCCGGCCAGGAACGCCTCGTCGGTCCTGATGTCGCCCAGCAGCGCGAGGGAGACGAAGTCGGCGAGGGGGTCGCCCCAGAACATGCGCTCGCCGTCGATGAGCCCGCCGATCCGGACGCCCCCGGCCACGCGCTCCACCAGGATGTTGCCGGTCCACAGGTCGAAGTGGACGAGGCTCGGGACGCTCACCTCGTCGAGAGCTCCGTAGGCGGGCCGGAGCGCGTCCGCCACCTCGTCGACGGGGCGGGGCAGTTCGGCGCCGTAGCGGCGGGCGTCGTCGAGGACCGCGTCGAGCATCCCCGTGAACGCGGTCCGCCAGTCGGGGGCGAGCGGGCCGAGGGCGCCGGACGGATAGCCGAAGGCGGTGCCGGTCACGCGGTGGAGGCGGGCCACCTGGCGGCCCAACTCCGTGCGCAGGACGTCCTGTTCGGCGCCGGTGAACTGTCCGTCCCAGGCGTCCCCGGGGACGGCCGTCATCAGCAGATCCTCCCGCCCGAGGATCACGACCCGGGGCGCGGGCACGTCCACTTCGGCGGCCCCGCGGTAGAACTCGGCCTCGGACACCAGGAGTCGGCGCTCGTGGCTCAGTGCGGGGACGGTCTCGGCGGGCGGCACCTTCAGCACATAGCGGCTGCCGTCGGAGAGGACGAGCTCCTCGACCGTGTTGTAGGTGCCGCCGGTCAGCGGGCGCAGGTGGGCGAGACGCTCGGGCGGCAGGCCCGCCTCTTCCAGGATGCGCCGAGCCCGTGCCCAGGAGTCCACCACCGTGCGCCCACCTCTCCCCTTCGCCACGCTTCGGTCAGCCGGCCGCGTACACGTCCTCGACGTAGCACCCGTCCGCGATCAGCCCGTCGAGCCACTTCTCGGCGGCCGCCTCGTCGGCGTCCGCCGTGTGCTTGCGGTACAGCGTACGGAACGCCTCGCGGACGCCCGGCGCCATCCGTGATCCGTCGCCGCAGACGTACACCCGGGCGCCCGCGGCGAGCAGGCCCCAGACCTCCTCGGCCTCGGCGGCGACGCGGTGCTGCACGAAGCTCACCTCGCCCTGCGGGGCCGCGCTGAAGGCGGGGCGCAGGGAGACGGCCCCGGCGGCCTCGGCCGCGCGCAGTTCCTCGGCGTGCAGGAAGTCGGCGTCGGGGGCGTCACAGCCGAAGTAGCAGAGGGCGGGGGCGAGTTCGGCGCCTGCGGCGAGCGCTGCCGCGCGGTCGGCGATCGCGCCGCGGAACGGGGCGAGCCCGGTGCCGGCGGCGATCATGACGACGGGCGTGGAGTCGTCGACACGGAAGGCCTCACGGCAGGGCTGGACGCGGGCGTACACGGTGTCGCCGGCTTCGACGGTGGTGAGGTACCCGGACCCGGTGCCCCGGTACTCACCCTTGCCCGAGCGGGCGGGAGCGGCCAGCAGGGAAACCATCAGGTCCACGTGCCGGGGGTCGGTCGCGGGCGAGGAGGAGACGGAGTAGTGGCGCGGGCGCAGCGGGGTGAGGATCTCCAGGAGCCGCGTCCAGTCCAGGGCGCCGCGCAGGGCGGGGTTGTCCTCGATCACCTCGACGAGGGTGCGCGGGTCGTCGGCCGCCGTCGCCAGCAGGGCGGCGCGCTCGGGCGGGCAGGGGTTGGCGGCGGCGAGCACGGCCAGTTGGCCGGCGTTCGGACGCTCCTGCAACTCGACGTGGTGGGTGAGGAGTTGACGTACCGTCACAGGCCGGTCCACGGCGATGCCGTCGCGGCGGGGGCGAGTGGCCCGGATGTCCAGGACGGTGTCCGGGTCGACACCGAGAGCGGCGGCGGCGCGGTCGACGAGGGCCGGGGCGTTGGCCGGCAGGACGGTGAGGTGGTCGGCCGTACGGTACTCCGTGCCCTCGGGCAGGGCGACGCGCACGAACCGCTTGCGGCGCGGATAGCCCGATGCCGTGAGGTCGTACGCCTCGGTGACCTTCATCGGGACCAGTCCGTGCCGCTCGGCGAGGGCGTCCAGCGGGCCGCCGGTCAGGGTGCGGACCTCGTAGGCCGCCGTCGGCTCGGTGGCGGGGGCGGTGGCGTCGGGGTCGCCGTAGCGCTCCAGGAGGGCGGTGCGCAGTCGGGTGGTGAAGTCCCTTACCGCGCCGGTGAGATCGCCGGAGGCGTCGGCGGCCGTGCGGGGGATGAGGCGGGTGGCGCCGAGTTCGGCGAGGCGGTCGTCGACGCGGGTCGGGACGTGCTGGTAGGTGGCGGCCCAGTTGCGGTCGCCGACGCCGAGAAGGGCGTAGGTGACGTCCGCCAGGTCGTGCCCGGAGTCCAGCCAGGTGGCGAAGGCGGTGGCGTCGTCCGTGGGACGGCCGTTGTAGGAGGCGGCGGTGATGACGACCGGTCGGTCGGTGGGCAGGCCGTCCGCGTAGGCGTCCAGCGCGGCGACCTCGGTCTCGCAGCCGATCCCGGCGGCCTCGTCGGCGAGTTGGGCGGCGAAGTCGCGGCAGGTGCCGTAGTTGCTGCCGTGCAGGAAGAGGGCGGCGGTGCCGGGGCGGACGCGGGCGGGCAGGGCGGCGGTGTCGAAGGCCGCTTCCGCGGGGACGGTGACGGCCCCTGGCAGCACCCCGTGCGCCCGGTCCGCCGGTGTGCGCGGGGTCAGAGTCAGGGTGAAGCCCTCGGGCTTGAGGGTGAGGGTCTCCTTGACCGTGAGCCGGTAGTCGGCGTGGTCCTGGAGCCGGTAGCGGTGGACCAGCATGGCGAGCAGCATGGTCGCCTCGTGCAGCGCGAACTGCCGTCCGATGCAGGCGCGTTCACCGGTGCCGAACGGTTTGAAGGCGTGCACGGAGCGGGCCGCCTCCGCCTCGGGCGTGAAGCGGGAGGGGTCGAACCGCTCGGGGTTGTCTCCCCAGACGGGCTGCCGGTGCAGCATCGGGGCGAGCACGGTCACGAACTGCCCTGCGCGCAGCGGGATCCGGCCGCCCAGGACGGTGTCCTCCAGGGCGTGGCGGCTGAAGGCGGCGGCCGTCGGCCACAGCCGCAGCGCCTCGTTGAGGACCTGACGGGTGTAGGTCAGCCGGCCGACCTCGTCGTACGTCGGCTCCGGGTCCGCCTGGTCGCCCCACAGGGCGTCCACCTCGCGCCGTACGAGCTCCAAGGCGGTGGGGTGTTTGGCGAGGTAGTACAGGGCGAAGGACATCGCGCCGGAGGTGGTCTCGTGGCCCGCGATCAGGAAGGTGATGACCTGGTTGCGGATGTTGGCGGTGTCCAGGGTGGTGCCGTCGGCCGGGTGCGCGGCGGTCAGCATCAGGCCGAGGAGGTCCTGGGCGTCGGCCTGGTCGGTGCCGGCGCGGGAGGCGATGACGTCGTCGACGACCTGGGCGAGATAGGCGGCGTCGGCACGGAAGGCGGCGTCGGCCTCGGAGTGGTCCTGGCCCGGGACGCGGGCCAGGCGCTTCATGCTCCACTCCAGACAGCTGACCATCGACTCGACGAAAGGGTGCGGCTCGGCCCGTTCGAAGGAGCCGAAGTCGTGGTCGAAGCCGGCGAGGCCGATGGTGTCCAGGGTCATGCGGGTCATGTCGTCCGGCACGTTCACCGGCTGTCCGGTGCGGGCGCCGCGGTCCCACGCGTCGATGAGCCGCCGGGCCACCTTCAGCATCACGGGGTGGTAGGTGCGCATCGAGCCGAGCGCGAAGGCGGGCATGAGGATGTCGTGCGCCTTGGCCCAGTTGGGCTCGTCGTTGTACGCCGTGAACAGTCCGTCGGCGGCGAACTCCCGGACGTTCTCCAGGGCGGGCCCGATGTGCTTGGCGAACCGGTCCTCGTCGGCGAGGTCGGCCACCAGGTCCAGGTCGGCGACGAAGAGGGTGTCCCGTCCGTGCAGCCGTCGCACGAGGACCGGCCCGTGCTCGCGCATCAGATCCATGACCTGCTGGATCGGGGCGAGCCCGGGACCGGTCGCCGAGATGTCGACGACGGGGACACCGGGGTGGGTGTCGGGGGACTGCGGATGCGGCGCGGTGGGGGGCATGGCGCGACAACTGCCTTTCGCGGTACGGGAGTACTGCGTTCCACATTGAGCGAGGGACCCTGGCCGCCCGTACCGCGGCACTACATGATTGTGTAGTGCACCTACGTGCGTCGCCCTTGCGCTCAGGGGCTCGGAGGTGCTGGTGGACTGGTCGGACCCGGAGGCGGTGGTGTGGCGCAACCGCGCTCTGATGCTCTTCGACCGGGTCTCCGTGCCGGTCGCGGTGTGCGATGTGTACGGCGCGGTCCAGCTCGCCAATCCGGCGATGGCCACGGAGTGCGGTACGACGCCGGGGCGGCTGCGCGGCCGGGATGTGCTGGAGCTGTTCCGGCCGCAGGAGGCGACGCAGGTGGAGCGGATCGCCGAGGCGCTGCGGCTGCGGCACCGGTCGCGCTACCAGGTGTCGGTGTGCTGGCGGGCGCCCGGCGGTGGGGAGCGGTTCGGGGAGCTGACGGCGGACCCGGTGAGCGACAGCGTGGACGAGACGCCCGCGCTGCTGGTGATGCTGCGGATGCTGGGTGAGCGTGAGCGGCCCGCGGTGGACCCGGTGCGGGTGACGCCGGTGGAGGCCCGCGTCCTGGCGCTGCTCGCGGGCGGCGCCACCACCGCCAGGGCCGCCCGGGAGACCGGGCTCAGCTCGGACGGCGTCACCTATCACCTGCGGCGACTGTCCGCGCGGTGGGGCGCGGGCAACCGGACCGAACTGGTCGCCCGCGCCTACGCGCTGGGGGTGCTGACGCCCGGGGTGTGGCCGCCGACGCCCTCGGCGGCACCGGAGTAGACATCCGCGCCGGTGTCACGGGCGGTGCCCGCGCCCTCCGGGGCGCCGAAGCGGGCCAGGGTGTGCCAGACCATCTTCAGGTCCTGGAGTCCGTAGCGACCGGTCCGGGCGGCGTCCCCGATGATCCGCGGGTCGATCCGGCCGTCCTCGGCGATCCGGGCGCCCAGTTCGGCGTACTCCTCGCCTCGGTAGTCCGCGTGCCGGCGCAGCCGCTGCACGGTGATCCGGTACCCGGGATGCCACTCGACGGGGCAGGGCAGCAGCCGTGCCGCCGCCTCGACGGGTGTGCCGCGGTAGCAGGCGTCCAGGACGAGCGCCGCCACGTCCGTGGTGAGGGAGACGCCTCCGTGGACCTGTGCCTCGATGTAGTCGTTGAGGGCGTCCTGCTCGTCCGCCTCCGCCAGGGCGATCAGCGACATGCCGGCGGCGACGCCGAAGTGGGCCGGCTCGGCGGCGCTGTCGGGGTAGCAGAAGGTGGCCCGGGACAGGGCCGCTCTCGTCAGCCGGAAGTGCGAGGAGCCGAAGCGCGGGGCGGCGCCGACGACCTGGCGCCGGAAGTTCAGCGCGCCGTACACGGGCCGGTCGTCCGGGGCCGCCTCGTCGTAGGCGCCGCCGAAGATCCGGCTCTCCCAGCGCCAGCGGTCGCCGCCGGGGTGCGCGGTGAGGCCGCCGTTGCTGGTGCCCGTCACGAACTGCGAGTGGTAGGAGCCGTCCCGCGCCAGCGCCTCGAGGATGCCCATGCCGCCGGTCAGCCGGTCGGGGTGGAAGTTGAGCGTGATGCGTGTGTCCGGGGCGACGGGCGGCCCCGCCGACCGCTCCGCCACATGACGCAGGGCCGCTCTCGCCCGGGGTGAGCGGACGCTCTGGAAATTCACTGGTTCCTCCTCGCCGGGACCGTCTATCCTGACTGAACCTAGGGGCACTAGTTTTTTCACCCTCAGGTTTCGGCAACAACATGACGCCCCCAGGAGGCTCCCCCATGAGATCACTGACCGAGCACGACATCCGTGACTCTTTTGTGAACTGTTCCAAGGGGGAGGCCAAACGCGTGTCCGTGCCGCGCGATCTCGACGAACGCCCCTGGGACGATCTCGACTTCCTCGGCTGGCGAGATCCCGGGGCGCCCGACCGCAGCTATCTGGTCACCGAGCGGGACGGCCGGCTCGTCGGCCTGACGCTGCGCCTGACGTCCGGGCATCGGGGCTTCCTGCACCGCAGCATGTGCTCGCTCTGTCTGACGACCCACCCGGGCGGCGGCGTCTCGCTCATGACCGCCCGCAAGGCGGGCGCGGCCGGGCGGGAGGGCAATTCCGTCGGTCTGTACATATGCACCGACCTGGCCTGTTCCCTCTACGTCCGGGGCAAGAAGGTCCCGCAGAGCACCCTGCGGATGGAGGAGAGTCTGACGCTGGAGGAGCAGATCGCCCGCGCGACGGGCAATCTGTCCGCCTTCATCGACCGGGTCCACGCCTGACCCGGTCCACGGCGAGTGACTCAGCCCACGGAGAGCACGATCTTGCCCCGGTTCTCGCGCCGCTCCAGCTGCTCGTGGGCGGCGCGCGCCTGCGCGAGGGGCAACACGGTCTCGACCGGTACGCGATAGGCGCCCGCGGCGACACGCTCGGCCAGTTCACGCAGGTCGGCACGGGGATCCCAGCCGTGGCGCTGCCGGTTGGTGAGCTGGAAGCCGAGGATCGCCGCGTTCTTCGGGTAGAAATCGCGGGTGTCGACGGTGCTGGGCGCCAGGGCGACGTTGGCGAGCGCGACGACCCGGCCGCCGTGTCCGACCTGGCGCAGGCTCCGCGCGAAGGCGGCGCCGCCGACGGTGTCGAGGACGACGTCGGCGCCGCGCCCGTCGGTCAGTCGCAGCACCTCCTCGACCTCGGCCTCGTCGGGGTACGCGGAGGTGTCGAGCGTGATGTGGGCCCCGAACTCCCCCGCCCAGGCCGCCTTTTCCGCCGACCCGGCGAGCGCGATGACACGGGCCCCGGACTCTGCGGCGATCTGCACGGCCGCGGTGCCGACCCCGCTCGCGGCGGCCTTCACCACCACGGTGTCCTCCTTGGTGACCTTGGCGAGATGCCGTACGCAGCACCAGGCGGAGAGCCAGGCGATGGGCAGTGTCGCCGCCTCGGTGAGCTCCACTCCGTCGGGCAGGGCCACCACCTGGGTGACGGGTACGGCGGCCAACTCGGCATAGAACCCCGGTGACTTCACCCCGTCCAGCGCGACCACCCGCTGCCCGACCGCGAAGTCGGTCACCCCCTCCCCCACCGCGGCCACGACACCGGCCGCCTCGGCGCCCGGGATCAGCGGGGGCCGACCGGCGTTGTGGTAGACGCCGGCCCGCCGCAGAGCGTCCACCCGGTTCACACCGGCCGCGGCGACCCGTACGAGCACCTCCCCCGGCCCCGCCACCGGATCCGGCACCTCGGCCTCCACCAGCACCTCGGGTCCGCCGAACTCCTCGATCCGCACCGCGCGCATACCCCACCCGCTCTCGTCGTGACTGACACCGCTTGAACCGGTGTCACTCTGCGACACCTGTTCAAGCGGTGTCAAGGGCGCCGTACGGCAGGTAAGCTCGCCCCCATGACCAGCACCGACCCCGAGCTCGCCTTTCCGTTCGTCGGCGGCCGCCCCTGTCTGGACTTCGTGGCCACGCTCGGCAAGCGGCACGCCACGCCCAAGGAGCGACTGCCGGACCCGGCGGCACTGGCCCGCTGGCTGACGGAGGCGGAACTGGCCGTGGGCGAGGAGCCGGCACAGGTCACCGCGCGGGACCTGGCCGACGCGCGCGTCCTGCGCGAGGCCGTCAACCGCCTCGTACGCACCGCGATGGCCGGCCGGGAGCCGGAGGCGGCCGACGTCGAGCTGGTCAACGAGGCGGCCGCAAAGCCCGATCTGGCACCCCAGCTGGGCGAGGCACGCTGGACGGCCCGGCATCCGGCCCGGGCCGCCCTGGCGACGGTGGCCCGGGACGCCGTACTGCTGGCGGGCGGGCCCCTGATCGAACGGGTCAAGGAGTGCGGGAACCCGGACTGTTCCCTGCTGTTCCTCGACGACTCCCAGGCCCGGCGCCGCCGTTGGTGCTCGATGGAACGCTGCGGCAACCTCGCCAAGGTCTCCGGCTACCGCTCCCGAAGCCGGGCCGCCGCCACCCGGTGAAGGCGGACCAGGACGTCGTGAACGCCGGCCGGCGCGGTGTCGCTTCCCCCAGCGCGAGCCCGGACCGTCGCGCCGTCCTCCGTCACGGCGTGCGGAGATCCCCCGGCCGCCACTGCGGGTCGCGGCCGAGGAAAGCGAGCAGCGCATCGGCCCTGCCGGAGCCGTCCGGCGCCTTCCGTGCGGGTGCGAAGACCCGGTAGGAGTCCCGGAGACGGTCCACGAGCCGTTCCGCGAGCGGCCAGATCCCCTCGGCCAGCTCCTCCGTCAACGCCGCGTCCTGGCCGGTCGCGACCGCGATGTCCCAGGCGTGCACGGCGGCGTCCATCGCTGCCGCCGCGGCGGCGAGCCGTGGCGGCAGCGGCCCGAGCGGGGTCGGTACCTCGTCCGTGTCGGCGGGCAGACCGGCGTACGCGTCCGCCACCATGCGCAGCACCTCGTCCAGCTCCGCCGACGGGTCCGCGGCGAGGGCGTCGGCCGGGGCGAAGGGGTCGGAGTCCGGACGGCCGCCGGTGATCGCGAGGCCGTAGCCCTGCTGGTCGATACGGGCGTGGTTGAGGACCTGCCGCGCCGTCCATTCGGTGCAGGGCGTCGGCACTCCCCAGGCCCGCGCCGGGACGGCCGCGACCACCTCGCGCAGAAAGTCGTGCGCTCCCGTGAGAACCTCAAGACCTCGGGTGTCCGCCATCACTGTTCCCCCCTCTTGCCGTCGACGGGTTTGTACGGACAATCTAAGCGTCGTTGCGGACAGTTACGTTCCGCAACGTAGGGAACGAGTGCGATGTGGAAGTGGGACAGCCTGAGGATGCGAGATGTACGTGAGTGGACGGCGTCCCTCGTGCGGTTCGTGAAGCGACGCAGGGACCCGGTGGTCGTACAGACGCTGCGGTCGGCGGCCGCGGCGACGATCGCCTACGTCATCGCGCTGCGCCTGAGCCCCGAGGCGGCCCCGCTCACCGCGCCCCTGACCGCGCTGCTGGTCGTCCAGGTCACCCTCTACGCGACGCTCACCAACGGCATCCGCCGGGTGAACTCGGTCGTGGCCGGCGTGCTCGTCGCCATCGCCTTCAGCCTGCTGGTGGGGCTCACCTGGTGGAGCCTGGCCCTGCTCATCCTGGCCTCGCTCGGGGTCGGGCATCTGGTCAAGGTCGACGAGTACGTGCCCGAGGTGGCGATCAGCGCGATGCTGGTCCTCGGGGTCACGACCGTCGGGGACACCGCGTGGGCGCGGATCCTGGAGACGCTGATCGGGGCGGTCGTCGGGCTCGCCTTCAATCTGCTGTTCGCGCCGCCGGTGTGGGTGGACGAGGCGGGCGAGTCGATCGAGGGGCTGGCGCGCCGGGTACGGCAGTTGATGCTGAGCATGGGCGAGGAGGCAGCGGGCCGCACCCCCGTCGAGCACGCCACCGAGCGGCTGTACGAGGCGCGGCGCCTGGACCACGACATCGTCGAGGTGGACGCGGCCCTCAAGCAGGCCGAGGACAGTCTGCGGCTCAATCCGCGCGTCCGCGAGGGCCTGTTGCACCGGGTGGTGCTGCGCACCGGTCTGGACACGCTGGAGATCTGCACGGTCGTGCTGCGGGTGCTCGCGCGCACCCTGACCGACCTCGCCAAGGAACGTGAGTCCGAGCGGCTGTTCGAACGGCAGACGGGCGCCGCCGTGGAGCAGTTGCTCTCCGAGATCGCCGACGCCGTGGTGAGCTTCGCGGTGCTGGTCACGACCGACGTCACCCGTAGCGCCGAGTCGGCGGAGGAGCGGCTCGCCTCCCAGCTCCGGCACGCCGCGGCCACCCGCGACAAGCTCGCCCAGCTGCTCCTGGAGGAGGTCCAGCGCGACGCCCGCCAGTGGCAGCTGCACGGCGCGGTGCTCACCGAGGTGAACCGCATCCTGGACGAGCTGGACACCGAGCACCGCTCGCGCCGGCTCCTGGAGGAGCTGGACCGCACCTCCCGGGAGCAGCGCGAGCGCATGCCGCGGCTGACCCGGCTTCAGGAGCGGCTGCGCAGGAACCGTCCCGCCCTCGCCCGTCGTTCTAGGTGACGTAGTCACCAGGGCCGACCGAGGGGGCGAGCGGGATGACCGGTGTACGCATCGACGGGAGCACGCTGAGGCTGCCCGGCGGAGTGGCGGTGCGGTTCATCCGCACCCTGCGCCTGCCGGAGACGGGCACGCATCCGCTGCCGCCGGGGCTCGGGGAGTTCCCGCTGCGCCGGGTCGCGGACCACGCGGGCAGGGTGCCCGAGGCATGGCGGGCGCGTGGCGGGGTGATGCTGCCGGTGTATCTGCGCGAGGCGATGTGGCTGAGCTTCGGCGGCACCACCGAGCCGGCCGCGCTCCAGGTCGGGGTGGGCAAGATCTGCGCGGTCTCGGGCGGGCCGTGGAGCGACCGGCTCGCGCGCGACCCGCAGAACTACGTCACCGTGCCCCGGCAGCCGTGGCTGGACGGCATCAACTCCGGGACGGGTACGGTCAAGCAGTTCGTGGCGGTGCCGCTCGGTCTGGGTGCGACCGTCGAGGGGCAGGTCACGGGTGAGGAGGTGTGGGGCGGCGTACAGCTTCAGTCGTTCCCGCTGAAGGCGGAGCCGCTCGCGCGGTGGCGGGAGGCGCGGAAGCGGGAGCGGACCACCAGGGCGCCGATGCACGCGCTCGCCTTCGGGGCCGCCCCGCAGATGATGGCTGCCCCTGCCCCCGCCGCCCCGGCCGGTATGGGCCTCGGTGTCGGCGGTTCGATGCGCCAGGAGGTCTACAAGGACGACCGCCCGCTGTCGGACTGGTCGCGGGAGCCCGCCGGGCGGGTCTTCGTGCACCTGGTGACGCCTCCGCAGTGGCGCCGCATCACCGGCGAGGAGCCCCCGCCGTCGCCCGTGGACCGCGCCGCGTACACCCAGGCGGGGCTGCCTTGGTACGACTACTACGACCAGGACGCGGAGGATCTCGCCGCCACGGGCCCCCTGGAGGGTGTGAAGCCGGTCGGCGACTGGCTCGGCGACGATCACGAACCCTGGCACGAGCCGCACCCGGCGCAGGTGCTGCCGCTCAAGGACGCACCGGGCAAGCCGGTGGAGGACGGCGACTGGTAGGGGCCGTTTGCACGTGAGGGGTGGTCCACGTCAAGGTGGTGACGGCTGAGGCAACCGACCATCCGAGGTGCGTGCATGGGCAGGGGTGACTGGAGCAGGCGGCGATTCGTCGCCGCCCTCGCGGGGACGGCGGCCGCGGCGGCGGGCTGCGGCGAGTCGCCCGGCCCTACGGCGTCGACGCCCACGAAGCCCTCCACGAGACCCTCCACGACCTCGGCGCCTCCGGCGGCCCGGGCGCCAGGGGCAGCCACCCCCAGCTCCTCTCCGGCCCCCACCGGCCCTCGCCCCCTCCACCTGGGCACCTACACCTCCGCCGAGGACGGCGGCACCGGCATCGGCTTCGCCACGTACGACCCGGCGACGGGCGAGGTCACCGTCGGTAAACCTCTCACTGGTGTCACCGACCCGTCGTATCTCGCCGTGCATCCCGACGGCCGCACGCTCTACGCGGTCAACGAGCGGGAGCAGGGGGCCGTGACCGCGGTGCGGCTGTCCGACCGCAGGGTTCTGGGCAGCCGGGGCACAGGCGGCGGCGCTCCCTGTCATGTGTCGGTGCATCCGGGCGGACGCTGGCTCCTGAGCGCCAACTACGGGTCGGGCAGCGTGGCCGTGCATCCTCTCGACGACTCGGGGGCGATCGGTGAGCGCGCCGACCTCGTCACCCACTCCACGCCGGAGCCCGGGCCAGGCCAGGAGGGCCCGCACGCCCATCAGATCGTCACGAGTCCGGACGGCGGCCATGTCCTCGCCGTCGACCTGGGCACGGACACCGTCTACAGCTACCGGCTCGACGAGCGGACCGGGAAGCTCACCGAGGTCTCGCGGGCGCACACCCGGCCGGGCGCCGGACCGCGCCATCTGACCTTCCACCCCGGGGGCCGGTACGCGTACCTGGCCAACGAGGTCGACAACACGGTCGCCGTCTGCGCCTACGACACGAAGACCGGCCGCCTCAGCGTCGGCGGGGCACAGTCCACGGGGACGGGGTCGGGCACCAGCTACCCGGCGCAGATCCTGGTGACACCGAACGGCTCGTACGCCTATCTCGCCAACCGGGGCCACAACAGCCTCACGCGCTACGCGGTCGAGGCGGACGGCGCCCGGCTCCGGCTGCTGGACACCGTGCCGGTGTCCGGGGACTTCCCGCGGCAGATCGCCTTCTCGCCCGACGGGGCGCTGCTGTTCGCGGCGAACCAGCGCTCCAGCACGGTGAGTGTGTTCCGGGTGGACGCCGACAGCGGTGAACTGCGGCTCGCGGGAAAGCCGTTCGCGTCACCCGTCGCCGTCTGTGCGCTGCCGCTGTAGGGCGCGCGGGCAGGACGCGGCGCTGGCCTGGGTGAGCAGGACGTGCATCCGCTCGGTGAGCTGCGCGACGTCGTCGGCGGGGCGGTGGAAGGGCAGGCGGACGTCGCCGTGGGCGCGGGTGCGCTCGATGCGCAGCGTCAGTCCGTGCCGGTCGACGGCGATCGGCTGGACCTTCACCGCGCCGTGCAGGCTGTCGGGCTCCACCAGCCGGGTGAGCCGCTCGACCGCGTCGGAGTGGCAGTCGGCGAGGTGGGTCAGCAGCCGGGCCTCGGCGGTGGCCAGCGGGTCGGGTGCGGCGGCGGCGAACTCGTCGAGGTCGACGACCACGGCACCGGACGGCCGGCGCAGCACCACGCGCGTCGCCCGGAACGCCAGGTCGCCCTCCTCGGGGACGAACCAGCCGGCGAGCCAGAGGCGGGCCCGGATACGGTTGCGCACGGGGACGGGCGAGACGTCGGCGAACTCCAGCACGGCGGACGGCTCTCCGCGCGGCGCGCAGATCGCGGCCGCGAGCAGGGCGCTGTCCTCGGGCACCTGAAGCAGTACCCGGCCGTCCTCGGCCACGGTGTGCGCGCCGACGAACTCCTCACGGCCGCCGTCCGCGGTCACCGCGCAGGACCACGCGGTGGCGAGCACCGAGCGCGCCCGCTCCGCCGCGGCAGGCGAGGCCGCCCAGCTGTGTTCACCCATCCCAGCACCCATCCCAGAACCTCCTTAGGTAAGCCTTGCCTAACCTATCCGAGATCGGGGTGTACGCCAACCAGCGCCCTGATTCCTTTGCGGGTCCTTTCAGCGCACGCGGGCGCCCTCAGGGGGCGATGACGCCCAAAAGGGCACGGGCGCACAGGTCCCGCACCTGCTCGCGCGAGAGGTCCGAACCCCTCAGCCACTCCAGGCAGACGGCGGTGGTGAAGGCCAGCCAGCCGCGCACGGCGAGCCCGGCGTCCGCCCGCGCCTCGAAGACCGCGCCGAACTCCGGGTCCGCGGCCAGCGCCGCCAGGATCTGCCGCTCCTGCGCGGCGAGCGCCCGCTGGTAGACCTTGCGCACGGCCTGGTCTCCCGCCGCGTCGGCCCGATGGAAGGCGCGGTAGCCGTGCGCGTGGGCCTCGACGTACTCCAGGAACGTGTCGAGTCCGGCGGACAGTTGCTCGCGCACCGGCATCCCGGGCACGGCCGCGGTCATCCGCAGCATCCGCGCGCTCTCGCGCTCCACGACCGCCGCGAAGAAGTCCCGTTTGGTCGGGAAGTAGTGGTAGAGCAGCCCGCGCGAGACCCCGGCGATCTCGGCGACACGCTCGATCCACACGTCGTCGTACGGACTCTCCGAGAAGAGCCGCGCGCCGACGGCGAGGAGCTGCTCCCGGCGCTCCTCGGTGCTGAGCCGACGGCGTGTGCGTTCGCCCTGCTTGGCGGCCATGCCAGCACTTTACTTGACGCCGGTTCAACAACGCCGCCAGACTGAAGCACGCTATTGAACCCACGTACAACACGCGCAACCCGCAGGTGATTCAAGGGAGATGGCGTCATGGCGGAGACAACGACCGGGACCGCGCTGCCCAAGGGGTTCCGCAGCGCCGAGCACGGCTGGCCCGAGCTGCACCGCATCCCGCATCCGCCGCGCCGGGTCCCGCTCCTCGGCGATGTGCTCGGCGCCAACCGGCGCACACCGCTTCAGGACTCCCTCAGGTACGCCCGCATGCTGGGGCCGATCTACCGGCGCAAGGCCTTCAACCGGGAGTTCGTGTTCGTCTGGGGAGCCGATCTCGCGGCCGACCTCGCCGACGAGACGCGGTTCGCCAAGCACGTGGGGCTCGGTATCGCCAATCTGCGGCCGGTCGCCGGGGACGGGCTGTTCACGGCGTACAACCACGAGCCGAACTGGCAGCTGGCGCACGATGTGCTGGCACCGGGCTTCAGCCGTGAGGCGATGGCGGCCTACCACCCGATGATGCTGGCCGTGGCCGAGCGGCTGACCGACCGCTGGGACCGGGAGACCGCGGCGGGCCGCGCGGTGGACGTGCCCGGGGACATGACCAAGCTGACGCTGGAGACGATCGCGCGGACCGGGTTCGGGCACGACTTCGGTTCCTTCGAGCGGGACCGGCCGCATCCGTTCATCACGGCGATGGTGGGCACGCTGACGTACGCGCAGCGGCTGAACACGGTGCCCTGGCCGGGGTTGTTGCGGGAGGCGGCGCGGCGCAACGAGGCCGACATCGCCTATCTGAACCGGACGGTCGACGAGCTCGTAAGGGAGCGTCGTACCGCGAGCGGCGGCGGGGACGGCGACCTGCTGGACCGGATGCTGGAGACGGCGCATCCGGAGACCGGGGAGCGGCTGTCCGCGGAGAACGTCCGACGCCAGGTGATCACCTTCCTGGTGGCGGGCCACGAGACCACCTCGGGCGCGCTCTCCTTCGCCCTGCACTACCTCTCCCGCCACCCGGACGTCGCGGCACGCGCGCGTGCCGAGGTGGACCGGGTGTGGGGCGACACGGCCGTGCCCGGCTACGAGCAGGTGGCCAAGCTGCGCTACGTGCGCCGGGTGCTGGACGAGTCACTGCGGCTGTGGCCGACGGCGCCCGCCTTCGCGCGGGAGGCGGTCGAGGACACGGTGCTGGCCGGGCGGCATCCCATGCGGCGGGGCGCGTGGACGCTGGTCCTCACACCGATGCTGCACCGCGATCCCGAGGTGTGGGGCGCGGACGCCGAGCGGTTCGATCCGGACCGCTTCGACCCGAAGGCCGTACGGACCCGGGCCCCGCACACCTTCAAGCCGTGGGGCACGGGGGCGCGGGCCTGCATCGGGCGGCAGTTCGCCCTGCACGAGGCCACGCTGGTGCTGGGGCTGCTGCTGCGACGGTACGAGCTGGGCGCCGACCCGGACTACCGGCTGCGGGTGACGGAGCGGCTGACGCTGATGCCGGAGGGGCTGCGACTGCGGCTGGAGCGGCGGAGCGGGCCGGCACCGGTGGGGCGGACGGCCGTGGCGGAGGCGGAGGCCGCGGCTTCAGAGCCTCGGTGCCCGGTGCACGGTGCCGGTGACTGAGCCGGGCTTCCTCAGGGGCGCGTCCAGTGCTCGGGGCGCGTGACCGATTCCGGCAGCCTCGTGCCCGCGCTGCCCCTCGCCGCGTTCAGCTGCGGCTGGGTGAGGAAGAACGCGTCGGTGAGGTCGGCGTCCGTGAGGTCGGCGTCGCGCAGGTCGGCGCCGATCAGATCCGCGCCGCGCAGATCGGCGCCGGTGAGGTCGGCGGCGATGAGGTAGGCGCCGCGCAGGTTCGCACCGCGCAGGTCGGCTCCCTTGAGGCGGGCGCCCATCAGGTCGGCGCCCCGGCGGTCCTTCTTCTTGCCGCGGGTGCCCGCGCGGACCAGTTCGCTGGTCTTCAGCAGGAGCACGTTGACGTCCTGGCGGTGCGCGGCCACGTCCAGCGCGCCCAGCTCGTCCGGGGTCCGGCGGGTGAGCTCGTCCGTCTCCTCCAGCAGCCGGCGCAGCTCGGCGTGGACCGGGCGGGCTGCGGGCAGGGTGAGGGCCTCGGTGAGGTACCAGAGCAGCTCGTGCAGTTGCCGGACGACCGGGAACACGTCGAACATGCGGCGGGCGTCCTCGCGCGGACCGGTGCGCCAGTCCCGGCCGCCGAAGGTGACCTGCGAGACCTTCTGTCCGGCGCCGAAGCAGTCGTAGACCGTGCAGCCGGTGAAGCCCTTGTGCCGAAGCCGGGCGTGGATGCCGCAGCGGTGGTCGTCCCGGAGGTTCGAGCAGGGCTTGCCGGCCGGCTTGTCCACGGCGAAGTCCCTCGACGCCGTGAAGGGCAGAGCGACGCAGCACAGCCCGAAACAGCTCGCGCAGTCGCCGCGCAGGTCGGCGGGGCCGGCTATGTGATCTTGCATGGTTTCCAGCATACGGAACGAAAACTCACCGATGAATTTTCCGCTCTGTGGGGGTCTCCACATACAAGAGAAAACAAAGTCGGCTACCACTGGAGACGCAGGCCGACGGAACCAGGAGAACCACCCCGCCCAAGACCGTGGAGAGACGTCATGTGCAGCCACCAGCCCGCGTGCCCCACCGCCGACAGCACGGACCACGACGCCGCACGCATCGTGTCGTCCCACCCCGAACAGGGCTGGCATCTGCTGTGCAACGGCACGATCGTCTTCGACGACACCGGTGAACTCCTCCCGGACGGGCGGGTGGTGAGCCCGCACCGCGCGGTCGGCACGCTTGTCGTGGCCGCCTGACCTATCTGCCGAACACCTCGAACGCCACGGCCGGCTTCCCGCCGAAACGCTCCCCCGTCGCCGCGGCGTTCCCCGTGAGAAAGCCCCTCGCGTACGTCTCCGGATCCTCGCTCGTCAACGCCTCGATGTACGTGCGGTGTTCGAGGAGCGAGCGCACCGCGCGCTCCAGACCGGCCGAGGCGTCCGCCGCGTGGGTGGGGGTCGACGAACCCGCGACGGCGACCCAGCGGACGCCGTTCCAGGGCTCCAGGCCCTGGTCCCGCAGCTCCGGGAAGATCCAGCGGTTGCCGGCGTCGGCGGCCGCGTCCAGGGTCGCGCGGCCCACCGCGACATGGTCCGGGGTGTTCCAGGCGACGCCGCCCCAGGTGTCGCGGTGGTTGAGGGTGATCACCAGTTCCGGCCGGTGGCGGCGGATCGCGGCGGCGATGTCGCGGCGCAGGGCGAGGCCGTACTCGATCACGCCGTCGTGGTGATCGAGGAACTCCACCGTCGACACCCCGACGACCGCCGCGCTCGCCCGCTGCTCCTGCTCGCGCAGCGGACCGCACTTGTCGGGCTCCAGCGTGTCGATGCCCGCCTCGCCACGGGTCGCGAGGACATAGGCGACCTCCCGGCCGCCGTCGGTCCAGGCGGCGATCGCGGCCGAGCAGCCGTACTCCAGGTCGTCCGGGTGGGCCACGACCGCGAGGGCGCGCTGCCAGTCCTCGGGCATGGGCAGAAGCTGAGTGACCGTCGGCTCTGTCATGGTCCGAGACTAGTCCGCGCCACCGACATCACACCTCGTCACGGGTGAGTGCCAGCAGTCGGTCCAGGACACGGGGACCGCCGGCCCGGACGCCGTCGTGCTCGAACTCGTCGGTCACCCAGGTGCGCAGACCGCGGACCGCGCGGGCCGTCTCCAGGGAGTGGGCGGTGTCGACGTACATGTCGTCGTGGTAGACGGCCGCGGCGACCGGGACCTCGTTGGCGGCGAGCCGGGCCCTGTCGTACAGCGGTGTCCAGTCGGTGCGGGCGGCGAGGAGTTCGGCGGTCTCGCGCAGCGGGCGCAGCGCCGGGTCGTTCTCGAACATCCAGGGGTGGACGGACTCGCCGGTGAACAGCAGCGGTCCGTCGCCCGTGAGCGTCTTGGCGGCGTCGAACTGCGGGAACTCGGTGCGGACGCGTTCGGCCGACCAGTTCGTGGGGCGGGCGTCCTGGCCGTAGATCGCCTCGTGGACGAGGGCGTAGAGGGGGTGGCCCGCGTACGAGAGGAGGCCCTGGACCTCTTCCTGGAAGGCGTCGGAGAGCGCCGGGCCGGTCGGGGTGCGGACGAAGGCCTCTTCCAGGAGGAAGTGCAGTCGGTGGCTGCCCTCGCCGCCGCCGAGGAGGATGCCGAGGGACTGGAAGGCCTCGACGGTGAGGCGGTAGCCGTTCGGCAGGGTCACCTCATGGTGGAGGAGGTGGTCGGCGATACGGCGGGCGCGCTCGACGTCCTGGGGGTAGCGGGCGTAGTGCGCGGCGACCTTGCGCTCGATGCGGGGGTAGGCGGCGCGGTAGACGTCGTCGGCGTGGGCGTCGAGGGAGGGCAGACCGCCGGTGATCACGGCGGCGCTGAGGCCCTCGGGGGCGCTGGAGAGGTAGTTCACCGCGCAGAAGCCGCCGAAGCTCTGGCCGAGGACGGTCCAGGGGGCGCCGCCGGTGACCGCCGGGCGGATGGCCTCGCAGTCGCGGACGATCGCGTCGGCGCGGAAGTGGGTGAGGTAGTCGGCCTGTTCGGCGGGGCCGCCGCGCAGCGGGAGCGTCTGCCGGTTGGCGGGCGTGGAGTGGCCGGTGCCGCGCTGGTCCAGGAGCAGGACGCGGAACTCCTTGAGGGCACGGCCGAGCCAGGCGGGCCTGCCGACGAAGCGGTTGGCGCCGAAGCCGGGGCCGCCCTGGAGGTAGACCAGCCACGGCAGGTTCTGCCGCGCCTTGTCGCCGGCGACCACCTCACGGGCGTAGAGCTCGATCGTCTCCCCCGTGGGGTCGCTGTGATCGAGGGGCACGGTGAAGCGGCGGTCGGTGAGGACGACGCCGGGCTGGCGGTAGGTCGCGGTCAACGGGGCTCCCGGGACGGACGGATACGGACGAGCGCGTCCCAGTTCAGCACATGTCCGTCCGATATCCGATCCCCGGGATCATGAAATCGGACTGAACGGCGAATCAGCGGGCGGAGAGACTCGAGCGCCGTACGACGAGTTCCGGCTGGAGCACCACCCGACGGTGCTCGTGGCGGCGCGGCGCGGTCTCCGCCTCCGTCTCCTCCAGCAGCAGCTCGGCCGCCAGGGCGCCCATGGTGACGGCGGGCTGGCGGACCGAGGTGAGGGGGACGGCCGCTGCGGCGGCGAACTCGATGTCGTCGTAGCCGACGATGGCGAGGTCGTCGGGGACGTTGATCCCGGCCGCGTACATCGCCTGGAGCACGCCGAGGGCCAGGAGGTCGTTCGCGCAGAAGACGGCGGTGGGGCGGTCGGTGAGGCCGAGCAGACGGGCGCCGGCATCCCGGCCCGCGGCGACGTCGAGGCGTTCGGTGGGCAGCTCGCGCAGCACGTCGGGGGCGAGGCCCGCCTCGGCGAGCGCGTTGAGGGCGCCGGTGCGGCGGTCGCGGACCTGGTTGAAGCCGGGCGGGCCACTGACGTACGCGATGTTGCGGTGTCCGGCGTCGATGAGATGACGCACGGCGAGGGCGCCGCCCGCGACGTCGTCCACGGAGACGGAGCACTCGGTGGTGCCCTCGGCGACGCGGTCGACGAGGACGAAGGGGATGCCGTGGCGCCGGAAGCCCTCGATGTTGCGGCCGGTCGCGTCGGCGGGGGTGAGCAGGACGCCCCGGACCCGCTGTTCGGCGAAGAGGGAGAGGTACTCGGCCTCCTCGCCGGGGCTCTGCGCGCTGTTGCAGACCATGACGCCGAGTCCGGCGTCACGGGCGGCCCGCTCGGCGCCGCGGGCGACGTCCACGAAGAACGGGTTGCCCATGTCGAGGACGAGCAGCCCCATGATCCGGCTGCGGCCGGCGCGCAGCTGGCGCGCGGACTCGCTGCGGACGTAACCGAGCCGGTCGATCGCGGACAGGACCCGGGCCCGGGTCTCGGTGGCGACGGAGTCCGGACGGTTGATCACGTTCGACACCGTGCCCACCGAGACTCCGGCGGCACGGGCGACGTCCTTGATACCCACCGACTGGGCCATCAGGCAGGGACCTCCAGGTGAACGAGGGGCGGCGGGCAGGCCCTCACAGTACCGGCCCGCCGTCCCCGGGCGACTTCTCTCACGCGGGAAGCGCGAAGTCGACGACGTGCAGTGCCGAGGGCGTGGTTCCGCTGGACTTCTGCTGGTACATGAAGGACAGGACGTGGTCGGCCTTGATCCGCATCTCGTCGATCACGACCTCGCCGAAGGCGTTGAGGCCGCTGCCGTCGAAGAGGATCTTCCAGTCGGTGTATCCGGAGGCCGCGGACGCTCCGGCGATCCTGCCGAACGGGAAGATCGCGTAGGCGTTGTCGTACTTGTCGAGGACCAGTTTGGTGCGCTGGCTGGAGTTGAGCGGGACCGGGATCTCCGTCTTCTGCCAGGTGCCCGACGCGTTCTTGCGCACATGGAAGGCGCGGCCGTTCGCGGTGCGGTCGGACACGTAGTCGGTGGTGCACTGGCCGAAGCGCCCGGGTACGTAGCTGATGATCGCGTGCGGCCGGCCGGCGGAGTCGGTGAACTGGCTCTCCTGGTTCATCAGGGAGTGGTCCGGGTTCAGCGAGTCGACCACCAGGCCGCTGTCGGTGACGGCGACCTTGTCGGAGCCGCCGGTGGTGCCGACGACGGTGCCGGCGTTGTTGCGCCAGGTGCGGCCGCGGTCGTCGGAGTAGACGTAGCCGGTGTCGTGGTTGGTGATGCCGCCGCCGGAGCACATCACGGCGCCGTTCTGCTCGCGCCAGGTGAAGAAGGAGTGCAGCCGGCCGTTGACGTCGTAGTCGATGCCGTGCAGGTACATGTTGCGGGCCGTGCTCGAACCGTGCTCGCTGGTGTACGTACCTGTGGAACTGGACCACTCCCCCAGTGCCGTCCACGTCGAACCGTCGTACTCCGCGAGGGCGTTGCGGCCGTTGCCGGAGACGGCGACCCGGTAGCTGAGCTGGAGCTTGCCGTCGGGGGTGGAGATGAACTGGGGGTAGGTGAACTGGCTCGTCGGGGCCAGGCCGTCCAGCGTGGACTGGGGGGCGCCGAAGCGGCTCGCCGTCCAGGTCAGTCCGGAGGGGTTGTCCATGAGGCCGGCCACCGACTTGACGTAGGTGAAGCCGTCGCTGTGGGAGTCCATGTTGAGGTGGAGGCGGCCGTCGACCTTGGAGACGCCCATGGAGATGACGTTGTGGGAGTCGTTGGCCTTGAGCGTGTGGCCGACCTGGACCGTCGACCAGGTGCTGCCGCCGAGGACGCGGCGGCCGACGACGGCGTTCTTGTTCGCGGTGTACCAGACGGCGTACTGGTAGCCCTTGTAGGTCAACAGACCGTTCTTCTGGAACGAGTTGTTGTTGACCAGGCCGTCGTAGGAGACGAAGAAGACGGCCTGGCTGTCGAGCGTGGTGGTGCCGGTCCGGGTGACCGAGGGGCCGGGGTCGGCGGCGCGGGCGGTGCCGTTGGCGAGGGCGGAGGTGGACATGGCGGTCACGATGGCACCTGCCAGCAGCGTGCGTCTTCTCATCGGTGCGGCTCCTGATGGGGAAGTCAGGCGAGAGGCGTCAGGCGAAGAGATGTCAGGCGAGGTGGAACACTTCGGTGAGCGGTTTCATGGCCTCGTCGGGCCGGGCGCCGTCCAGCGACTCGAAGAACGGCGCCATCTCAGCCTGCCAGCGGGCGTTGACGTCGGTGGCTTCCATGCCGGCCACGGCGGCCTCGAAGTCCTCGGTCTCCAAGTAGCCGACCAACAGGCCGTCCTCTCTGAGGAAGAGCGAGTAGTTGTGCCAGCCGGTGGCCGAGAGTGCGTCGAGCATCTCGGGCCACACGGCGGCGTGCCGCTCGCGGTACTCGTCGAGGCGTTCGGCCCTGACCTTCAGCAGGAAGCACACGCGCTGCATCAACACCCCTTGGGAACTCAGAAGTTGAACTGGTCGATGTTCTTGGCGTCGAACACGGTCGGCTTGCCGAGGTTGATCACGCCGTCCTTGCCGATGGTGTAGGTGGTGCCGCCGGCCTTGAAGGTCTCGCCCTCCGCGCCGGTGATCTGGCCCGAGACCAGCGCCACGGCCGTCTGCGCGGCCAGCGCGCCGAGCTTCGCCGGGTCCCACAGCTCGAACGCCTCGACGGTGCCGTTCTTGACGTACTTGCGCATGTCGTTGGGGGTGCCGAGGCCGGTCAGCTTGACCTTGCCCTTGTACTTGGAGCCCGACAGGTACTGGGCGGCCGCCTTGATGCCGACGGTGGTCGGGGAGATGATCCCCTTCAGGTTCGGGTACTCCTGGAGCAGGCCCTGGGTCTGCTGGAAGGACTGCTGGGCGTCGTCGTTGCCGTACGCGGTCTTGACGAGCTTGATGTCCTTGTACTTGGGGTCCTTGAGCTCGTCCTTCATGAACTCGATCCAGGTGTTCTGGTTCGTCGCCGTCTGCGCGGCGGACAGGATCGCGATCTCGCCCTTGTAGTCGATCTGTTCGGCGAGCAGCTGCACCTCGGTACGGCCCAGGTCCTCGGCGGAGGCCTGCGAGACGAAGGCGTTGCGGCAGTCGGCCTTGGTGTCGGAGTCGTAGGTGACGACCTTGATGTCGTTCTTCATCGCCTGCTTGGTCGCGGTGCACAGGGCGCCCGGGTCCTGCGCGGAGATGGCCATCGCGTCGACCTGCTGCTGGGTGAGCGTGTTGACGTAGCTCACCTGCCCGGCGGTGTCGGTGGCGTTGGACGGACCGACCTCCTTGTAGCCGGAGCCCAGCTCCTTCAGGGCCGCCTCGCCGCCCTTGTCGGCGGAGGTGAAGTAGGGGTTGTTGACCTGCTTGGGCAGGAAGCCGACGGTCAGGCCCTTCTTGGTGGCCGCGTTCGGGTCGGCCTTGGCGGTGGAGGCGGCGGAGGCCCCTTCGTTCTCGACGTCCTTCTTGGTGGTGCCACCACATGCGGTGAGCGCCAGGGCGAGAGAGGTTCCGGCGGCGAGGGCCGCGCAGGCACGGCGGAGGGATGACTTACGCATGATGGTTTCCTTTTGACGAGGGTGAGCGGAGGCGCCCCTTCAGGGGCGCGGGGAACTGCGCGACCAGCCACAGCGCACCCGCAGCTTCAAACGGCGCTAGGACGTCAGCCTTTGCGCCCTGGCGATGGAGATCTGCTTGGCAACTCGCGGCCCCAGTACGGACAGCACCAGCAGGACACCGGTAACGACGATCTGCGACTGTGCGGAGACGTCCTGGAGGCTCATCACGTTCTGCAGGGCCCCGAGCAGGAACACCCCGGCGATCGCACCGCCCAACGTGCCCTTGCCACCGTCGAAGTCGATGCCACCGAGCAGCACCGCCGCGATGACGGACAGTTCGAGCCCGGTCGCGTTGTCATAGCGGGCGCTCGCGTAGTGGAACGCCCAGAAGATCCCCGTGAGCGAGGCCATCAGCCCCGTCACCGTGAACAGGATCAGCTTCTGCCGCTTGACCCGGATGCCGGCGAACCGCGCGGCCTCCTCGCTCGCGCCGATCGCGAACGTGGACCGTCCGAACGGCGTGGCGTGCAGGACGACCACGGCGATCGCGAGGAGCGCGAGGAAGGGCGGGAAGGCCTGCGGGATGAAGGTGTCCCCGATGCGTCCCGACGCGAAGTCCAGGTACTGGGTCGGGAAGTCGGTCACCGCGTCGGAGCCGAGCACGATCTGTGCGATGCCCCGGTAGGCGGCGAGGGTGCCGATGGTGACGGCGAGGGAGGGCAGCCCGAGCCGGGTGACGAGCAGGCCGTTGACGAGACCGCAGACCACGCCGAGCAGCAGGCAGATCGGGATGATCGTCTCGATCGTCATGCCCTGGTTCCACAGGGCGCCCATCACCGCGCCGGACAGACCGGCGGTGGAGGCGACGGAGAGATCGATCTCGCCGGAGACGACCAGCAGGGTCATCGGAAGGGCGATCAGGGCGATCGGCAGCGTGCTGCCGATCAGGAACGACAGGTTGAAGGAGTTTCCGAAACCGTCGACCGTTCCGAAGGACAGCAGCAGCACGACGATCAGAACGGCGCCGACGACCGTGTCCCAACGGATCGCTCGCGTAAGAGACTCAGGCATGGCGGGCGTTCCTCTTCTTCAGGGCCGAGGCCACGCGCAGCGCGACGACCCGGTCGACCGCGATGGCGAGGATGAGCAGGATGCCGTTGATGGCGAGCACCCACACGGAGCTGACGCCGAGGGCGGGCAGCACGCTGTTGATGGAGGTCAGCAGCAGGGCGCCGAGGGCGGCGCCGTAGACGCTGCCGGAGCCGCCGGTGAAGACGACGCCGCCCACCACGACCGCGCTGACGACGGTGAGTTCGTAGCCGTTGCCGGTGCCGGAGTCGACGTTGCCGAACCGGGCCAGGTACATCGCGCCGGCGAGTCCGGCGAGGGCCCCGCAGAAGGTGTACGCGGCGAGGATCCGCTTGCGGACGGGGATGCCGGCGAGCCGGGCGGCCTCGGGGTTGGAGCCGAGGGCGTACAGCTCACGGCCGCTGCCGAAGTGCTTGAGGTAGTAGGCGGTGGCCACCAGCACCGCGAGTGCGATGAGCGCCAGGTACGGGACCGCGGAGATGCCGCCGGAGCCGAAGTCGATGAACCCGTCCGGGAGGTTGGCCGCCGTGATCTGGCGGGAGCCGACCCAGATGGAGTCGATGCCGCGGATGATGTAGAGGGTGCCGAGGGTGACGACGAGCGCGGGCACCTGGCCGAGGCTGACGAGCAGTCCGTTGACCAGTCCGCAGCCGATGCCGAGCAGCACCGCGAGGGCGATCGCCACGACGGAGTTGCCGCCGCCCTGGAGATACGTACCGGCGGCGAAGGCGGTGATGCCGAGGGTGGAGCCGACGGACAGGTCGACGTTGCGGGTGATGACGACGAGCGACTGGCCGGTGGCGACCAGGACCAGGATGGTCGCGTTGAGCAGGAGGTCCTTGATGCCCTGCTCGGACAGGAACTCGCTGTTGCCCGCCTGGGTGACGCCGATCATCACCAGGAAGACGACCAGGATGGCGAGTTCGCGCATCTTGAAGACACGGTCGACCAGCCGGGTGCCGCTGGACTTGGGCACCTCGGCGACGGGGGTCTTGTCGGTGGTGGTCACCGTCATGCGGCGGCCCTCCCCGTGGCTGCGGCCATCACGGTTTCCTCGGTGGCTTCGGAGCGCGGGATCTCGGCGGTGAGGCGGCCCTCGTGCATCACCAGCACGCGGTCGGCCATGCCGAGGATCTCGGGCAGGTCGGAGGAGATCATCAGGACGGCCACTCCGTCGGCGGCCAGCTCGCTGAGCAGCCGGTGCACCTCGGCCTTGGTGCCGACGTCGATGCCTCGGGTGGGCTCGTCGACGATCAGCACCTTGGGGCCGGTGGCCAGCCACTTGGCGAGGACGACCTTCTGCTGGTTGCCGCCGGACAGGGTGTTGACCGTGTCGGCGATCCGGGCGTACTTGACCTGGAGCTTGACGGCCCAGTCGAGGGAACGGCTGCGCTCGGCGCCGCGGTCCATCAGGCCGGCCTTCACGGTCGTACGGAGTCCGGTGAGGCCGATGTTGCGCTCGATGGACATGTCCATCACCAGGCCCTGTGCCCGCCGGTCCTCGGGGACCAGGGCGAGCCCGGCGGCCATGGCCGTGGAGGGGGCGCCGTTCGTCAGGGACCTGCCGTCGACGTCGACCTCCCCCGCGTCCCAGCGGTCGATGCCGAAGACCGCCCGGGCGACCTCGGTACGGCCGGCGCCGACGAGTCCGGCGAGGCCGACGATCTCACCGCGCCGCACCTCGAAGGAGACGTCGGTGAAGACGCCCTCCCGGGTCAGCCGGCGCACACTGAGCGCCACCTCGCCCGCCTCGACGTCCTGCTTGGGGTAGAGCTCGTCGAGATCGCGGCCGACCATCCGGCGCACGAGGTCGTCCTCGGTCATGCCCTCGATCGGCTCGCTGGCGATCCAGGCGCCGTCGCGCAGGGTGGTGACCCGCTGGCAGATCTGGAAGATCTCCTCCAGCCGGTGGGAGATGAAGAGCACCGCGGCGCCCTGTTCGCGCAGGGTGCGCACGACTCCGAAGAGACGGGCGACCTCGCTGCCGGTCAGGGCCGCGGTCGGCTCGTCCATGATCAGGACGCGGGCGTCGAAGGAGAGCGCCTTGGCGATCTCGACGATCTGCTGGTCCGCGATGGACAGACCGCGTGCGGGACGGTCGGGGTCGAGTTCGACGCCGAGCCGCCGCATCAGGGCGGCCGTCGCCGTGTGGGTGGCCTTGTGGTCGATGCGGCCGAGCGCGCGCCGCGGCCGGCGGCCCATGAAGATGTTCTCGGCGATCGACAGGTCGGGGAAGAGCGTGGGCTCCTGGTAGATCACGGCGATGCCGGCGTCGCGGGCGTCGCCGGGGCCGTGGAAGACGACGGGCGCGCCGTCGAGCAGCACCTGGCCGGCGTCCGGCCGGTGCACCCCCGCGAGGGTCTTGATGAGGGTCGACTTGCCCGCGCCGTTCTCGCCGGCGAGGGCGTGCACTTCGCCGGGGAACAGCTCCAGGGACACGTCCCGCAGGGCGCGTACGGCACCGAAGGACTTCGAGATGTCCTCGAGCGCCAGCACCGGGGCCGGACCCGCGTCGGACGGGTGGGTCATGAGGGGCTCCTCGACGACGCCCGGGCCCTGCCTCACGGCGTCGTGAAAGGTTTCAACTTGGTTGCCGGGACGTTAGGCATGCGGTGCATGTCACGTCAATGGGTTCGTGTCGAAAATATTTCGATGCACGTAGGTCACAGCCGGGTCACGGGCAACAGCCTTGGTCGCAGGGGTTGACACCCCTGCGGGCTCCTCATAGCTTCCCGTCTTGAATCGTTTCACACCGAAGCTTTCTCGGAACGCTTCCTGGAGCAGTTCAGAAGCCTTCCGAACCGACGTCACAGGAGCCCTGAAGTGACCGAGCTCGCCGCGGTGAAGGCCGCGCTCAAGACCCAGGCAGTCGAGACGCCGTCGTGGGCGTACGGGAACTCGGGAACCCGCTTCAAGGTGTTCGCGCAACAGGGCGTTCCGCGTACGCCGCGGGAGAAGCTGGACGACGCCGCGCAGGTGCACGCCTTCACCGGTGTCGCCCCGACCGTCGCGCTGCACATCCCCTGGGACAAGGTCGACGACTACGCGGCGCTGGCGAAGCACGCCGAGGAGCGCGGAGTGAAGCTCGGCGCGATCAACTCCAACACCTTCCAGGACGACGACTACAAGCTCGGCAGCATCTGCCATCCCGAGGCCTCGGTGCGGCGCAAGGCGGTGGACCACCTCCTGGAGTGCGTCGACATCATGGACGCGACCGGCTCGACCGATCTGAAGCTGTGGTTCGCCGACGGTACGAACTATCCCGGGCAGGACGACATCCGGGCCCGTCAGGACCGGCTGGCCGAGGGCCTCTCCGAGGTGTACTCGCGGCTGGGTGAGGGGCAGCGGATGCTGCTGGAGTACAAGTTCTTCGAGCCGGCCTTCTACACGACGGACGTGCCGGACTGGGGGACGGCGTACGCCCACTGCCTGAAGCTGGGGCCGCAGGCACAGGTCGTGGTCGACACCGGGCATCACGCGCCCGGGACCAACATCGAGTTCATCGTCGCGACGCTGCTGCGGGAGGGGAAGCTCGGCGGCTTCGACTTCAACTCCCGGTTCTACGCGGACGACGACCTCATGGTGGGTGCGGCCGATCCGTTCCAGCTGTTCCGGATCATGTACGAGGTGGTGCGTGGGGGTGGGTTCTCTCCTGACGTGGCGTTCATGCTCGATCAGTGCCACAACATCGAGGCGAAGATTCCGGCGATCATCCGTTCGGTGATGAATGTGCAGGAGGCGACGGCGAAGGCGCTGCTGGTCGATGGGGCGGCGCTGTCTGCTGCGCAGGCTGCGGGGGATGTCCTCGGTGCCAATGCCGTGGTGATGGACGCGTACAACACGGATGTGCGGCCGTTGCTGCGTGAGGTGCGTGAGGAGATGGGGCTGGACGCGGATCCCATCGCTGCGTATGCGCGGTCCGGGTGGGCCGAGAAGATCGTTGCCGAGCGTGTTGGTGGGGAGCAGGCCGGGTGGGGCGCGTAAGCGTCTGCCGGGTTCTGTCGTCTGCGGGGTGCGGGCCGGATGTGGCTGGTCGCGCAGTTCCCCGCGCCCCTAGGTGTCTCCACTTCCCCTCTGTTCAGAAGGACTGAGAGTTCATGGCCATCCATCCTGAAGCCGCTGCTCTGCTGGCCCGGTCTCATCGGCTCGGTGCTGATCCCCGTAACACCAACTACGCCGGGGGCAACGCGTCCGCGAAGGGCACCGACACCGATCCCGTCACCGGGGGTGATGTGGAGTTGATGTGGGTCAAGGGGTCCGGGGGTGACCTCGGGACGCTCACCGAGTGTGGGCTGGCTGTGTTGCGGCTGGATCGGATGCGGGCGCTCGTCGACGTGTATCCCGGCGTCGAGCGTGAGGACGAGATGGTCGCCGCCTTTGATTACTGCCTGCATGGCAAGGGTGGGGCGGCGCCTTCCATCGACACCGCCATGCATGGGCTCGTCGACGCCGCGCATGTCGATCATCTGCATCCGGACTCCGGGATCGCGCTCGCCTGTGCCGCGGACGGGGAGAAGCTGACCGCCGAGTGTTTCGGGGACAGCGTGGTGTGGGTGCCGTGGCGGCGGCCCGGGTTCCAGCTCGGGCTGGACATCGCCGCGGTCAAGGAGGCCAACCCGCAGGCCGTCGGGTGCATCCTCGGCGGGCACGGGATCACCGCCTGGGGGGACACCTCCGAGGAGTGCGAGCGGAACTCGCTGCACATCATCCGGACCGCTGAGGCGTTCCTGGAGGAGCGCGGCAAGGCGGAGCCCTTCGGGCCGGTGATCGAGGGCTACGGTGCGCTGGAGGCCTCGGCCCGGCGCGAGCGGGCCGCCGCTCTCGCGCCGTATGTGCGTGCCCTCGCCTCGCAGGACAAGCCGCAGGTCGGGCACTTCACCGACTCCGACGTGGTGCTCGACTTCCTGGCCTCCGCCGAGCACCCTCGGCTCGCCGCGCTCGGCACCTCCTGCCCGGACCACTTCCTGCGGACCAAGGTGGCGCCGCTCGTTCTGGACCTGCCGCCGGCCGCGCCGCTGGACGAGGCCGTCGCCCGGCTCAAGGAGCTGCACGCCGCGTACCGCGAGGAGTACGCCGCCTACTACCAGCGGCACGCGCTGCCCGACTCCCCCGCGATGCGCGGTGCGGACCCGGCGATCGTGCTGATCCCGGGTGTGGGCATGTTCTCCTTCGGCAAGGACAAGCAGACCGCGCGGGTGGCCGGCGAGTTCTACGTCAACGCCATCAACGTGATGCGCGGAGCGGAGGCCGTTTCCACGTACGCGCCCATCGAGGAGTCCGAGAAGTTCCGTATCGAGTACTGGGCTCTGGAGGAGGCCAAGCTTCAGCGGATGCCCAGGCCGAAGCCGCTCGCCACGCGGGTCGCGCTGGTGACCGGTGCGGGCAGCGGTATCGGCAAGGCGATCGCGCACCGGCTCGTCTCCGAGGGCGCGTGTGTCGTCGTCGCCGATCTCAACGGTGACAACGCCTCCGCGGTCGCCGAGGAGCTCGGTGGCCCCGACAAGGCCGTCGCAGTGACCGTGGACGTGACCTCCGAGGAGCAGATCGCCGAGGCCTTCAAGGCCGCCGCGCTCGCCTTCGGCGGGGTGGACCTCGTCGTCAACAACGCCGGGATCTCCATCTCCAAGCCTCTCCTGGAGACCTCGGCCAAGGACTGGGACCTCCAGCACGACATCATGGCCCGGGGGTCCTTCCTCGTCTCCCGCGAGGCCGCCCGGGTGATGATCGCGCAGGAGCTGGGCGGCGACATCGTCTACATCGCCTCCAAGAACGCCGTCTTCGCCGGCCCCAACAACATCGCCTACTCCGCCACCAAGGCCGACCAGGCCCACCAAGTACGGCTGCTCGCAGCCGAGTTGGGCGAGAACGGCATCCGGGTCAACGGCATCAACCCGGACGGCGTGGTGCGCGGCTCCGGCATCTTCGCCGCCGGCTGGGGTGCTCAGCGTGCCGCCGTGTACGGCGTGGAGGAGGAGAAGCTGGGCGAGTTCTACGCGCAGCGGACCATCCTCAAGCGCGAGGTGCTGCCCGAGCACGTGGCCAACGCCGTCTTCGCCCTCACCGGCGGGGAGTTGACCCACACCACCGGTCTGCACATCCCCGTCGACGCCGGCGTCGCGGCCGCCTTCCTGCGGTGACGGGCGTGAAGTCGTACGCCGCGGTCGACCTCGGCGCGTCCAGCGGACGTGTCATGGTCGGCCGCGTCGGCCCGGACAGCCTGGAGCTGACCGAGGCCCACAGATTCCCGAACCGCCCGGTCCGGGTGCCCGAAGGGCTGCGCTGGGACATCCTTTCGCTCTACGGCGGTGTCCTGGACGGACTCCGGGCGGCCGGCCAGGTCGACTCGGTCGGCATCGACAGCTGGGCCGTGGACTACGGGCTGCTGGACGCCGACGGGGCGCTGCTCGGCAACCCGGTGCACTACCGGGACTCCCGTACCGAGGGGGTCGCGCAGAAGGTGTGGGCCACCGTGCCCGCACCCGAGCTCTACGCGGCGACCGGGCTCCAGCACGCGCCCTTCAACACGCTGTACCAGCTCGTCGCCGACCGACTCGCCGGTGCCCGGCGGCTGTTGCTCATCCCCGACCTCCTCACGTACTGGCTGACCGGCGAGCAGGGCACCGAGCTCACCAACGCCTCGACGACCCAGCTGATCGATCCCCGCACGCGCGCGTGGTCGTACGACATCGCCGCGCGGCTCGGGATCGACCTGGACCTCTTCGCGCCGCTGCGCCGGCCCGGTGATCCGGCCGGCGTGCTGCGGCCGGAGGTGCTGGAGGAGACCGGGCTCGCCGGACCCGTGCCGGTGACGGCCGTCGGTTCGCACGACACGGCGTCCGCGGTGGCCGCCGTGCCGGCCGGGGGCGAGCGGTTCGCCTACATCTGCACCGGCACCTGGTCGCTGGCCGGCCTCGAACTGGACGCGCCCGTGCTCACCGAGGAGAGCCGGGCCGCCAACTTCACCAACGAGCTGGGCCTTGACGGCACGGTCCGCTATCTGCGGAACATCATGGGGCTGTGGCTGCTCCAGGAGTGCGTACGGGCCTGGGGCGAGCCGGAGTTGGGGGCGCTGCTCCTCGACGCGGCGAAGGTGCCGGCGCTGCGGTCGGTCGTGGACGCGGGGGACGCGGCGTTCCTGGCGCCGGGGCGGATGCCGGAGCGGATCGCCGAGGCGTGCCGTGTCTCGGGGCAGCCGGTGCCCGTCTCGCCCGCCGAGATCACGCGCTGCATCCTGGACTCGCTGGCCCTCGCGCACCGCAGGGCGATCGCCGAGGCACAGCGGCTCGCCGGGCATCCGGTCGATGTCGTGCACGTCGTGGGCGGCGGTACCCGCAACGCGCTGCTGTGCCAGCTGACCGCCGACGCCTGCGGGCTGCCGGTGGTGGCGGGTCCGACGGAGGCGGCGGCCCTCGGGAACGTCCTGGTCCAGGCGCGGGCCCACGGGCTCGTCGGCGATCTCGCGGACGGACGGCGACTGCTCACCCGTACCCAGCCGTTGACCCGCTACGAGCCCCAGGGGGACACCGCACCGTGGCGCGAGGCGGAGGCCCGGCTCGCCGATCGGTGAGCGGGGTCTCCCCGACACCTCGCAGCCGCACTACGCTTCACTCATCCGATGATCGATCACAAGGAGCCGCGATGCGTGTCGCCCTGTTCCTGACCTGTGTCAACGACACGCTCTATCCGGACACCGGACGCGCCGTGGTGAAACTGCTGACCAGGCTGGGCGTCGAGGTCGACTTCCCGATGGCCCAGACCTGCTGCGGGCAGGCGCACTACAACACCGGCTATCGCCATGAGGCGGAGCCGATGGCCCGGCATTTCTCCGATGTCTTCGGGGAGTACGAGGCGATCGTCACTCCGTCGGGATCGTGCGGGGCGATGGTGCGGGAGCTGTATCCGCGGATGGGTGAGCGGGCCCGGGCCGAGGGGCGCGGGGACGGCCTCGCGACCACGCTGGCGCCCGTGGTCCCGAAGACGTACGAGCTCACCGAGTTCCTGGTGGACGTCCTCGGGGTCACGGATGTCGGCGCGTACTACCCGCACAAGGTGACCTACCACCCGACCTGTCACGGGCTGCGCGGTCTGGGGCTCGGTGACCGGCCCCGGCGGCTGCTCCAGGCCGTGAAGGGGCTGGAACTGGTCGAGCTGCCGGGTGCGGAGGAGTGCTGTGGGTTCGGTGGCACCTTCGCGCTGAAGAACGCCGATGTCTCGGCGGCGATGGGCGCGGACAAGGTGCGCAACGCCGAGTCGACCGGCGCCGATGTGCTGTGCGCGGCGGACAACTCCTGTCTGATGCACATCGGCGGCACGATGGCCCGGCTGAGCACGGACATGCGGCCCGTGCACATCGCGGAGATCCTGGCGGGCACGGAGGAGGAGCCGGCGACATGAGCGGAACGTTCGTAGGGATGCCGGCCTTCCCCGAGGCCGCGCACGACGCCGTCAACAACCAGACCCTGCGCGGGAATCTGCGGCACGCGACGCACACGATCCGCGCCAAGCGCGAGAAGGCCGTCACCGAGGTCTCCGACTGGGCGGAGCTGCGGGAGGCGGGCAAGCGGATCAAGGACCACACGCTGCGTCATCTCGACCGCTACCTCGTGCAGTTGGAGGAGTCGGTGACGGCCGCGGGCGGTGTCGTCCACTGGGCGGCCGACGCCGACGAGGCCAACCGGATCGTCACCGAACTCGTCAAGGAGACGGGTGAGTCGGAGGTCGTCAAGGTCAAGTCGATGGCCACGCAGGAGATCGGGCTCAACGAGGCTCTCGAAGAAGAGGGTATCCGCGCCTACGAGACCGATCTCGCCGAGCTCATCGTGCAGTTGGGCAAGGACCGGCCCTCGCACATCCTCGTGCCCGCCATTCACCGCAACCGGGGCGAGATCAGGGAGATCTTCGAGCGCGAGATGAGCGAGTGGGGGCGCCCGGCCCCCGAGGGCCTCACCGACACGCCCGCCGAACTCGCCGAAGCGGCCCGGCTCCACCTCCGCGAGAAGTTCCTGCGCGCCAAGGTCGGTGTCTCCGGCGCCAACTTCATGATCGCCGAGACGGGCACGCTGGTGGTCGTGGAGTCCGAGGGCAACGGACGGATGTGTCTGACCCTGCCCGAGACGCTGATCTCGGTCGTCGGCATCGAGAAGATCCTGCCGACCTGGCAGGACCTGGAGGTCTTCCTCCAGACACTCCCCCGCTCGTCCACGGCCGAGCGCATGAACCCGTACACCTCGATGTGGACCGGCACCTCGGACGAGGACGGTCCCCGGACCTTCCACCTGGTCCTGATCGACAACGGCCGCACCGACACCCTCGCCGACGAGGTCGGCCGCCAGGCCCTGCGCTGCATCCGCTGCTCTGCGTGTCTGAACGTCTGCCCGGTCTACGAGCGGGCCGGCGGCCACGCCTACGGCTCGGTCTACCCAGGCCCCATCGGCGCCATCCTCAGCCCCCAACTCCGGGGCACGGCAAGCGAGATCGACGCCTCGCTGCCGTACGCGTCCTCGCTCTGCGGGGCCTGCTACGAGGTGTGCCCGGTCGCCATCGACATCCCCGAGGTGCTGGTGCATCTGCGGGAGCGGGTCGTGGAGGGCGGTCCGGTGGTCCGCGAGGGCAACAAGGTCGTGCTGAAGCCGGCCAAGGGACATGCCGCCGAGCGCGCGGCGATGCGGGCGGCCCGTTGGGCGTTCGCCCACCCCGGCGCGCTGCGCACCGGCCAGCGCCTCGCCTCCCGCACCCGCCGCCTCCACCCGAGCAGGCTGCCGGGCCCCGGCAAGGCGTGGAGCGGCACCCGGGATCTGCCGCCGGTGCCGGCCGAGCCGTTCCGGGACTGGTGGCAGCGCACCAACGGCGGAAAGGACGGGGCGAAGTGAGCAGCAGGGAACGGATCCTGGGCCGGGTGCGGCGCGCGCTGGCGGACGTCCAGCAGGACGACACGCCGTACGAGCAGGCGGTCTCGCGGGACTATCTGCGCGAGCACGGCGACCGGAGTGTCGCGCAGAGCGTCGATCTGCTGGCCGAGAACCTCGCCGACTACCGGGCGATCGTGCACCGTTGCACCGCCGACGACCTGGCGGTGACGATCGCCGGGATGCTGGCTGCGCGGGGCGCGAGGACGGTGCTCGTGCCGCCGGGTCTCGAACCGTCCTGGCTCGCCGAGACCGAGGCCGAGCAGGTGCCGGACCGGATCGAGAGCACGCCTCACGAGCTGGACCGGATCGACAGTGTGGTCACGGCGTGCGCGGTGGCCGTCGCCGAGACCGGCACGATCGTGCTGGACGGCTCCCCCGACCAGGGCCGCCGCCGCATCACCCTCGTCCCCGACCACCACATCTGCGTCGTACAGGTCCCGGAGCAGGTCGTCTCCTCCGTGCCCCAGGCTCTCGAACGCCTCGACCCGGCCCGCCCGTTGACGTGGATCTCCGGCCCTTCGGCGACCAGTGACATCGAGCTGGACCGGGTCGAGGGGGTGCACGGCCCGCGCACCCTGGAGGTGGTGCTGGTGGGCGATCAGTCGAGCGAGGATGTCAACTCGTAACGGCCGGACGGCAGTCGGTAGGACGCGATGCCGTCCGCGAAGCCCAGGTACTCCACGCCCCGGACGCGTGACAGGGGTGTCCGGCCCTCGCGGACGGTGCCGGGGTCGCTCGTGGGGATACGCAGGGTGGCCGTGCTGTTGGCGGGGACCGCGGCCCGGTAGGTCAGTTCGCGGTCCTCGGCCGTCCAGGCGTTCATTTCGAGTTGTATCGATTCAGCTCGATTGACCGTTGAAGCTGGTGGCGATCGGTAAGCCTGTCTACGGGCTGAGCAGTGAGAGTTTCGCGCCCATGATTGAAACCGTTCAAATCCGGAACCCACTCATCGCCAGCCGGTGGGACCTCACGGGAAGGCGGCGGGCCACGCACGCCGTTAGCGTGAGTGCATGATCCGGTTCGAGCAGGTCAGCAAGCGGTATCCGGACGGTACGACGGCTGTGGACGGCCTGAGTTTCGAGGTGTCCGAGGGTGAACTCGTCACGCTCGTGGGCCCGTCCGGCTGCGGCAAGACGACCACCATGATGATGGTCAACCGGCTGATCGAGCCGACCTCGGGACGGATCCTCGTGAACGGCGACGACATCGCCGGCGTCGACCCGGTGCGGCTGCGGCGCCGGATCGGCTACGTCATCCAGCAGGTGGGGCTCTTCCCGCACCGCACGATCCTCGACAACACGGCGACCGTGCCGGCGCTGATCGGCTGGAAGCGGGCGAAGGCGCGGGCGCGCGCCGCCGAGCTGCTCGATCTGGTGGGCCTGGACCCCAAGCGGTACGGGCCGCGCTATCCCGACCAGTTGTCCGGCGGACAGCGGCAGCGGGTCGGTGTGGCGCGGGCGCTGGCCGCGGATCCGCCGGTGCTGCTGATGGACGAGCCGTTCGGTGCGGTCGACCCGGTGGTGCGCGAGCAGTTGCAGGACGAGTTCCTGCGGATGCAGGCCGCGGTGCGCAAGACGGTGCTGCTGGTCACGCACGACATCGAGGAGGCGGTGCGGCTCGGTGACCGGATCGCCGTGTACGGGCAGGGGCGGATCGAGCAGTTCGACACGCCCGGGTCGGTCCTCGGGGCGCCGGCGACGCCGTACGTGGCCGAGTTCGTGGGCGCCGACCGTGGGCTGAAGCGGCTGTCGGTGACGGAGATCGAGGCCGACGACCTTGAGCAGCCGCCGCTGGCCCGCCTGGACGAGCCCGCCGGGACAGCGGCGGAGCGGTTGCGGGGGGAGGGGGCACGCTGGGCCGTCGTCCTGGACGACGAGGGCGCACTGCACGGCTGGGTCGGCGTCGACGACCTCGGGGCGGGCGGCACGGTGGGCGACCGGGCGCACCGGATGAACGCCTGGGTGCCGGTGGGCGCGCCGCTGAAGCAGGCGTTCGGCGTGATGCTCCAGCATGACGCGGGGTGGGTCGCGGTGCTGGACGGGGCGCGGTTCCTGGGGGTGCTGACTCCGGCGAAGCTGCATGAGGCGTTGCGGAGATCGGTGGACGCGGATGCGTTGGGGGTGGCGCGGGGGCAGGTGCGGTTCGATTCGGTGGCCGATGCGTGAGCGCTCCGCTGGGTGTGGCGTGATGGGGTGCGTGGGGTGTGTCGGCCGTTTGTCGACTGCGGGTGCGTTGTGGCTGGTCGCGCCCGCGCGGCGGTAGCCGCAAGTTCAACACAGCCCCGCGCCCCTGGAGGGCCCTGCGGGCCTCCAGGGGCGCGGACCGTGGGCGTAGGTCAGGAACCCTTGGTCGGGCGGCGGGTCGAGTCGCGGCTCAGGAGGCCGAAGGCCCAGCGTTCGTTGAAGCCTGCCACGAAGCCGATGGCGCACCAGAAGCCCCAGAAGTCGGTGCCCTTGACTGCGGAGCCGGGGGTCGTGCAGATCTCGGCGGCCGTGGCGGGCGTCTGGAAGACGGGCACGATGCCGCCGCTGAACAGGAAGTAGACGGCCAGTGCGAGGACCCAGCCGACGAAGACGCGGTAGAGGCCTTCGTGGCGCATGCTGCGGGCCATCTGGCCGGGTACGACCACGCCTTCACGGCCGTTGGTCTGCCGGCGCGCCAGCTGGTCGGCGGTGCCGCGCAGCCGGACGAGGACGCTGAGCACCGCGCCGAACGCGCCGACACCTCCGCACACGAAGGCGCCCAGCAGGCTCCAGCGGTTGGTGCAGTTGAGCGTCACGCCCATCGCCCCGAGCAGGCCCACGCCCCACAGCAGCGGTGCGGCGAGCAGCAGCAGGCTGAGGGCGGAGCCCAGACCGAGTCCGATGTTGAGGCCCCGGCTGACGGCCGTCGCGCTGTCCTGCGCCAGCCGGCCCCTCAGGTCGGCGATCTCCTGGTCGAGGTACTCCGCCAGATGGTCGTTCGGCTTCCGGTCGGCGAGCCGCGGGTCGGTGAGCGCGTTGCCGAGCACCCGCACCACGGTCACGCGGGCCGACACTCTCGTGCGGTGTTCGAAGGCGCGTTGCGAGGCCCCGTAGAGCAGTTGCAGTTGGAGTTGCTGCTCGGGATACAGATCGCCGAACTGCACATAGGCGCTGTCGAAGCCGGCCGGCACCACGTCGACGAGTCCCTCGGGCCGCAGCTCGGTGTCCGCCCCGTCGAACGATTCACGCATTCCCCGCCACCACGGGTGGCGGTCTCCCCCGTTGTCGTCCCCCATGAACCGGGTGTACCCGCGCGGGCCGCCCCCGGGAAGCCTCCCCACCGCACCAGTACGGTCACCGATGTCGCGGAGCCGTCACGTCAGCTGTAGACGATCGGGCAGCCGCGGCGCAGGGAGTGCTGGGCGGCGCGCAGGTACAGCGCCACGTAGAAGGCGGTGTCCAGGTCCTCGCCCCATGGGCCCGGTCTGGCGGCGGCGGTCTCCTTCGCCGGTCCGTCCCGGAACCACATGGTCAGGTCAAGGTTGTCGCAGGCGGCCGGTATCCGGTCGTCGGGCAGGCCGACAGCCCTGGCCAGGCGTTCCGCGAGGGCGAGGATCTGAGGTGCCCCGGCGATGACCGTCGTATTCGTGTAAGCCGACCCGATGGGCAGCTCGATCGCCTCGTCGAGCGACATCGGTACCAGCACCGACCAGTCGAGGATTCTTTCCGCCTCCTCGCTCGACAGATGCTCGCGGCACAGCTCGACGAAGCCGTACATGGACGGCACCAGCTTCTCCTCGAACTGCGTCCCGGAGCCCCGCACGAACTCCGTCTCCGCGGGCACGGATTCGTACGGCGGCAGTCCGCGCCGCCGCAGCTCCTCGTTCAGCCCCGCCGCGACGGTCCCGAAGCCGGCGTCCTCTTCCTCGTCCTCGTCCTCACCCTCGTCGAACCACTCTTCCGCCGCCACGCTCACCAGGTAGATCCCCATGCCCCGAACGTACCGCCCACCACTGACAACGCCCCCGTCTCACTTCAGCAGCCCCTTGTCCGCCAGATACGTCCGCGCCACGTCCTTCGCCAACCGCCGCCAGCTGTCCACCTGTTGGTTCATGGAGGCCAGATCGGCCGTCGTCAGGACGTCGTTCAGCTTGCCCAGCGCCTTGGTGACCCCCTCGCTGCCGGCGCGGGAGCGGTTGACGACGGGGACGATGTAGTCGGCGTTCTGGAGGTGTTTGTCGTCGGTGAGGAGGACCAGGCCGAAGTCGCTCAACGTGGCGTCGGTCGTGGTGGTCAGCACCATCTGGTCCTGGCCGCTCTGCACGGCCCGCTTGGCCTGGGTGGTGCCGACACCCTTGGGGTCGACGCCGGTGATGTCGATGCCGTAGGTCTTCTTCAACCCCGGTTCGCAGTACGGCCGTTGGACGCACTCGTCACCGGCGGCGAGCCGTACCTCCAGTCCCGAGGCGCCGAGGTCGCTCAGGGTCTTCAGGTCGTGCCGCCGGGCGTAGGAGGCGCTCACGGCGAAGGCGTTCTGGTCGACGGCCCTGCCCGCGTCCAGCACCGTGAGTCCGCGCGGCGTGGCCAGTCGGCGCAGGGCCGTCATCGTGGCGTCGAGGTCGGGTGAGCCGACCGGGGCCGCGTCGGCGCCGTTGGTCTTGGCGTTGAGCCAGTCGGCGAAGGTGGCCGCGTACTCGGGCACGACGTCGATCTGGCCGGATTCCAGGGCCGGTTCGTACAGTTCGCGGTTTGCGACGGTGAGCAGCGAGGTCTTGTATCCGGCCTGGTTCAGCAGCAGCGCGTACATCTGGGCGAGCACGTCGCTCTCGGTGAACCCGGCGGATCCGACGGTCAGATGGTGGCTGTCGCCGGGAGCGGCGGTGACCGCGTTCTGGTTCTCCAGGGAGGGGCCCGTGGCACAGCCGGTCAGCAGGAGGACGAGACCCATGGACGCGCTTCGTCTCATCGCGTCCCCCGCGCCCACCGGGGCGCCAGCCGTTCGGCGACCTCGAAGACGCCCTCCACGATCAGCGCGAACGCCGCGACGAGCACCGCTCCGGCCACCACCTGCGGCGTACTGGCGAGGTTGAAGCCCGCCGTGATGATCCGGCCCAGCCCTCCCCCGCCCGCCAGCGCGGCGATCGTGGCCGTCGCGACGAGTTGGACGGCGGCGATGCGGACACCGGTCAGCACCATGGGGAGCGCGAGGGGCAGCTCCACCTGGAACAGCATCTGCCGTCCCGTCATGCCCATGCCCCGGGCCGCCTGGACGACGCCGCGGTCCACCTCGCGCATGCCGACGTAGGCGTTGGTGAGCAGGGGCGGGAGGGCGAACAGCACCAGGGCGACGACGGTCGGGCCCTCCCCCCAGTCCCCGACGGGGGTCAGCAGCAGGAGGACCAGTACCGCGAACGTGGGGACCGCGCGGCCGACGTTGGAGATGTTGACCGCCAGGGCGCCGCCCTTGCCGAGGTGGCCGAGGACGAGGGCCACCGGGAGGGCGATCAGACAGCTGATGGCCAGGCAGACGACGGTGAGGACGAGGTGTTGCAGCAGCCGGTGCCAGATGCCGTCGGCGCCCGCCCAGTGGGCGGAGTCGGTGAGCCAGTCCCAGGCGTCGGTCAGGGTGGTCATCCGCGGGCCGCCCTCGTCCACGGGGTGATCAGCCGCTGCACGCCCAGGAGCAGCACGTCGGCCGCGACGGCGATCACGACGCACAGGACGGAGGCGGTGAGGACCTGCGCCTTGAAGTAGGTGTTCATACCCGCGTAGATGAGGTTCCCGAGCCCGCCGAAGCCCACGATCGCGCCCACCGTCACCAGCGACACCGCGGAGACCATGGCGATGCGCAGACCGGCCATCGCGGCGGGCAGCGCGAGCGGCAGTTCGACGGTGAGCAGGAGGCGGACCGGGCCGTAGCCCATGCCGCGGGCGGCCTGCCGGGTCTCCTCGGGGACGGCGCGCAGCCCGGCGAGGATGTTCCGCACGAGCAGGGTGAGCGAGTAGAGGACGAGGCCGGCCACGACCAGGCCGGCGGAGAGCCCGTACACGGGCAGGAGCAGGGAGAACATCGCCAGGGACGGGATCGTGTAGAGGATCGTCGTGACGCCGAGGACCGGACCGGACGCCCAGCCCCAGCGGCGCGCCAGCACGGCGAGCGGCAGCGCGATGACGAGGCCGATGAGCACCGAGACCACGGTGAGCTCCAGATGCTGGACGACCGCGTCGAGGAGGATCTGCCGGCGGGTGCTCAGATACTCGCCGCAGATCCACTCGTTGCGCGCGAGGCAGTCGTCCGGGGGCGCGGTCACGTCTCCATTGCATCGGCGGGTCAGGGGGTCGGCTCGTTGGGGTGACCCGTACGGGGTGTCGCTGGGTACACCCCCCGATACGGGTTCTGGGCCCAATGTGGTCCCCTCGCCGGCTCCGTAATTTCTCTGTCAGGGCACACGGAGTGCCGGACCGAGAGGTGATGACGATGTTTCGCACAGGCTCGCGACGCACGCACGACACGGGACCCGCCGCCGAGGCGCTGCGGCTGGTCAAGGTCACCAAGACCTACGGCAGCGACGACAGCGCCGTCACCGCTCTGGACGGGGTCACGCTCAGTCTGGGCCGGGGCACCTTCACCGCGGTGATGGGGCCCTCGGGTTCCGGCAAGTCGACGCTGCTCCAGTGCGCGGCCGGGCTGGACCGGCCCGACAGCGGCATCGTCGTCGTGGACGGCACCGAGCTGACGGGCGGCGGCGAGGCCGAACTGACGAGGTTCCGGCGGGGGCGGATCGGATTCGTCTTCCAGCAGTACAACCTGCTGGAGACGCTCACCGTCGCGCAGAACACGGTGCTGCCGCTCAAACTCGCCGGGCAGCGCGTCGACCGGAAGCGGGCCCGGGAGGTCCTGACCCAGGTCGGTCTCGGCGACCGGCTCGGGCACCGGCCCGACCAGTTGTCCGGCGGTCAGCGGCAGCGGGTCGCGATCGCCCGGGCGCTGGTCGCCGAACCCCGGGTGATCTTCGCGGACGAGCCGACGGGTGCCCTGGACACGCGCAGCGCGCGGGATGTGCTGCGGCTGCTCCAGGAGGCGGTGCGGGTGCACGGGCGGACCGTGGTGATGGTGACGCACGACCCGGTCGCCGCCTCGTACGCCGACTCGGTGCTGTTCCTCGCCGACGGCCGGCTGGCCGGCGGGCTGACCGCGCCGACCGCGGACGCGGTGGCCGAGCGCCTCGCGCACCTGGGCGACGACGTGACGGCGGGGGTGTGAGCGATGTTCGTACTGGCCATGCTGTCGATCCGGCAGCGCCCCGGACGGTTCCTCGCGACGCTGCTGTCCGCCTTCCTGGGCGCGGCGATCATCATGACGTTCAACTCGATGCACGACACGGCGGCGCAGCGCGGCGTCGACTCGGTGAGCGCGGAGACGCTGACGACCGCGGCGAGCGTGGTCGGGGGGTACGGCTCCCTGCTGGTGTTCTTCGCCGTGGCCTCCACGCTCACGGTCAATGTGCGCCAGCGGGCCGCCGAGCTGGAGCTGCTGCGCTGCTCGGGGGCGACCCCGGCACAGATCAAACGGATGGTGGTCGGTGAGGCGATGGCGGTGGCCGTGGTGGGCGCCGCACTGGCGATCGGCCCCGCGATGCTCGGTGGACAGGCGCTGCTGGACGTGTTCCAGGACAACGGTCAGGTGGCGGCCTCGGTCGACCACGCCTTCGGTCCGATCGCGTTGATGTCGGGTGTCGCCATCACGCTGCTCGCCGCAGCGGGCGCCGCGTTCCTCGCGCTGCGGCGGGTGACGCGCGGTCACCGCCGACAGCACGGCCGGGGGCGGAGGTTCTTCACCTACGCCGCTCTCGTGGCCGGCGCCCTGTCCGCCACGTCCACGTTCGCCTTCTCCGGTACGGACGAGGCGCTGATGGCGCCACCGGCGTACGGGGCGATCCTGCTGTCGGTGGGCCTGGCGCTGCTGGCACCACGGCTCCTCGAAGGCGTCCTGGACCGGCTGCACCTGTCGGGTGCGGCGGGCTGGCTGGCCGTGCGCAATCTGCGGGAGCGGGCCGGGCATCTCGCCGGGATCCTGATGTCGCTGATCCTGTTCACGGCGATGACCACGGCGACCCTCACCATGCAGTCGGTGGAGAGCGACGCCATCGAGGCCTCGGGGCTCGTGAAGTCGGTGGACGCGAAGAACCTGGAGACGCTGAACTTCACGGTCGTCGGGATCATCGTGGTCTTCGTCTGCGTGATGCTGGTCAACTCGCTGTACGCGGCGACCACTTACCGCGGCCGGGAGTTCGGGCAGCAGCGGCTGGCGGGGGCGACGCCGCACCAGGTGCTCGGTGTGGTCGGGGTCGAGACGCTGGTCCTGACGGTCACCGGGGTCTTCTTCGGCACGGTCGCCGCGCTGGCGGGGATCGTCCCCTTCACCGTGGTCCGCACCGACTCGGTGCTGCCGGGTCAGACCTTCGGCATCTGGCTGGCGGTGGTGTCGGTGGCCGTGGTGGTGACGCTGGGGACGAGTCTGGCGACGGCGCGGAAGGTGCTGCGCACTCCGGCGACGGAGGCGGTGGGGCTGGCGGCCTGAGAAGGACGTACGGGATGAGGGGGGGCTGCTTCGGCAGCCGCCCCTCATCTGTTGTCGGCCCTCGGACACCGGATCCGGGGTGACACGGGCGCTGAACAAGCGCTTAGATAGGTGGACTGCCCTGGACCGCCCGCGCCGCCGACCTGGAGGCCCCCGTTGTTCACTTCCGTCGACGACGTCTCCGCACGCCTCGCCGAGACCGGATACCTCGCCTCCCCCTCGGTCGCCACGACCGTCTTCCTGGCCGACCGGCTCGGCAAGCCGCTCCTGGTGGAAGGCCCCGCCGGGGTCGGCAAGACGGAGCTCGCCAAGGCCGTCGCCCAGGTGGCGGGGGCGGAGCTGGTGCGGCTCCAGTGCTACGAGGGCGTCGACGAGTCCCGGGCGCTGTACGAGTGGAACCACGCCAAGCAGCTGCTGCGGATCAGCGCGGGCCGCGACGAGACCTGGGACGAGACCCGCACGGACATCTTCAGCGAGGAGTTCCTCCTCAGCCGCCCGCTGCTGACGGCGATCCGCGGTGACGACCCGAAGGTCCTGCTGATCGACGAGACCGACAAGGCGGACGTCGAGGTCGAGGGCCTGCTCCTGGAGGTGCTGAGCGACTTCCAGGTCACGGTGCCGGAGCTGGGCACGATCACCGCCACCCGCCGCCCCTTCGTCGTCCTCACCTCCAACGCCAGCCGCGAGCTGTCCGAGGCGCTGCGCCGCCGCTGTCTCTTCCTCCACATCGGTTTCCCCGAGGAGGAGCTGGAGCGCCGGATCGTCCAGCTGAAGGTGCCGGGGCTGGACGCGGCGCTGGCCGAGTCGGTGGTCCGGGTGGTGGGCGCGCTGCGGGCGATGGACCTGCGCAAGCTGCCGTCGGTCGCGGAGACCATCGACTGGGCGCACACCCTCCTCGCGCTCGGCGCCGACACGCTCGACGAGACCGTCGTACGCGACACCCTGGGCGTCCTCCTCAAGCATCAGGACGACGTCCTCAAGGCGGCGGCGAAGCTCGACCTGGACGCCCTGTGAGCACCCCCGTCGCCGAACGGCTCACGTCCCTCGTCGCCGCCCTGCGCGCCCACGGCATCCGTGTCGGCACCGGCGAGACGGTGGACGCGGCCCAGGCGATGGCGGCGCTCGGCCTCGCGGACCGGGAGCTGCTGCGCGAGGGACTGGCGGCGACGCTGCTGCACGGCACGGCCCAACGGCCGGTGTTCGACCCGGTCTTCGACCTCTATTTCCCGCGGGGCGTCGGAGCGCCCGAGTCCGCCACCACGGACCGGGACGACCTGCGGGACCGGCTCGCCACCGCCCTCGCCGCCAATGACGAAGCCATGATGGCCCGGCTGGCGATCGAGGCCGTCGACGGCTTCGGCGGATACGGCTCCTCCCCCGCCTCGGACGGCTGGTCGTCGTACCAGACACTCGACCGGCTCCGCCCGCAGACGCTGCTGGCCCGCGTCCGCGCCGACGTCCGGGCGCAGGGCGGGAGTTCGGGGTTCGCCGACCGGCTGCTGGACGACGAGATCCGGCGGCGTATCGAGTCCTTCCGCGCGTTGGTGGCGACGGAGGCGCGGCGCCGGGTGGCCGAGCGGCGGGATCGGGACGAGATCGCCCGGCGGGCGGTGCGGACCACGGCCGACCGGGTCGACTTCCTGTTCGCCGGGAAGGCCCAACTGGCCGAGCTGCGCAGGACGGTTCAGCCGCTGGCGCGGAAGCTGGCCACACGGCTGGCGGCCCGTCGGCGCCGGGCGGCCCGGGGCTCGATCGATCTACGGCGGACCCTGCGCGGTTCGTTGTCGACCGGCGGGGTGCCGATGAAGCCGGTGCTGCGCAGGCGTCGCCCGGCACGGCCCGAACTGGTGCTGCTGTGCGATGTGTCGGGCTCGGTCTCCGGGTTCTCGGACTTCACGATGCTGCTCGTGCAGGCCCTGCACGACCAGTTCAGCAAGGTGCGGGTGTTCGCCTTCGTCAACCGGATCGACGAGGTGACGGGACTGCTGGAACACGGCGCCGCCGACGCGGCGGGACTCGGCGCCCGGATCCAGTCGGAGGCGGCGCTCACGGGCTATCACGGCAGCAGTGACTACGGCATGGCGCTGGGCGAGTTCGCCGAGCGCTACGGCGACGCGGTCGGCTCGCGCACGACCGTGTTCGTCCTCGGGGACGCCCGTACGAACATGAGCGACCCGAACCTGGCGGCCGTCCGGCAGATCTCCGAACGGGCCCGGCGCGTCTACTGGTTGAACCCCGAGCAGCACGCGCAGTGGGGCACCGGCGACTCCGCCGCGCCGGAGTACGCCGAGCTCGTCGAGATGCACGAGTGCCGCAACGTGAAGCAGCTGGGCACGCTGGTGGGACGGCTGCTGCCGATCTGACCGCCGAACTGTGCGGAGGGACATGCGGGCCAGGGAGTACGTCCCTCGGCCGTGCTGGACCTGCTCACCGCACTGAGCCTCCCGGCGCGGCGTGCTCATCGCCGGGCACAGGACCCACCACCGCGGCCCGCACGCCTGGCGGCAAGCGCAGGGGTCCCGACCGACCGGCTCCTAGGCCGCCAACTGCGGGTACAGCACGGCGAGATCGGCCGCGAGGCCGGCCTTCACCTGCCGGGACAGGTCGTCCGCGAGCACCTCGTAGGCGTCGGACTCGATGCCGTCGAGCGCCTGGGCGGCCACGCTCTCGGGGGTGGACTTCGGGGCGTCCACCTGCGCGGCCATGTCCGTGTCGACGTACCCGACATGCAGGCCGGTGACCTCGATGCCGCGCGGCTTGAGGTCCAGGCGCAGGGAGTTGGTCTGCGACCACAGGGCGGCCTTGGAGGCACTGTAGGAGCCGAGCACACCGAGCCAGGAGAGCACCGAGTGGACGTTCAGGATGTGGCCGCCGCCGTTGCGTTCGATGACGGGGACGAAGGCGCGGGTGACCAGGAGGGGGCCGTAGAAGTTGGTCTCGAACTCGCGGCGCACGTCCTCGACGGGTGAGTCGAGGAAGCTCGCGTTCACGGAGCCGCCCGCGTTGTTGATCAGCAGGGTGACGTCCTGGGCCTGTGCGGCGGCGGCCGCCACGGACGCGGGGTCGCTCACCTCCAGGGCCAGCGGCACGGCGTCCGGGTGCGTCACCGTGCGCGGGTCGCGGGCGGTGGCGTACACCTTCTTCGCGCCGCGCTCGTACAGGGCGCTCACCAGCGCGCGGCCGATTCCGCGGCTGCCGCCGGTGACCAGGGCGACGGAACCTTCGATGGCGGTCATGGGGGTTCTCCAGAGATCTCGACACACGGGAAACCGATCGGTTCACCTGTCCGATGCAGAGTAAACCGATCGGTTTCCACATGGCAAGTCGCCCTCGAAGATCAGTCGTCAGTCTCCCTTGGCGTAGTCCTTGGCCATCCCGCCCGCGAAGTCGTAGACGACGCACTGTTCGTCGCCCACCACCCAGGCGTCGTGCCCCGCCGAGACCACGAAGACATCGCCCGGGCCGAGCTCACCCTCGGCGCCGTCGTCCATACGGACGTGCATCCTGCCCTGGACCACATAGCCGTTGTGGTGGACCTCGCAGCTGCTGGTCCCCGCGATGGGCGCGACGGACTCGGACCAGCGCCAGCCCGGTTCGAACGTCCCGACCGCGAAGTCGAGACCCGTCAGATGGACGGCTTCCAGATGCCCTCGGGGGAAGTCCCGCCGCTCGTCCGGCTTGTCGAGGATCTTCATCTCCAGCATGTCGACACTCCCTTCAGCACCGCTCGCTCGGGCCGGGCCGGTCTCCGTCTCCCGGCCGCGACACGCGGCACCGGCGGGGGCCGAGCCCCACCACTCCATCGTCCGCCCGGCAAGCGGGAGCCGCCATTCGGGTGGACTACGCCCCGGTGCCGCAGAGCTCGGCGAAGCGCGCGGCGTCGACATTGCCGCCCGAGACGATCACTCCCACCCGCCCGGGAAGCTCCCCCGCCCGACCGGACAGCAGCGCGGCCAGCGGCGTCGCGCCGCTCGGCTCGACGACGACCTTGAGGTGCTCGAACGCGAACCGCATCGCGTCCCGGATCTCGTCGTCGGTGACCAGCGCGATCGCGTCGACGAGCCGCCGGTTCACCGAGAACGTCAGCTCGCCGGGCGTGTGCAGTGCCTGGCCGTCGGCGATGGTGCGGGGCACCGGGACCGTGACGCGTCGGCCGGCCTCCAGGGAGCGCTTGGTGTCGTCGCCGGCCTCGGGCTCGACGCCGACGATCCGGATGTCCGGGTGGAGCCCCTTGGCCGCCGTGGCGCTGCCCGCGATCAGCCCGCCTCCGCCGACGGGCGCCATCAGCATGCCCAACTCCCCTGCTTCTTCGAGGAGTTCGAGAGCCGCGGTGCCCTGCCCGGCGATGACGTGCGGGTGCTCGTAGGGCGGGATCAGGGCGAGCCCCCGCTCGGCGGCCAGGGCTTCGGCGAGGGCGACACGGTCGCCGGTGTAGCGGTCGTACGTCACGATCTCGGCGCCGTAGCCGACGGTGGCCTCCCGCTTGGAGCGCGGGGCGTCCTCGGGCATCACGATCACCGCGGTGCTGCCGAGTTCGCGGGCGGCCAGCGCGACGGCCTGGGCGTGGTTCCCGGAGGAGTACGTGGCGATACCGCGGGCCAGTTGTCCGGGGGTGAGCCGGGAGGCCGCGTTGTAGGCACCGCGGAACTTGAAGGCGCCCACGCGCTGGAAGTTCTCGCACTTGAGGAGGACTTCGGCGCCGACGCGGGCGTCGAGGGTGCGGGAGCGGAGCACGGGCGTGCGGTGGGCGACTCCCTTGAGCCGCTGGGCCGCGTCACGGATGTCGTCGAGGGTGACAGGCGGGGTCGTCACTCGGTGCCTCCATCAGGGGTCGTCACTCGGTGCCCGCGCCCTCGTCCGTGGTCCGGGCCTGGGAGAGGTAGCTGTAGGCGGAGGCGCGGGAGATGCCGAGGCGGGCCGCGACCTGCTCGATCGCACGGCGCACGGCGAACACCCCGCGGTCGTCGAGGCTCCGGAACAGCGCGAGGCGTTCCGTGCGGTCGAGGGCGCCCCACGGCTGGTGGCGGTGCGTGTCGAGGATGGCGTCCACGACCGAGTCGATGTCGTCGCCGAAGGTGGTGACCGGCAGCTCGGCGGGGGCGCCGCCGATCCCGGCCAGCGCGCCGAGCAGCGCGTGGGCCTCGCTCGCGGCGGTGACGTCGAGGTTGACGCACAGGGCGCCGAACACCGCGCCCGTGGAGTCCCGCAGCACCATCGTGGACGACTTGACCGTCCGGCCGGCCCCGGTGCGGGTGACGTAGTTGAGCTCGTCGCCCGCCGCGTCCCCGCGGGCGACGATCCGCATGCCGATCTCGCTCATCGCCCCGCCCACCGCACGCCCGGTCACCGAACCGGCGAGGGCGACCACGGACTTGTCGGGGTCCCGGTAGTCGTGCAGGACCACTTCGCACACCGGGCCGAACGTCGCCGCCAACCCGTCGACGACGGGCGTCAGGGCGGCGACGATCGCGTCCCGCTCGGCTTGCAGTGCTCGCTCGGACACCATGAGACCTAGACTACACATCCAGTCCTTGGACGTGTAGTCCAGATGTACGTCCGGGCCGTCAGTACCCGACGTAGAACGTGGCGTCCTGCTGCTCGGTACTCGTGGAGATCGGGTCGATCCGCAGCGCGTAGTTCGAGTGACGGATGTAGCGGGTCGGGTTGTTGTACGAACGGAACGAGGACCAGGAGGAGTTGGCGAGTCCGGCCGTACGGTGGAAGGTCGCGTCACCGGCGAACGTGGACGTGCCGTCGTTCGCGTCCAGCCGCAGGTTGTAGCTGTAGTGCCGCAGATAGCGGGTCGGGTAGTTGACCGACTGGAAGGAGACGCCGGAGCTGTCGGCGAGGCCGGGGACGAGCTTCCACTGCGAGTCGGGGTACGGGTCGAAGGGGTACTCGTCGATGCGGCCGACGTAACCGCTGTGGCGGACGTAACGGGCCGGGTAGTTGTACGACTTGAGACGGTTCCAGGCCGGGGCGCCCCACTTGGCCAGGAGGTTGGTGTACTCGGTCGAGGTGATCGTCTCGATCGTGCAGTGCTTGGAGTTGAGGGGCTGGGTGTACAGCTTCTGGTCGACGGCCGTCCAGGTGCCGGCGGCGAGACTGCTCGACTGCCAGGCGTAGAAGACGCCGTTCGGGGTGTAGGTGTCACCCCAGAGGTAATACGTTCCCGTCGTCAGGGACTGCACCACGGTCGGCGCCTCGGTGCCGCCGTGCGCGGCGGCGGTGCTGAACTCGGTGAAGCTGCCCGGATTCAGGGAGGTGGAGCGGGCGCCGACGAGGGTCTGGTTCTTCTTGAAGTAAAGGTAGTTGACGCCGTTGACGCCCACGGTGAGGTTGCCGTCGATGACGTCGTAGCCGGGGTCGAAGAAGACCTGCGGGTTCGAGGTGGTCACGAAGTCGGTGGTGTAGCTGACCATGATGACGTTGTGGCCGCTGCTGTTCACCGACGAGTAGAGGATGCCGTACTGGCCGCGCGAGGCGTCCCAGTAGGCCTCCGGCGCCCAGCTGTGGGTGTCGGTCATGTCGTGCAGTTTCAGCAGCCGGTAGCCGGTGAAGGTGCGCAGGTCGGTGGAGTCCCAGACGTGGATGTAGACGCTGTCGTACGCCCAGTCGGTGCCGTTGAGGTCCGTTGCCAGCACGACGAAGGCGCCGTTCTGCTTGCGCATGATGAACGGGTCGCGCAGTCCCTTCGCGCCCAGGGTCGGGGTCACCACGGGGGCGTTCTGGTTCAGCGGGGTCCACTGGAGGCCGTCGGTGCTGACGGCGAGGTGCAGGCCGTAGTTGGCCTCGAGCATGGTGTTGGACTCGGTGAAGTAGCCCATGACGTACGCCGAGTCGGCGGCGTGGGCGGTGCCGGCACCGAGGGCCAGCGCGCCGGTGGTGGCCAGCGGCACGGTCGCGGCCGCGCCCAGGAACCGTCGACGCGAAAGGTGGGGGATTGCGCTCATTCGCTTCTCCAAGGGGACACCGATTGCCGATATATCGAACGAGGTTCGGTGAATCGATCAGAAGGTAGAAGCGGGTCGGGGTCGCGTCAATCGTTCTCACAGAGCTTGTTGATTCCTGTGGGGCGAGCGTGGCGGGATCGCTCTCCTCGGACTGCGTGATCCGGCCAGATCCGGCGTCTGTCAGCCGGATGACCGGTAGTTGTCAGCTTCGCGGGCTTCCATGACGCCAACTCCCTTCCCCCCACCCCGAGGAGTGAGATGACCGACACCGTTCCCGGCTTCCCGATGCCGCGCGCCGCCGGCTGCCCCTTCGACCCGCCTCCGGAGATGCTGCGACTGCGGAGCGAACGGCCCGTCGCCCGCGTCCGGTTGTGGGACGGCAGCACCCCCTGGCTCGTCACGCGCCACGAGGACCAGCGGGCGCTGTACGGCGACGCGCGGCTCAGCGTCGATCCCCGGCGGCCGGGATTCCCCCACTTCAGCGCGGCCTTCCAGGAGGCCTACTCCCAGATGCCGCCGTCCTTCCTCAACATGGACGACCCCGACCACGCGCGCATCCGGCGTATGGTCACCGCTCCCTTCACCATCAAGCGCATCGAGGCCATGCGACCGGCCGTGCAGCGCATGACCGACCGGTTCGTCGACGCGATGCTGGCCGGCCCGAACCCCGCCGACCTGGTGGCGGCGCTGGCCCTGCCGCTCCCGTCGCTGGTGATCTGCGAACTGCTCGGAGTGCCGTACGACGACCACGAGTTCTTCCAGAGCAGGAGCCAGGTCGGCGTCCGCCGGGACGCCTCCGTGGCGGAATCCCGGGCCGCGAGCGGGGAGTTGCTCCAGTACCTGGACGAGCAGCTCCAGGCGAAGCTCGCCACCCCGGGCGAGGACATGCTCTCCGACCTGGCCGCCAGGGTGCGGGACGGCGACCTCGGCCGGCTCGACGCCGCGATGCTGGGCCTGCTGCTGCTCGGAGCGGGCCATGAGACCACCGCCAACATGATCGCGCTCGGTGTCCTGGCCCTCCTGGAACACCCCGACCAGCTGGCGCTCGTCCGCGACACCGACGATCCCAAGGTCGTCGCGGGCGCCGTCGAGGAGATGCTGCGCTATCTGACGGTGGTCCACAACGGGCAGCGCCGTGTGGTCCTGGAGGACATCGAGATCGGCGGCGAGACCCTCCGCGCCGGAGAGGGCGTCATCATCCCCGGCGCCACCGGCAACTGGGAGCCCGACCGCTTCCCGGACCCCGCCCGCCTCGACGTCACCCGCGACGCCCGCCGCCACATGGCCTTCGGCTTCGGCATCCACCAGTGCCTGGGCCAGCCGCTGGCCCGCCTGGAACTCCAGGTCGTCTACAGCACCCTCCTGCGCCGCGTCCCGACCCTGCGGCGGGCGGTCGCACTGGAGAAGATCCCGTTCAAGGACGACGGGGTGGTGTACGGGGTCTACGAGCTCCCGGTGACCTGGTGACCACCGGCGCGGGCACATCGACGGCGGCCGAGTCCGCAGCGGTACGGTCCGGTGCGGTCAGCCGCGCTTGTCCGGCGCGCACGCGGTCTCGATGTAGCCGACGAAGCCGTGCCAGGGGTCCGGGGCGTCCGGACCGGCGGCGAGGCGTCGGTGTAGGTGTCCATGTGGTCGGCGAAGACGGCCGCGACCAGCTCCTCCTTCGTGGGGAAGCGGCGGAACATCGTGGCGATCCCCACCCCGGCCTCCCGGGCCACGGAGGCCATGGAGGCAGCCGGCCCGTCGCGCGCGAACACCCCGCGTGCGGCGGCGGCGATCCGCGCCCGGTTGCGCTCGGCGTCGCTGCGCAGCGGCTGAGCCGTGTCGTCGGGGCGCTGGGGGCCAGGGTTCATACCGGCCACCCCGGCCATCGGATCACCCTGTCCATTCGGGTGCCGCGTTCAGTCGAGGCGGACGCCCGTGCGGCGTTCCAGGGCTTGGAGCAGGCGGGCCTGGAACTCCGGGTCCTGGGCTGCCGGGTGGGGTGACTGGGTGCGCCGGTGGTACCAGTAGCCGCCGGTGCGCGGGGTCACGTCGGGGTGGGTGGCGAGCCACGTCTGTGTGCGGTGGCCGGCGGTCAGGTCGTCCGGGGCGCCCGCGCCGCCCATGCGGGTGGGGACCCAACCGGGGTCGACCGCATGGCTGGTGGTGCCGTCCCAACGGGAGGCGAGGGCGAGCGCGAGGGTGGTGACCCACAGTTTGGTGTCGTCGTAGGCGGCGCTGCCGGTGGTCAGTTCCCGCAGGTCGGTGGAGCCGGTTCGGTGCATCGAGCTGCTGAGGTGGATGAGCCTGGCCGGCTTGTCCATCAACGCCGTGAGCACATACGGCGCGACGGTGTTGACGGTGACCGCGTCCGGAACGTGCATGGTGCCGGCGTTGTGGATGACGACGTCGAAGCGGCCGAACTCGGCGGCCTGCCGGGCGACTTCGGGGATCTCGTCCGCCCGGGCGAGATCCCCGGTGATGACGCCCTTCCACCGGGCCGCGTCCTGCGGGCCGGTGAGACGCGCCGGGTTGCGCACATGGACGACCACGTCGTGGCCGTCGTCGGCCAGCGCGTCCGCCGTGTGGCGCCCGAGCCCGCTGGACGCTCCGGTCACCAGGATCAGTGCCATGTCGGTGCCCTTTCCTCTGTGGCGTGCCGCGCCTCAATGGGACGGAGCGCTCGGCGACTTCGGAGCGACGGCGGTGGGGTCGTGCGTGACGCGACCGCCCGGTCGGATGCTCCTCGCCCTCCGGCCCGCGCGCGAAGGGCCCCGCCGGACTTCCGTCCGCCAGGGCCCTTCGCGCCGTCGGAGCGGCAGGATCCGCGGGTCAACGCACCCGTCCCCGCGGCTTCAGCGGCACCGGCGGCAGCGCGGGAGCGGGCAGGGGCGCACCGTCGTAGCCCTTGACCTCGCCGAAGCGCGAACCGGTGGTCCAGTCCGCGCGGGCCTGTTCGATCTCCTGCTGGGTGCGGCCGATGAAGTTCCAGAACATGATCAGCTCCTCCTCGAACGGCTCACCGCCCAGGAGCATCAGGGAGGCGTCCGACTCGGCGCGCAGCGGCAGTTCGGTGCGGCCGCAGCCGAGGTAGAGCATGGAGCCGGGCAGGACCGGGACGCCGTCCACCCGGGCCTCGCCGGACATGGACAGGACGGCGTACTCGAAGTCCGGTTCCAGCGGGAGGCGTACGTCCGTGCCGTGGGCGAGGGTCAGGTCGGCGCCGACGATGGGGGTGTATGTCGTGCCGGGCGAGGTCGCGCCGTCGAGGGTGCCGAGGATCAGGGTGGCCGAGAGGCCGGGTGCGGTGACGACCGGCAGTTCGGCGTGGTGCTCGAAGTGCGGGTCGGTGTGGCGGTCGCTGTCGGGCAGGGCCACCCACAGCTGGGCGCCGTGCAGATAGCGGGCGTGGGACTTGGGGCTCTCCTCGGAGTGGCTGATGGCCCGTCCGGAGGTCATCAGGCCCAGCTCGCGCGGGCGGATCGTCTGGAGGCTGCCGGTCGAGTCGCGGTGCAGCACCTCGCCCTGGTGCAGCCAGCTCACCGTCTGAAGGCCCATGTGCGGGTGGGGCGGCACCTGCATGCCGGGTTCGTCGGCGATGTCGTCGGGGCCGTAGTGGTCGACGAAGCACCACGCGCCGACCATGCGACGCCCCAGGTTGGGCAGCAGCCGGCGGACCTCGGTGGACTCGCCGAGCTTGACGGTGCGAGGACTGAGGAGTTCGCGAACGGGCTCCGCCACCACGAAGCCGCGGCCGCCGCACAGGGCGGGAGTCGCCTCGCGATCAAGATTGCTCATGGCGCCCAACCTAGACCCGTGAGCGGCGTCCCGTCAGTCCGTCGTCCGGGCTGTCCCGGCTCGTTCGAAAATAGTAGCCATGTACATAGTAGCCATGTACTGTATTTGTCATGAGCGAGGGTTCCGAGAAGGCGACACCCGGATTCCTGGTGTGGCGACTGTCGATGAAGTGGCGGACCGCGGTGGACCGCGCGATGGCTCCGCTGGGGCTCACCCATGCGCAGTACTCGCTGGTGGCGTCCTTGTACGGCATGCAGCGCGCCGGTGAGCGCCCCAGTCAGCGGCGCCTCGCCGACCATGTGGGCCTGGAGCCGCTCTATGTGTCCAAGCTGGCGCGCTCCCTGGAGTCCGCGGGCCTCCTGGAGCGCACCCGCGACCCTCGCGACCCCCGCGCCGTGCAGCTGGCCCTCACCGAGCAGGGCCGCGACACGACCCGACAGGCCGTCAAGGTCGTCCAGGGGCTCCTGGAGCAGCTGCTGGCCCCGTTCGGCGGCCTGGACAGCGAGCGCACCCGGGACTTCAAGCACGACCTGGTGACCCTGCTCGACGCACCTCTGGATCCGCTCGCCGCCACCGGCGAGCCCGACAAGGAGCAGCCATGACCACCACCACTCCCCTGCTCAACCCCCGCGTCATAGCCCTGGCCCACTACGCCGCCCGCGGTGTCCTGGAGCGGGTCCTGGCCCGCCACGGCGTGACCTTCCAGCAGTCCGTCACCCTGCGGGTCGTGGCCGTCGCCGACGGACCGGTCGAGCGGGGCCATCTCGTCGACGGCGTCGTCGGTTCGCTGAAGATCGACGCCTCGCAGGCCCGGTCCGTGGTCGACGAGCTGATCGCGGCGAAGCTGCTGGCGCCCCTGGAGCCGTCACAGGTGCGGATCACGGACGCCGGCCAGGAGCTGTACGACCGGACGTCCGCCGAGACCGCGCCCATCACGGCCCGGATCTACGACGGCATCCCGACGGAGGATCTCGCCGTCGCCGGACGCGTGCTCACCCTCATCACCGACCGGGCCGACGCCGAGCTCACGGCCCTCGCCACGTAGTGGAATACCGAACCGATCTTCTCCGTTGACGGCCTCGAAGGAGGTCAGAGTGGAGACGACGTACTACGACCACGGAACACCGGCGGAGCGGTGGGAGCGCGCGCGGATGTTCTTCGACGCCAAGGACTACGCCGCCGCGGCGCGTGTCCTGGACGGGCTGGTCGAGGAGGTGCCGGAGCAGACCGGACCGCGGCTGCTGCTGGCCCGCTCCTACTACCACTCGGCCCAACTGCGCCGCGCGGAGACCGAGTTGCGCATCATCGTGGAGCGCGACCCGGTGGAGCAGTACGCCCGGCTGATGCTGGGCCGCACACTGGAGCGCCAGGGGCGGCACGAGGAGGCCGAGCCGCACCTGCGCCTCGCCTCCGCGCTCGCGGGCGACTTCGACACCCTCTGAGCACGACAGCAGGGGCCCGGTTCCGTCATGGAACCGGGCCCCTGCGCTGTCCCGCGGTCAGGCCGCCGCGTCGGCGCGCCCGCCCCGCCGGTGGCTGATCTCGCCGAGGACGATGTCGACGACGAGGAACGCGGCCAGCGGAATGCCGAGGAGCGGGACGTAGTACCCGAGGACCGCGATGGCCGCCACGCACGGCAGCAGGATCAGCGGGGGCACCTTCTGCCAGGCCCCGCGCGGGATCGGACGGCCGAAGGCCGAGCCGCGGCCGCGCTGCCACCACATCCGGTAGCCCCACACGATCAGCAGGATCAGGGAGAGCGCGAGCAGCATCAGGGCGATCTGGTTGACCAGGCCGAACAGCACGCCCGTGTGCAGGTCGATGCCCCAGCGGGTCAGCTTCGCGAGGATCGGGTAGTCGGCGAACCGCAGCACGTCGGTGACCTCGCCGGAGGTCGGGTCGACGGCCACCGCGTCCTGCTTCGTGGGGTAGCTGCGCCCCACCTGCTTCACCACGTACGTCGACGACTCGTCGGCGGGCGGGACGATCTCGACCGGGTCGCCGAGCCCCTCGGCCCGCGCCGCCGCCAAAACCTTGTCGAGGCCGACGCCGTGCTCGGCGTCCCCGGCCGAGGCGGACGCGCCGTGTCCGGAGTGGTCGCCGCCCGCGGTCGCGGAGATCGACGGGGTGGCCTGGTGGAGCGAGGTGCGCAGTACGTCGATGTTGGCGCCGGCGTAGGTGGACCAGGTCAGACCGGTCACCGACAGGAAGAGGAACCCGGCGGCGGCCCACGCGCCGACGCCGCCGTGCAGACCGAGGGTGCGGCGCCGCCCGCTGGTCCCGCGCAGTTTGCGCTGGGCCCGGCGGCGGGTGAACCACATCACGAGCCCCGCGCTCGCGATCACCCACAGCCAGCTCGCCGCGAACTCGCTGTAGAGGCGGCCGGTCTCGCCGAGGTGCAGATTGCGGTGGAGCCCGGAGATCCAGGTGCGCAGGGGCAGGGCGCCGGTCGAGCCGTACTGCTCCAGGGCGCCTTCGACCTTGGCGGTGTACGGGTCGACGAACACGGCGAGGGTGTGGTCGGCGTCGACGCCCTCGACGCCGGAGAGCAGGACCCGGGTCGTGGCGTCGTCCTCCGGGGAGGGACGGACGGCGGCGACGGTGCCCTCGGGGTGGGCCTCACGGGCGGCGGTGACCTGCTCCGAGATGGGCAGTTTGACGTCGCCGACCTCCGAGACGGTCAACTCGTCGGAGTAGACGATCTTCTCGGCCTGGAAGGAGGCGGCGTAGAGGAGTCCGGTGCAGGCGGCCACGAGAAGGAACGGCGCGACCAGCAGTCCGGCGTAGAAGTGCAGGCGCAGCAACAGGGGGCGGAGCGGTGCCCAACTGCTGCGTGACGGCGTCGGATCGGCGGCTTTCGGGGCCTCGTCCGTGGTCCTCGTGAGAGCGGAGGTCATCGGCGGTTCTTTTCTGGGGCAGGGGACGTTTCTCGGCTGTACCGGTCCAGTAGTCGGGGAGAGAGGCCTTCGAGTTCCCGGAGGCTTAAGTGACCTGCGTCACACAAGGGTGGGCCGGCGGGCGTGGCATCCTGGCGCGATGGCAACTCCCCGTCATCACGCGCCCCTTGCCGGGCTGGTCGAGGAACTCCTGGCCGGCGACGGCCCGCTGCCGATCGTGGCGGCCGGCGATCCGGTGCTACGGCGCGGCACCGAGCGGTTCGAGGGACAGCTGGACTCCGCGCTGCTCGCCCGGTTCGTCGAGGCGCTGCGCGTCACCATGCACGCGGCGCCGGGCGTGGGTCTGGCGGCTCCGCAGGTCGGCGTGCCCCTGCGGATCGCGGTGATCGAGGACCCGGCGCCGGTGCCGGACGAGATCAGGGTCGCGCGCGGACGGGTGCCACTGCCGTTCCGGGTGCTGGTCAATCCGTCGTACGAGGCGGTCGGCACCGCGCGCGCCGCCTTCTTCGAGGGCTGTCTGAGCGTGCCGGGCTGGCAGGCGGTGGTGGCGCGCCACGCCGAGGTGCGGCTGACGGGCGAGGACGAGCACGGTCGCGCGGTGGACGAGGTGTTCTCCGGGTGGCCGGCGCGGATCGTGCAGCACGAGACCGACCACCTCGACGGCACGCTCTACCTCGACCGGGCGGAGCCGCGGTCGCTGTCGTCGGCCCAGGCCATGGCGGAGCGCTGGGCGCAGCCCACGCCGACGGAGGCCGCGAAGGCGCTCGGCTTCGACCTGCCGTAGCTCGGTTACTTCGCGCAGGAACTGACGGACGGTGAACTCCGGGGTGTGCTGGGCCCGTTCCTTTCCTTCGGGACGACGTCGACATGGGCACGCATCCGGGCGCGGTCGTCATGGTGACCCACGACGACCGCGCCGTGCGGGCGTTGCGCCCCCTTCGGGTCCCGCCGCGTGACTCAGTTGTCGCGGTAGCTCTCCAGCAGCCGCAGCCACACCTCGCTGATCGTCGGATAGGACGGCACGGCGTGCCACAGCCTGCTGATGGGGACCTCTCCGGCGACGGCGATGGTGGCGGAGTGGATGAGTTCGCCGACGCCCGGGCCGACGAAGGTGACGCCGAGGAGGATCTCGCGCTCCAGGTCGACGACCATGCGGGCGCGGCCCCGGTAGCCGTCGCCGTACAGGCTCGCGCCGGAGACGTTGCCGAGTTCGTAGTCGACGGCGCGGACGCGGTGGCCCGCCTGTTCGGCCTCGGCCAGGGAGAGGCCGACGGCGGCGGCCTCCGGGTCGGTGAAGACGACCTGGGGTACGGCGGAGTGGTCGGCGGTCGCGGCGTGCGCGCCCCAGGGGTCCGTCTCCAGGAGCGGGACGCCGGAGGCTCGGGCCGCGATGGCGGCGCCCGCGATGCGGGCCTGGTACTTGCCCTGGTGGGTGAGGAGGGCGCGGTGGTTGACGTCGCCGACGGCGTAGAGCCAGTCGCTGCCGGTGACGCGGAGGCTGTCGTCGACCTCCAGCCAGGAGCCGGGTGCCAGGCCGACCGTGTCGAGGCCGATGTCGTCGGTGCGCGGGGCGCGTCCGGTGGCGAAGAGGATCTCGTCGGCCTCGATGCGGTCGCCGCCGTCGGTGACGACCACGACGGTGCCGTTCTCGCGGGTCACCGACGCGACCGAGGTGCCGGTGCGGACGTCGGCGCCCGCCTCGGTGAGGCCCTCGTGGACCAGTTCGCCGGCGAAGGGCTCCATGCGGTTCAGCAGGCCCTTGCCGCGGACCAGGAGGGTGACCTGGGAGCCGAGGGCCTGCCAGGCGGTGGCCATCTCGGTGGCGACGACACCGCCGCCCACCACGACCAGCCGGCCGGGCGCGGCCTTGGCGCTGGTGGCCTCCCTGCTGGTCCAGGGCTTGATCTCGTCGAGTCCTGGCAGGTCGGGCAGGACGGCGCGGGTGCCGGTGCAGACGGCCACGGCGTGCCGGGCGGTGAGCACCTTGTCGCCCACGGTGACCGTGCGGGGGCCGGTGAGGCGGCCGTGGCCGCGGTAGAGGTCGGCGCCGATGCCCTCGATCCAGCGGACCTGGCCGTCGTCCTTCCAGTGGGAGGTGTATTCGTCGCGTCGTGCGAGGACCGCGGCCGTGTCGAGGGGGCCCTGCACGGCGGGTGCGAGACCGGGCAGGCGCCGGGCGTCGGCCTGGGCGATGACCGGGCGCAGCAGGGCCTTGCTGGGCATACAGGCCCAGTAGGAGCACTCGCCGCCGACCAGCTCGCTCTCCACGACCGCGGTGGAGAGGCCGGCCGCACGGGTGCGGTCGGCGACGTTCTCCCCCACGGGCCCGGCACCGAGCACCACGACGTCGTACACAGTGGTTTCCGTTTCCGTCATGGGGTCAGTCTTACGGGTGGTGTGCGCTCAGGCCACATGGGTACGCGCGCGGAATACCTACGCGGCCTGCCGTGTTTGCGACGACGGCTTCGCCCCGACATCAGGAAGAGGGATTCACGCCATGAGCAAGACCGTGGAGCTCACCAAGGAGAACTTCGACCAGACGGTCACGGACAACGACTTCGTGCTGATCGACTTCTGGGCGTCCTGGTGCGGGCCGTGCCGTCAGTTCGCGCCCGTCTACGACAAGGCCGCCGAGGAGAACCCGGACCTGGTCTTCGGCAAGGTGGACACCGAGGCGCAGCCGGAGCTGGCGGCGGCCTTCGGGATCCAGTCGATTCCCACGTTGATGATCGTCCGTGACCGGGTGGCCGTGTTCGCCCAGCCGGGCGCGCTGCCGGAGGCCGCGCTGACGGATGTGATCGGACAGGCCCGCAAGCTGGACATGGACGAGGTCCGCAAGTCGGTCGCCGAGCAGCAGGCCAACGCCGAGCAGAACGGCCAGTGACCGCAGGGCCGTTGAGGTACCGCATCCCGGTGGGGGCTCACCACTGGAGGGGAAGTCCCGTGTAGTTCGCGGCCAGTTCGGCGGCGGCGTGCCGGGATGCGGTGATCCGGCGCAGCCGCGCGAGCTGGAGGCGGTGCTCGAAGGGGTCGGCGTCGGGCCGGGTGTGCAGCATCGTCGTCATGTCGTACGAGAACCGGGTCGCCTGCCAGACGCGGGCGAGGCACGACTGCGAGTAGGTGTCCAGGAGTCGCTCGGATCCGGTGCGGTGCAGCTCGGTGAAGGCGCGGCCGAGGAGGCGTACGTCGGACACCGCGAGGTTGAGCCCCTTGGCGCCGGTCGGCGGGACGATGTGGGCGGCGTCGCCGGCCAGCAGGAGCCGTCCGTGGCGCATCGGTTCGTGGACGTAACTGCGCATCGGAGTCACGGACTTGGCGGTGATCGGGCCGCGGCGCAGGGTCCAGTCGGCGTCGATGGCGAACCGGGCGGCGAGTTCGTCCCAGATGCGGTCGTCGAACCAGTCGTCCGGGTCGGTGCCGTTCGGGACCTGTAGGTACAGACGTGACACATGCGATGAGCGCATGCTGTGCAGGGCGAACCCGCGCTCGCCGCGGGCGTAGATCAACTCGTCGCAGGACGGGGCGACATCGGCGAGGATCCCCAGCCAGGAGTACGGGTAGTCGTGCTCGTGGGCGCGGCTCACCTCGGCGGGGACGGTGTCGCGGGCGATGCCGTGGAAGCCGTCGCAGCCGACGACCCAGTCGCAGCTCAGGGTCTGTTCGCGGCCCTCGTGCACGAACCTCACGAGGGGTGTCGCGCTCTCCGGCTTCTCGATCGCGAGCGCCTCGGCCTCGAACAACAGCGGTGGTCCGTCGGCCAGTTGGAGGGCTACGAGGTCCTTCACGATCTCGGTCTGGGCGTAGATGGTGACGGTGCGGCCGCCGGTGAGGACCGGGAAGTCGATGTGGTGCCGTTCCCGGTCGAAGCGCAGTTCGATGCCCTGGTGGACCAGGCCCCGCGCCTCCAGGCGCTCGGCCGCGCCGCACTCGCGCAGGGCGTCGACCGTGCCCTGCTCCAGCATTCCGGCGCGCTGGCGCTGTTCGATGTATGCGCGTGTCCTGGCCTCCAGGACGACACAGTCGATGCCCGCGCGGTGCAGCAGGCGGGCGAGGAGCAGTCCGGCGGGGCCGCCGCCGATGATGCCGACCGTCGTGCGCATGGCACGCCTCCCGTGAGTGACAGCCTGATGCTCAGGCTGTCAGCTGGATTCGCGGTGCACCACCGTCGCTCCCAGTACTTTGTGCGTCTCGGGTACGGCGCCGGGGTTGCGCACCGCGCGGTCGACGAGTTCGGCGAGGTCGCGGCCGGAGGGCAGTTCGAGGTGGACCGTGCTCAGCCGGGGACGCAGGAGCCGGCCGAGCATCAGGTCGTCGGCGCCGATCAGCGCCGTCTCGCCGGGCACGTCGATCCCCTGGTCCTGGAGGGCGCGCATCAGCAGCATCGCGTACTCGTCGTTGTACGCGAACACCGCGTCCAGGTCGAGCTCGCGCCAGCGGGCGGCGAGCCGGGCGGCGGCCTCCTCGGTGTGGGCGAGGGGCAGATGGGTCACGGTGGCGTCGGTGCCGCGCAGGGCGTTGCGTACGCCTGCGAGGCGGGGCAGCGAGAAGGCCTCCAGGCCCGCCTCCTCGGGGACGACGACGCCGATGCGGCGCCGGCCGCGCGCGTAGAGGTGGGTGGCGGCGCAGTGGCCGACCGCCTCGTGGTCCATGAGCAGGGCGTGGGCGCCCTCGACGGACTCGGGGCCGAGGGTGACGACGGCGCGGGCGCCGGAGCGCTTGAGGACCGCGACACCCTTGGGGCCGAGCCCGGCGCCGGGCACCAGGACGGCGACCGGGCGCAGTTCGGCCCAGGCGCGGGCGGCCTCGTCGCCGTGCAGCCCGACGCTGCCGTGCTGCACGACGGTGTAGTCGAGGCGGCTGAGGGCCCACTGGAGTTCGTTGATGAACTGGCCGTAGAGCTGGCCGACGGGGATGGTGGGGGCGGGCATCAGGACCAGGCGGCTGTGTCCGGCGCGCAGGCTGCGGGCGGCCGCGTGGGGCACGTACCCGAGTTCCTTGGCGGCCTCGTGGACACGGCGGCGGGTGGGCTCACTGATCCGGACGGCGCTGGTGTTGTTGAGGACGTAGGAGACGGTCGCGCGCGAGACGCCGGCCAGACGGGCCACATCGGCGCTCGTGGGCACGGAGCGCGGTGCGGGAGACGCGGGGGCGGGCGTTTTCGGTATCTGCACCATGACGTGACGCATCTTTGCAGAACCTGTGCGAGCCGCCTCTCAGTGGGTCGCCCCGGTGCCCGTCACGCGGGCCACCAGATCGGCCCAGCCGGCTTCGAGGCGCTCCATCGGCATGCCGCACTCCCTGGTCAGGTGGTGGATCAGGGCGGGGTCGAGAGAGCTGAGCAGGGTCCGCGCCAGCAGTTCGCAGTCGGCGTCCGGCACGATCTGGCGCAGCAGGACCGTGACGTGCATGGTGAGCGCGCGGTGCGAGGGGTGCGCGAACCGGCGGGCGGGCTCCGGCTCGGCGGCGAGGTGGAGGTCCAGCTGCTCGGCCGTGCGGTACAGCACCGCCACGCCGAACGCCCGCAGCCGCTCCAGGGGCGGCGCCCCGGGACCCAGGGGCGGCGGGCCGCCGAGGAAGTCCTCCTGGAGCCTCTTCGCCGAGTGGTCCAGCAGCGCCATCAGCAGACCCGTCCGGTCGCCGAAGCGGCGGAAGACGGTTCCCTTGCCGACCTGGGCCGCGGCGGCCACCGCCTCCATCGTGACCCCGGCGGCGCCGTGCTCGGCGATCAGCCGGGCGGCCGCCTCCAGCAGCCTGGCCCGGTTGCGTGCGGCGTCGGCACGCAGGCAGGGCTCCTCCTCGGGTGTGCCGAGCTGCAGCAACTCGGCCTCACCCGCAGGTTCCTGAGGCCTGGGAAACGGCGGCAGAGAGGCGGACATGAAGACAGCGTAAAGCATCGGGAATGAAACTGGACCGCGGTCCGGTTAGGGTGATAGAAACTAAACGGACCCCGGTCCGTATTGTGACGGCACTGTTTCAGCATCTTGGAGTTCGCATGTCTGTTCGCATCCTTGCGCTCGTCGGCAGCCTTCGCGCCGGTTCGCACAACCGCCAGCTCGCGGAGGCGGCCGTCAAGTTCGCGCCCGAGGGTGCGAGCGTCGAGCTCTTCGAGGGCCTGGCCGACATCCCGTTCTACAACGAGGACATCGACGTCGAGGGCAGCGTCCCGGCCCCGGCCGCCAAGCTGCGTGAGGCCGCCCAGGCCGCCGACGGCTTCCTGTTCTTCTCCCCCGAGTACAACGGCACCATCCCGGCCGTGCTGAAGAACGCCATCGACTGGCTGTCCCGTCCGTACGGCGCCGGCGCCTTCGGCGGCAAGCCGGCCGCCGTGGTCGGCACCGCGTTCGGCCAGTTCGGTGGCGTGTGGGCGCAGGACGAGACCCGCAAGGCGCTGGGCATCGCCGGCGCGACGGTGCTCGAGGACGTCAAGCTCTCCATCCCCGGTTCCGTGGTCCGTTTCGCCGAGACCCACCCGGCCGACGACGCCGAGGTCGCCGCGCAGCTGACCGAGGTCATCGCCCGCGTGCACGGCCATGCCGGCGAGACCGCTGCCGCCTGACCGTCTCCTCACGGCGAGGGGCTGGAGCCCAGGGGCTCCGGCCCCTTTCTCATGCCCTGGCCCAGTTCGCAGGAGAACGCGCTGTCGACGCGGTCCGGTACGGCGCGGTGGGCGTCCGCGGCGCTCAGGCCACGGCAGTGGCCGCCAGCTCCCGCAGCTGCGTCAACGCGGCCTCGACCGCGGGGCGTTCGCGTCCGCCGTGCCGGGTGCAGGTGAGCAGTTTGCGGTGCGGGTTGCCGGTGCAGGGCACCCGGGTGACGGGCAGGTGCGGGGCGAGTTGGGCGAGGCGCGGGATCAGCGCGACGCCGAGCCGATGGGCGACGAGACATGCCATGACGTTCCAGTCCACGGCGTGGTGCACCACCGAGGGGCTGAACCCGGCCTCCCCGCAGGCGGACATGATGTGCGGGCGGCAGGGGCTGTCCGGCATCGGGGCGATCCAGTCCTCGTGCGCCGCTTCCGAGAGGTCCACGCCCTCTCGCCCGGCCAGCGGATGACCGGCGGGCACGACGAGGTCGAACGGGTCGTCCAGCAGCGGCTGTTGGTCGTAGCGGGGGTCGTTCAGCGGCGGGTTGTGCGGGGTGGCCTCCACGATCGCGAGGTCGCTCTCGCCCTCGAAGAGCAGATCGAAGCTCGCCGGTACATCGGCCTCCTGGATCCGCACACTCAGCCGCGGATACCGCTCCTGGAGCCGCACCGCCATCGGCGCCAGCAGCACCGAGATGGCCACCGGGTAGCCGCTCACCCGCAACAGCCCGCCGGGCGCGCCCTGTTCGGCGCGCAGATCGAGTTCCGCCTGTTCCCAGCGGGCCTGGATGGCGTCCGCGTGCGCCAGCAGGCTCTCGGCCGCCGGGGTGAGCCGGATCCCCCGGCCCTGGGGTTCGAGGAGGTCGACGCCGAGGTCGCGGGCGAGCTGGCGGATCTGCTGGGAGGCGGCGGACGGGGTGAAGTGCAGGGCGCGGGCGGCCGCGGTGACCGTGCCGTAGTGGGCGACCGCGCGCAGGACGTGGAGCCGACGCAGATCAATCATGAAGCCCACGCTTCAAGGTGGGGTCCGGAAAGTCAACCTGGACGTGTACGAAGTGGGCGGCGCACCCTGGAGGTGTCGCGACGGTCAGCCATCCACGACGTACGAGGAGTCCCCATGACCAGCCCGACCGGCACGACCACGGCCGGCACCGTCTGCCCGCACTGCGGATGGCCGGACGGCGCCGAGCCCTTCCAGGTGGTGTCCCGGCACGCCACCGCGGCGGGTCGCACGGTGTGGACCCGCTGCGGCTGCGGCTCGCTCCAGGTGCGTGTGGTCGACGACCGCGGGATGCGGATCGTCTCCCGCAGCGGACCCACCGTCCCCCAGCCCAGTCCTGAGGTCTCTCAGTCCAGTCCCGCCAGCCGCTGAACCGCGGGGGCCGCGAACCGCTCGATGAACGCCGCCGGCTCCCCCGTGCGCGGGGAGAGGATGACGGTGTCGATGCCGAGCTTGGTGTAGCCCGTGATGTCCTGGGTGAAGGCGTCGAGGTCACCGGTGGTGAGCGGGTCCCCGGAGTAGGCGACGGTCTTGCGGATCGCGTCGTAGTCGCGGCCCTCGGTGTCGCAGTGGCCGCGCAGGACGTCGAGTTTGTGGGCGACCTCCTCGGGGGTGGTGGTGAACAGGTTGCAGGCGTCGCCGTACCGGGCCACCAGCCGGAGCGTCTTCTTCTCGCCGCCTCCGCCGATCATGATCTCGGGGCGCGGGTCGCTGACCGGGGCCGGCACGGACAGCGTCTCGGCGAGGCGGTAGTGCTTGCCCTCGAACGGGCCGTTGGTGTCCGGGTCCCACATCTGGAGGCAGATCCGCAGGGTCTCCTCCAGCCGCTCGAAGCGCTCGGAGACCGGCGGGAACGGCACCCCGAGGCCCGCGTGCTCCCGGTCGTACCAGGCGGCGCCGATCCCGAGGGTGGCCCGGCCGCCGGACAGGACGTCGAGCGTGGTGGCGATCTTGGCGAGCAGTCCGGGGTGCCGGTAGGTCACCCCGGTCACCAGGGCGCCGAGCTGGACCGTGGAGGTGCGGGCCGCGAGATAGCCGAGGGTCGTGTAGGCCTCCAGCATGGGGTCCTCGGCCCGGTCGTTGAACTCCATCTGGAAGTAGTGGTCCATCACCGACAGCCAGCTCAGTCCCGCTGCCTCGGCGGCATCGCCCGCGGCGGCGAGTTCGGCGCCGAGCGCGGGTCCTCCCCCGGGATGGTCGAACCGGTTGATGTGCACGCCCACGCGCATGGCCGTCTCCGTTCACCGAGGTCTTCACCGACCCTGGTGACGCTAGGTCCTGGAGCGCTCTCGAAGTCAAGGGGCTCGCCTAGGAGACCGGCTCCTCCTGCTTCCTGGAGGCCCTCAGACTCGTGAAGGTCGTGACGGCGAGGACCAGCACGATGAAGCCGAGCGAGAAGGGGATGCTGATCTCGGGCACATGGACGCCGGACTCGTGCAGCGCGTGCAGCACCAGCTTGACGCCGATGAAGCCCAGGATGATCGACAGGCCGTAGCTCAGGTGGACGAGCCTCTTCAGCAGGCCGCCGATGAGGAAGTACAGCTGACGCAGCCCCATCAGCGCGAACGCGTTCGCCGTGAAGACGATGTACGGATCCTCCGTGAGGCCGTAGATGGCGGGGATGGAGTCGAGCGCGAACAGCACGTCGGTGGAACCGATCGCGAGCATCACGACCAGCATCGGGGTCATGACCCGCTTGCCGTTCTCCTCGATCCACAGCTTGGTGCCGTGGTAGCGGTCGGCCACGCCGAAGCGCCGCTCGACCATCTTCAGCAGCTTGTTCTCCTGGTACTCCTCCTCGTGCTCCTCCTTGCGGGCGTCCTGGACGAGCTTCCAGGCGGTCCAGATCAGGAAGGCACCGAAGAGGTAGAACACCCAGGAGAACGTGGAGATGATCGCCGCGCCGGCCGCGATGAACACGGCGCGCAGCGCCAGGGCCAGCAGCACGCCGACCATGAGGACCCGCTGCTGGTACTGCGTGGGCACCGCGAACTTCGCCATGATCAGGACGAAGACGAAGAGGTTGTCGACGCTCAGCGACTTCTCGGTGATGAACCCGGCGAAGAACTCACCGGCCGGCTTTCCGCCGCTGAAGACCAGCAGGCCGATGCCGAAGAGACAGGCCAGCACGACCCAGACGACCGTCCAGATGCCGGCTTCCTTGATCGACACGTCGTGGGGCTTGCGGCCGATGAAGAAGTCGACGGCGACGAGCACGCACAAGGCGGCTACCGTCAGCAGCCAGACGGAGAGGGACACGTTCACTTGTTACTCCTGGTACGTGTGGGGCCTTCACAGGGTTGTGCCAGGTTCTGATCGCTTCCACCCCCGATAGGTGAACAAAAGGTCATGACATGGCAAGGTCTCCCAGGTCACGCCGGTGCCACCCGCCGTACGGCGGACAGGTTCCGCCGTACGGCGGCGCCCCGGACAGCGCGCAGGGCGCACATCATGTCCGCACGAGCCGCCGCGCTGCCGCGTGAGGAGAAGACATGAGCCTGGTGCCACCGCCCTTCGACCCGGAGCTTGCCGGAGCCCTGGAGCTGATCAAGGAGTTCGTCTCCCCCGGGATGACCCCGGAGGACATCGAGCAGATACGTCAGGGCCCCGGCATCCAGATGCTGGCCGAGCTGGACCTGACGCTCGACGGCTTCTTCAAGGTCGAGGACCGTGTGGTGCCGGGTCCCGAGGACGCCCCCGAGATCTCGCTGCTGATCTGCCGCCCCACCCTGCCCTCGGCCACGGGTCCGCGCCCCGTCGTCTACCACGTGCACGGCGGCGGCATGGTCCTCGGCAACAACCGGGTGGGCGTGGACGTGGCGCTGGCCTGGGCGAAGGAACTCGACGCCGTCGTGGTGTCGGTGGAGTACCGGCTGGCCCCGGAGGACCCCTATCCCGCGCAGATCGAGGACGTGTACGCGGGTCTGGTGTGGACGGCGGAGCACGCCGGGGAGCTGGGGGCCGACCCGGAGCGGATCGTCCTCGCGGGCGCCAGCGCGGGCGGCGGACTGTGTGCGGCCCTCGCCCTGCTCACCCGGGACCGCAAGGGGCCTCGGCCGCTCGGCCAGGTGCTGATGTGCCCGATGCTGGACGACCGCAACGACACCCCCTCCGCGCACCAGATGGCGGGCCTGGGCGTCTGGGACCGTACGGCCAACGAGACCGGCTGGACCGCGCTGCTCGGAGACGGCCGCGGCGGCCCGGACGTTCCGGCGTACGCGGCACCGGCCCGTGCCGAGGACCTGACCGGGCTGCCCCCGGCGTTCCTGGACGTGGGTTCCGCGGAGACCTTCCGGGACGAGGTCGTCGCCTACGCCTCCCGGATCTGGCAGGCCGGCGGGATCGCGGAGCTGCATGTGTGGCCGGGCGGCTTCCACGGCTTCGACGGTTTCGCCCCGCAGGCGGCCCTGTCCCAGCGCGCACGGGCGGCGCATCTGGACTGGCTGCGCAGGCTCCTCGACGCGTGAGCGTGCGGCGCGGCTCACACCGGGTGGTGCCCGGCGTGAGCCGCGGGGCTCCCCTGCCGGGCCCCGCATGCCGCACCATGGACTCATGAAAGAGCTGGCCGGGCGTCTGACCGCGCTGGACCCGGACGCCGGTGCCGCCGTCCAGGTGATCGCCTACTTCGACCGGCTGGCCGAGTCACGGGCCGGTCTGGAGGCACTGGTGCGCGGGGCGGCCGTACTGGCCGGGGTGCCCGCGCGGCTCGTCGACGCGGACCGGCGGGTGCAGGTGCGCGTGGAGGCCGACGGCACGCGCCGCGAGTCGGATCTGGCGCCGGATCCGGCCTGGCCGTCGGCGGCGCTGACGCCCGGCGGGGCGCCCGCGCTGTGGCTGGAGCGTGCGGCCGAGCCCAGCGTGGTGGACGCCGTGATCCTGGAACGGGCCGCCGGTGCCGTGCGGCTCGTCCTCGACCGCACCCGCGGCCGGGCCCCGGCCGACGATCCGGCGCTGGTGGAGACACTGCTCGACGCCACGGCCCCGGAACCGGCCCGGCTGCACGCGGCGCGGCGCCTGGGCCTCGACCCGGCGACGCCCGCGCGCGCCGTGGCCGCCGCCGACGGACTGCCCCGGATCGTCCCCGAGCAGCACGGTGCGGACCTTCCCGCCGGGCGCCTGGGCCTGGGCCCCGCCGTGCCGGTGCTCGACCTGCCGCGCTCCTGGGCCGCCGCGCGCACCGCACTGCGGTTCACCGCGGAGGGCACCGCGCAGGATCCCGGTCAGCGGGTGGTGTACGCCGACGAGCTGGGCGGCACGGCCCTGCTCGCCGATCTGGTCGTACCGGGGGCCGAACCGCCGCCCGACGTCCTCGCGTTGGAGTCCGCGGCCGCGGCGACCCCATGGCTCCTGGCCACCTTGCACGCCGTCGCGTCGACGGCGAGTCTGCGGGCGGCCGCCGCGGAGATCACCGTGCACCACTCCACGCTCCAGGACCGGTTGGTGCACGCCGAGCATCTGCTGGGCTGGCCGGTGCGCACCCCGCAGGGCCGGTTCAGGATGCAACTGGCCCTGACGATGCGCCACTTGGCCCGCTCGTAGCCGCGGTCAGCGGAACTCGTGCACGACCTGGATCTCGCCGACGATGTGCGCGTTGAACTCGTCGAGCTCCTCGGCCGGCACCCACAGCTCCAGGATCGTCTCGCCGCCCGCCCGCTGGACGGGGTAGCGGCGCAGGTAATCCGAGTCGACCTCGAAGCGGGTCACGAAGCCGGCGCCGTCGTGCTTGACGTTCCAGTCCCGGGCGATCTTCACGGCGTAGTCCTCGTTCAGGACGGGGTAGAAGATCGGCTGCTCGGGCAACCGGGGCGGCCAGGCACGCCAGTCCAGCTCGCGGACCAGATCCAGCTCGACGGGGCCGGTGGGGCGCCAGAGGGTCGTCGTCGGTCGGGGGCTGGTCATTTGGGTCGCTCTCCGTGCGGGGTGGGTCGGAACGCGGCGACCCTATCGGGGGCGGCGAGGCGCTCACCACCGGGTTTCACCGCGGCCTGCGCACCGGCCCGGATCCCGGCACGCTCGACTGACGCTCAGCGCACCTGGTTCATCAGCGCCAGCGCCGCCTCCGCGACCGAGGTGACGACCCCCGTGGACGCGTCCGCGGTCGTGGCGACGTCCGTCAGCAGGCGGACGTCCTTGCGGAGCAGCGGTCCGGCGTGGGCGGCCAGCCGGTCGAGGGTGCCGCCCGCGGCGGTGACCCGGTCCAGGGCGAAGCTCCTGCCGCTGCCGTGGGAGATGACACGGGCCAGGGCGGCGGGGTCGACGGCCAGGTCCCGGCCGAGGGCGAGGGTGCTCGCGGCGGTGGCGAGGTGGGCGGTGAACAGGACGTTGTTGAGGAGCTTGGCCACCTGGCCCGACCCCAGCGGACCCATGTGGACGACCGGATCGCCGTAGGTCTCGAAGACCGGGCGGCAGTAGGCGACGGTGCCCTGCTCTCCCCCGGCCATCACCACCAGCCTGCCCTCCGCCGCGGCCGGCCCGCCGCCGCTGACGGGTGCGTCGATGAGCGTGACCCCGTGGGTGCGGGCCACCTCGGCGAGGCGGCGGCAGGTGTCGGGGTGGACGGTGCTGTGCACCGCGACCACCCCGCCCCGGCGCAGACCCGACAGGACCCCGGACCCTCCGGTGAGGACCTCCTCCACGTCGGCGTCGTCCACGACGCACACACAGACCAGGTCGCTGACCGACGCCAGTTCGGCGGGGGACCCGGCGCGCTTGGCCGAGGTGTCCTCGAAGGGGAGCAGGGTGGCGGGGCGGCGCGCCCAGAGCGTCGTCCCGAACCCCGCCTCCACGATCCTGCGGGCCATGGGCGCGCCCTGGCTGCCCAGTCCGATGAAACCGACGCGCATCAGCCTGCCTCCTGCTCGGGGGGTTCGGGACGCCAGAACACGGCGAGCAGTCCCGCCGTCGCCACCACGGCGACGCCCAGGGCGAGAACGCCACCCGCCCAGCCGGTGACGTCGATGCCGCTCGCCTCGTCCACCGACACGCCGCCCGGTCCCAGGACGGCCAACGCCAGGGCGACGACGGCGAGGGTGAGGACGTACTCGTAGCCCTCCTTGAAGACGAAGAAGCCGTTGCGGCGGTGGGCGAGCAGGCCCGCGACGAGCATCACCGAGACGACGGCCGCGCAGGCCAGCGGGGTGAACAGGCCGAGCACCAGGAGCGCACCGGCGCCGATCTCGGTGACGACGCTCATCCAGGCCTGGAGGGTGCCGTTGCGCAGGCCCAGGCCGGTGAACCAGCGGGCGGTGCCCTCGATACGGCCGCCGCCGCGCCAGTGGTTGAGGCCGTGCGCGATCATCACGACGCCCAGGACCAGCCGTATCAGCAGCAGCGCGAAGTCGTCCATGGCCCTCAACCCGCCCTTCCCCGCGTGGAGTCGACGTCCTCGGGGCGCGCGTTCTCGCGGAACACCGCGCACTCCTCCGCGAACGACAGGACTCCGAGGTGGTAAGCCCGGGCCGAGTGACCCAGGCTCAGATTGTGGCCACTGTCCGGTTGTTCGTGAACCCTGACGCGAGGTGAGGAAGTGAACACCGAGGCGAAGGCCTTCAGCGCCCGTTCACCGGGACTCCACACCGCCTCGTGGTCGCCGAGGGTGTAGTGCACGGGGACGCGCACCCGGGCGCCCAGTTCGGGGAACTCCCTTACCCAGTCGCGCGCTTGAGCCTCATAGGCGGGCGAGGGCGCGCCGATGGCCGTACCGCCGAAGACGTCGGCCGAGTACAGACGGCTCGGCCCCCACAGCAGATCGCGCATCCGACCGCGGGCAGGCCGGCGGATGCCCAGCTCCCCGTGCTCCGCCCAGCGCGCGGTGAAGCGCGGGTGGTGCTCCTGTCCGGTTCCGGCGACCTCCAGGCCCAGCAGGGCGCGCCCGCGCTCCTCGGCCGCCATACGGATGGCCAGTTCACTGCCCGCCGAGTGGGCCATGAGGAACACGCCCGCGCCGTGCGGGCGGGAGGCGAGCAGCCGGTCGAGGGCCGCGTAGGTCAGCTCGACGCGGCGGTCCGGGTCGGTCACCTTCTCCTGGTGGGCGTGCGAGGCGCCGTAGCCCGGCCGGTCCAGGGCGATCACCGTGAAGCCGAGGGCCATACCGGTCCGGATCAGCGACAGCCGGGGCCGGCCCGGGCAGTCGAAGTACGACGAGTCGGTGCCGCCGCCGTGCAGGGCGAGGACGACGGCGCGCGGCTGCGGGGACCAACTTGCCCGGTACGACAGGGGGATGCCGTCGATGTCGATGGAGCTGTGGTTCACGTGGCCGTCCTGAGGAGAAGGACTCCGCTGGGCGTGAGCCCTCCGGAGCTGACCACGGCGACCCGCGCGCCGGGCACCTGACGGGGGCCTGCCGCGCCGCGCAGTTGGACGATCGCCTCCTGGACGAGGCCCATGCCGTGGGTGCGTCCGTGGGAGAGCTGGCCGCCGTGGGTGTTCAGGGGCAGTACGCCGTCGCGGGCGATGTTCTTTCCTCCGTCCAGGAAGTCCCTCGCCTCGCCGATGCCGCAGAAGCCCAACGCCTCTATCCAGGAGAGGCAGTTGAAGGTGAAGCCGTCGTAGAGCTCGGCCACGTCGACGTCGTCGGGTCCCAGCGAGGTACGGGTCCACAGGTGGGCCGACTGGCCAAGGACCTGGGGTTCGTGGGTGAGGGTGCTCTGGTCCCATTCGAGGCGCTCGGTGATGCGGGTGCCGACGGCCTCGACGAGAACGGGCGGTTGGGCCAGGTCCCGGGCGGTGTCGACGTGGGAGACGATCACGGCCACCGCCCCGTCACAGGGGACGTCGCAGTCGTAGAGCCCGAACGGGGTGGTGATGGGGCGGGCTTGCAGGTAGTCGTCCATCGTCATCGGGTCGCGGTAGATGGCGGTGGGGTTGAGACCGGCGTTGGCGCGCTGGTTGAGGGCGATCCAGCCGAGGGTCTCGCGGGTGGTGCCGTACTTGTGGAAGTGGCGCTGGGCGTTCTGGGCCAGGGTGTGGGCGGCGGAGGTCGCGCCGAAGGGCTTGAGCCAGCCGGCGTCCGGGCTGCTCGGCGGCTGGATCCGGCCCTGTTTGACCAGTTCGCCGTACGACGCCTCCCACAGGGTCCGGAAGCACAGCACATGCCGGGCCAGTCCGCCGGCGACGGCCAGCATCGCGGCGATGAGGGAGCCGCCGGGGCCGAAGGTCTCGCCTCCGCCGTTGTGCCAGGTGGGGCGGATACCGAGGGCGGACTCCAGGGCCGTGATGCCGCCCTCGGCGAAGCCTCCGAAGGGGCCCGCTCCGGGGTAGGTGGCCAGGCCGTCGATGTCGTCGAGGGTGAGGCCCGCGTCGGCGACGGCCTCCTCGCAGGCCTGGACGGTGAGGGACAGCGGGGGGACCATCAGGCGGCGGCCGAGCTGTGAACTGCCGATGCCGGTGATCGCGACCTTGTCCTCGAACTTCTCGGCTGTGGGCATCGGCCGTATGCCAGGGCTGGCCTCGTCCTCGGGCAGCGGTGACGGTTCGCCCTGTTCGGCAGCCGGACGGAACAGCGGCAGCCACACCTCTCCGGCCTGCTCGAAGACGACCTCCATGCGCATGCCCAGGACCAGGTCGTCGGGGTCGCACTCGACGGCGTTGGTGGTGAGCCGGACGCGGTCGTCCTCCTCGAGCGCGACCTGGGCGACGACGTACGGGGCGGGGAGGCCGGGCAGGCCGAAGCGGTGGTTGACGGTGAAGCCGATGAGGGTGGCGTGGCCGGAGACGGTCCGTACGCCCATGTCGTGGCCGCGGCAATGACGGCACACGGGTTGGGGCGGGTGGATCAGGGACGCGCACGAGGCGCACTCCTGGATGCACAGACGTCCGTCCGCCCCAGACGTCCAGAAGAACGCGTTCTGGTCGGTGAGTTGGGGCAGCGGGCGTCCCGGGTTCACGGCCACGTGGTGTTCCTCCCTCTCGGCGTTCGATGCGCTCAGCGTTCGATGTTCGCCCTGGCCGAGCGGACCGTGACGGGCTCGGCGAGGCGCTGTTCGTCGCAGGCCTTCTGGAGGTTCTCCAGGGTCTCGTCCAGCGGGGGGCCGAGACGCTTGCCCGGGGTGAAGGTCGCCGGGAGGTGGCGCATGCCCTGGATGATGCCGATGGTCTCGTAGTGCACGGTGCCGTCGGGGTCGCAGCGGTAGTCGGGCATGCGGTCCAGCACGGCCGTGACCATGCGCTTGAACACCGTGCGGGCGACGTTGGAGCCGATGCAGCGGTGGATGCCGAGGCCGAAGCTGCTGTGCCGGTTCCCCTTGCGTTCGAGGTCGACGCGGTCGGGGTCGGGGAAGACGGACGGGTCGCGATTGGCCATCGCCCAGGACAGCCAGAGGCGTTCGCCCTCCTCGAAGCGCTGCCCTGCGATCTCGCAGTCGGCGGAGATCGTACGGCCGTCCCCCGGGGCGGGCGCGTAGAAGCGCAGGAACTCCTCGGTGGCGGAGTCAAGGAGGGTGTCCCGTTCGCGGCTGAGCCGGTCGCGGTCCCCGGGGTGCTCGCCGAGCCACTCCAGGGCGTGTGCGGTGAGGGCGGTCGTGGTGTCGAAGCCACCGCCTATCAACAGGGCCAGGACGCCGGTCAGTTCCTCGTCGGGCGGGGTCCTGCCGTTGATGTCGGCGTGCACGAGCGCGTCGATCAGTCCCGGTCGGGGGTTCCGGCGGATCTCCTGGATGGACATGTACAGGCCCATCCCCATGTTCCGGCTCATCTCGGCGACGCGTGGCATGTCGGGCGAGTCGGGCGGGGTGTAGACCGAGGCGTGGGCCGGTTCGTTGTAGACCGTCCAGTCCTTCAGCGGGATGCCCATCATCGCCAGGGTGAGGACGGCCGGGACGATGTTGGCGAGGTCGTCGACGAAGTCGATCCGCCCTTCCTCGATCCTCTCGTCCAGGCAGGCGCGCACGACCTCGTCGACGAAGGGCACCCAGCGGCCGACCGCGGCCGGGGAGAGATACGGGTTGAGGGTCTGCCGGTAGTGGCGCTGCTCGGGCGGGTCCATCTCCAGGAAACCGCCCTGGACTTCACGCGCCCGCGGCGGCGAGGGGATGGTGATGCCCTTGTAGCCGCGCCGCTCCCCCTTGACGTCATGGTCGTTGGAGAGGAACTCGGCGGACCGGGCCAGTTCGAAGACCTCGCGGTTGCCGCTGGCGACCCAGTGGCCGCCGTGGGTGTCGGTCCAGGCGATGGGACACTTGGCGTGCAACTCGTGGGTGATCTCCTCGAATTGGTGGCGGTACTCGGGGGTGTGCCGGTCGAAGTGCACCTGGTGTTTGCGGCGGTCGTCGCCGCTCGCGGCCTCGTTCGTGGGGCCGTCGGCCTCGGTCATGGGCCTTTCCCTTCAGAAGGTCTGGATGGCCCGTTCCGGGCACGAGTGCGCGGCTTCCCGCACGTCCTCTTCCTGATCGGCCGGTACGTCCTCGCTGACGGCCGAGGAGTGGCCGTCGACCTCGTCCAGCTGGAACGCCTTCGGAGCGGTCATCCAGCAGAGCGTGTGGCCCTGGCAGCGCTCCGGATCGACGCGGACCTTCACGGCTTGCCTCCCTGTCGTTTCCGTTGTCCCTGGCGCTCAGCGGCGCCAGTCGTACCACTTGAGGTAACCGCCGGCGTCGACGCGCAGTTGGGTGCCGGTGATGTAGCGGGCCTCGTCGGAGGCGAGGAACAGGACGGCGTTGCTGATGTCGACCGGTTCGACGTACGGGATCGGCATGGCCTGCTGTACGGCGAACACGGGCTCGGCGTCCTCGCGCGTGGGGTGTTCGAGGTCGGGGCGGAACGATTTGTACATCGGCTCGCTCTGGAGCATCCGGGTGTCCACGTTGGTGGGGTGCACGACGTTGGCGCGCTGCTTCAACGGGGCTAGGTTGCGGGCGAGTTCGTGGACGTACTCCGACAGGGCGCGCTTGGCGTAGGCGTAGCCGGAGCCGCCGGGGTTGGAGCCGGGGGTGTCGACGATGCCGTGTTCCATGAGGGCGGCGGTGGAGCCGGTGGCGATGACGGAGGCACCCTCCCGCAGATGCGGGAGGGAGACCTGGATGGCGTTGATGCTGCCGATCAGGTCGACGTCGATCGCGTCGCACCATGCCTGGAGCTTGGGTTCGCCGCGCAGCGGGGCGATTCCTGCCTGTGCCACCACGATGTCCAGGCCGCCGAGTTCACCGAGCCCGGTCTCCAGTGCCTCCCGCAGCCCGGCCACGTCCCGTACGTCGGCCTGGAGGGCGATGATGCGGCGGCCCTGCTCCTCGACCAGGCGGACCGTCTCCTTGAGGTCCTCCGGGGTGGCCATCGGATAGCCGACGGTCTCGTAGTCACGGCACAGGTCCACCGCGATGATGTCGGCGCCCTCCTCGGCCAGCCGTACCGCGTGGCTGCGGCCCTGGCCGCGGGCGGCTCCGGTGATGAACGCGACCTTGCCCTCGACTCGTCCCATGGGTGGTGTCCTTACGTTGCAGGTCGGTTGGCTCAGGGACGCCCGTGGGGCGCCGCGCAGGTCGATGGGGTCAGGGGGTGCCGGCGGGCGTGGCCGCGTCGAGCACCTGGGTCAGTGCGCCGAGATCGGCGCCGAGTCCGGCGGCGACCGCGCGGACGACGTCGAGGTCCTTGCCGAGGAACTCGGCCGTGGACCGGGCGAACTCGGCGACCGAGCCACGGCGTACGACTGCGGCGAGCGCGCGGCTCGACGCGCTGCCGTGGGTGAGTGCCTCCAGCAGGAGCCGTTCGTCCAGGCCGAGTTGTGCGCCGAGCCGGGCCGCGTGCGAGAGCAGTCCGAGCTGGGCGGCGAAGACGGTGTTGTTGACGAGCTTCACGCGCTGTCCGGTGCCCGGCGGGCCGACGTGCAGCACCGGGTCCCCGTAGCTGCGCAGGACGGGGCGGACGCGGGCAACGGTGTCGTCGGCGCCGCCCACGAAGAGGGTGAGGTGACCGGCGGCTACGTCGGGCGGGCCGCCGCTGACGGGGGCGTCGACCACGTCGGTGCCGCGCTGTGCGATCTCCTCGACGGTGTACGGGTCGCCGGTGGTGTGCACGACGAGAACGGCACCGTTCGGCAGGGTCTCCAACAGGCCGCTGTCGAGGCAGACTTCACGCACCTGTGCGTCGGTGTGGACGCAGACCAGGACGACATCGGCGCCTTCGCCGACCTCGGGGACCCGGTCGACCACTCGGGCCGGCTCCTGGGCGAGCGCGGCACGGGAATCGACCGACCGGCCCAGGACACACACCGCGTGTCCCGCTTCGGCGAGCCTGCGGATCATGGGCCGCCCCATGCGACCGGCTCCTATGAGCCCGACGCGCGTCACGTTCCAACCCGGATCACAAGAATCTCCCTTCCGGATGCGAGAACCCTACTTTCAAATGCGTGGTGGCCGGAAGTCCCGTGTGGCGACTTTGTGTCATCGCGTGACAGGCATGACTGATCCAGACCGAGGTCGTGACGCGGAAGTTTGACAGCTGTAATGTTCTCTCAATCCGAGAACGCCATTTCCAGCGGGAAGGGGACGGGATGCCACCCCCGGACAGGCGGCTGCTCATCGACGGACGGCTCGTCGAGGGCGACCGGACGTTCGCCACGCTCAACCCCACCACCGGCGACGTGCTCGGCCACGCCCCCGACGCCACGACCGAGCAGGCCGAGGCAGCCGTCGCGGCCGCCCGCCGCGCGTTCGACACCACGAACTGGTCCACCGACACCGAGTTCCGCATCCACTGCCTCGACCAGCTCCACACCGCGCTCACCGAACACCTCGAAGAGCTGCGGGAGTTGACCATCGCCGAGGTCGGCGCACCCCGGATGCTCACGCACAGCCAGCAGCTCGACGAGCCGGTGGGCCTGGTCCGTTACTACGCGGACCTCCTCAAGGCCCACCCCCTGACCGAGGATCTTGGCGTGGTCGAGTACCAGGGGCAGCGGCACCGCCGCTGGGTGGAGAAGGAGGCCGGCGGGGTCCTCGCCGCGATCGTCCCGTACAACTACCCCACCCAACTCGCCCTGGCGAAGCTGGCCCCGGCGCTCGCCGCGGGCTGCACGGTCGTCCTCAAGGGCGCCCCGGACACCCCGCTGGTCACCCTCGCCCTGGGCGAGCTGATCGCGGAGCACACGGACATCCCGGCGGGCGTGGTCAACGTACTGACATCGTCCGACGCGGCGATCGGCGAACTGCTCACCACCCACGCGGACGTCGACATGGTCAGCTTCACCGGCTCCACCGCGACCGGCCGCCGCATCATGGCCGCCGCGAGCGGCACGGTGAAACGGGTCTTCCTCGAACTCGGCGGCAAGTCGGCCCTGGTCGTCCTCGACGACGCCGACTTCGCGGCCGCGTCGATGTACGCGGCGTACATGATCTGCCTGCACGCGGGCCAGAGTTGTGCGATCACCTCGCGGATGCTGGTGCCGCGAGAGCGCCACGACGCGATCGCCGGGCAGGTCGCGGCGGCGCTGGAACGGGTGCGGTACGGCGACCCCGCGCACCCCAGGACCTACATGGGCCCGCTCATCAGCGAGCGGCAGCGCGACAAGGTCGACGGCATGGTCCGCCGGGCCGTCGAGGCGGGCGCGACGCTGGTGACCGGCGGCAAGCGGGTGGACCCGGGCTTCTTCTACACGCCCACGCTCCTCACCGGCGTGGACCCGACGAGCGAGCTGGCACAGGAGGAGGTCTTCGGACCCGTGCTCGCCCTCGTCCCGTACGACGACGAGGACCACGCGGTCCGGATCGCCAACGACTCGGTGTACGGCCTGTCCGGCGCGGTCCACAGCGCCGACCAGGAGCGGGCGATCACCCTGGCCCGGCGGATCCGCACGGGCACGTTCAGCATCAACGGCGGCAACTACTTCTTCGCCGACACGCCCTTCGGCGGCTACAAGCAGTCGGGCATCGGGCGGGAGAAGGGCGTGGCCGGGCTGGAGGAGTTCATGGAGCGCAAGACCTTCGGGGCGGTGGTCGTATGAGCACGGGCCCGCTCGCCGGCATACGGGTTCTCGAAGTCGCGATGTACGGCTTCGTGCCGTCCGCCGGTGCCGTCCTCGCCGACTGGGGCGCGGACGTCGTCAAGGTGGAGCACGCCGTCAACGGCGATCCGCAGCGCGGTCTGCGGCAGACCGGCACGTTCAAGGTCGAGGGCGATCCGAACCCCAATGTCGAGCACGCCAACCGGGGCAAGCGCAGCATCGGCCTCGACATGGCACGGCCCGAGGGCAGGGAGGTGCTGTACGACCTGGCCCGCCGCTCGGACGTGTTCCTGACGAGCTTCCTGCCCTCGGCCCGGCGGAAGTTCGGGATCGACGTGGACGACATCCGTGAGGTGAACCCGCGCATCGTCTACGCCCGGGGCAGTGCGCTCGGTCCACGCGGCCGAGAGGCGGAGAAGGGCGGCTACGACATGACCGCCTTCTGGGCCCGGGCCGGCACGGCCGCCAGCCTCACCCCGCCCGGCGTCGAGGGGATGATCCCGCCGCCCGGGCCCGCCTACGGCGACACCATCTCCGGCACCAACCTCGCCGGCGGCATCGCGGCGGCCCTTCTCCAGCGCGAGCGGACCGGTGAGGCACCGGTCGTGGACGTCTCCCTGCTGGGCAGCGGTGTCTGGGCGATGGGCCACGGGATCGCCCTCTCCCTCCACCTGGAGCGGCCGATGATCGCGCCGCCCGCGGGCGGGCACGGCTCCCCGACCAATCCGCTGTCCGGGCTGTACCGCACGGCCGACGACCGCTATCTCGCCTTCGTGATGATGCAGCCCGGCAAGTTCTGGGCCGATGTGTGCCGCCATGTCGACCGGCCCGAACTGGCCGAGGATCCGCGCTTCGCCACCGCCGCGGACCTCGCCGCGCACACCGAGGAGGCGGTCAAGATCCTGCGCGAGGTGATCGCGGGCCGCACCCTCGCCGAGTGGACCGAGCGTTTCGCGACGCTGGCCGGGCCCTGGGCTCCGGTGCAGGACTCCCTTCAGGTGGGCGGCGACGCGCAGGTGCGGGCCAACGAGTACGTCGTGCGGGCCGGGGAGCTGGAACTGGCGGCGAGCCCGGTGCAGTTCGACGTCGAGGCCCCGCAACCGAGCGGTCCGGCACCGGAGTTCGCGGCGCAGACCGAGGAGATCCTCCTGGAGCTCGGCCTGGACTGGGACCGCATCCTCGCGCTCAAGGCCGCGGGAGCGGTGACCTGAGCCTCGTCACAGAAAGGGAACGCGCATGACAGTCACCGTCACCGACATCACCCCGACCACCGGCGTCGAGATCACGGGCCTGTCCGGGAGCAGGCTGGTCGACAAGGGAGTCGCCGAGGAGTGCCGGGCGGCCCTGGACCAGCGGGGGGTCGTGATCTACCGCGAGGCGCACCTCGGCGACGACGACCTGGTGGCCTTCAGCCGGCTGCTCGGACAGGTCGTACCGCTTCCGCTGGGCGGCCACCCGACCCACTCCGAGATCCAGCGCATCACCCGCGACCCGTCGAAAAGTCCGCTGGCCGCCTATCGCGAGGGCACCTTTCACTGGCACATCGACGGAACGACGGACGAAGTGCCCAACAAGGCAACGCTGCTGACGGCACACCAGATCTCCGACGACGGAGGCGGCGACACGGAGTTCGCCAACACCTTCGCCGCGTACGAGGCGATGTCGGACACCGAGAAGGCGGAGCTCGACGGCCTGCGGGTGGTGCACAGCTTCGCGGCCTCGCAACTGCTCGTCACGCCCGATCCGACGCCGAGGGAACGGGCCGCCTGGGACCGCAACCCTTCGCGCGAGCAGCCTCTCGTCTGGACCCGGGCCGGTGGCCGCAAGTCCCTTCTCATCGGGGCGACGGCGGGCGAGGTAGTCGGCCGCCCGGCCGCCGAGGGCCGCGCACTCCTGGACGACCTCCTGGACCGCGCGACACAGCCGGAGTTCACCCTTCGCCACCGCTGGTGCCGGGGCGACCTCGTCATCTGGGACAACACCGGGATGCTGCACCGCGCCCTGCCCTACGGCGAGGCCTCCTCCCGGCTCATGCACCGCACGTCCCTGGCGGGCGAGGAGCTCGTCGCGTGACCGGGGAGCGGCGTACCGCCCTGGTGACGGGCGGCGGTTCGGGCATCGGGCGGGCCATCGCCCACCGGCTGGCGGAGGACGGTTTCGCGACGGCCGTCGTCGACCTCAACACGGAGGCGGCCGAGCGGGTGGCCGAGGAGTCGCGGCAGAAGGGGCACCAAGCGGTCGCCTTCGGCGGGGTCGACGTATCGGACCGCGCACAGGTGGACGACGCGGTGCGGCGGGTGCGGGAGACCCTGGGCGGGCCGGCGCTCGTGCTGGTCAACAACGCCGGGGTGTCAGCGACCCAGGGCTTTCTGAAGATCACCGACGAGTCCTGGAACCGGATCATGGCCGTGAACCTCAACGGCCCGTTCTACTTCTGCCAGGCCGTCGTGCCCGGCATGAAGGACGCGGGCTGGGGCCGTATCGTCAACATCTCCTCCTCCAGCGCCCAGTCGGGCCAGCAGTACATGGCCCACTACGTCGCCTCGAAGGCCGGCCTCATCGGTCTCACCAAGTCGCTGGCCCTGGAGCTGGGCCCGGCGGGCATCACGGTGAACACGATCCCTCCGGGGTTCGTGGACACCCCCATGCTGCGGGACTCGGAGGAGCGCGGCCTGTTGGGCGGCTCGGTGGACCATCACGCCGAGCTGACTCCGGTACGGCGGGCCGGACGCCCGGAGGACATCGCCGCCGCGTGCTCCTTCCTGGTGTCCGAGGAGGCCGGGTATGTCACCGGGCAGGTGATCGGGGTGAACGGGGGGCGCAACACCTGAGGCGGGAACTGTGCGGCGAGGTGTGTGCGTCATACATGCATGACAGTCTTGCTGCGCCCCGCGGACCTCGACGACCTGGACGCCGTCACCGATCTGCACACGCGGGCGCGTACCGCGTACTACGAGGCGGGCGGTTGGTCGGAGCCGGAGCTCGCCTCGCCTGAAGCCTTCGCCGGCCGGCGGGAGATGTGGCTGCGTGCCGTCCGGAACGACACCAAGACGGTTCTGTGCGCCGTACGAGGAGACGAGTTGGTCGGTGTCCTGGCGATGGGGCCACCGCACGACGCCGATGTGGACGCGGCGGCAGCCGGTCAGCTGTACCAGGTCCACGTCCGCCCGGGCTGCTGGGGACAGGGCGTCGGCGGCCGGCTGCACACGGCGTTCGTTCGGTGGCTGCGGAATGCGTCCCTGACGTCCGGGGTACTGGAGGCCTGGGAGCGCAACAGCCGCGCCCAGGGCTTCTATGCCCGGCACGGCTGGCGGCCCGACGGACACCGGCGGCCTGGCCCGGGCGACGGGGACTACGTCCGGATGCGCCTCGCTGTGGGGCCTGCCGCTCCTCGATCAGACGCGTCGGCGCATGGTTCGCCCACGCCAACCCCGGCCAGGTGAACCGCCCCGGGCGAGCACGTCCCGTGCGCTGAAGTGCCGGCCCTGACAGCTGAACGGCTCCCCGCTCCAGGGCGACGAACGCGTCGACGGCCGGCGTCGAGGGGGTCGCCTCAGGGTCGTCACTTTCCGCGCGTCAGCACCCGCTCCGCCGCCGCCCAGTGCGCGTCGGCCACCCACAGACGAGCGAAGGCGCGCACCGCGTCGTCGGCCGAAGTGCCGTCGGAGACAACACGTTTGACCTCACCGGCGGGGACCGTCGCGAGGGACCTGGCCAGGGCTCGCCAGCCTTCCTCGAAGGCGGCCCGGGGAAGCACCTGGTCGACGAGTCCGAGGCGCTGTGCCTCCGCGGCGTCGAGCACGGCTCCGCTCCCCGCGAGCATCAGCGCCCTCCCCCGCCCCACCAGCGCGGCCAGCCGCTCCGCACCGCCCCACGCGGGCATGATCTCCAGGGTCACCTGGTTGAAGCCGATCCTGATGTCGTCCGCGGCCACCCGGATGTCGGCGGCCACGGCGACCTCGGCCCCGCCGCCCAGGGCATGTCCGTTCAGCGCGGCGACGACGGGCCCGGGGAAGGCGGCGATCCGGTCGCAGATGCCCCGCATCCGCCGGGCCATCGCCGCCGCCGCGTCCTCGGTGCGGATCGCGGCGAGTTCCTTGAGGTCTCCCCCGGAGACGAACGCCCGCTCCCCGGCTCCCCTGACCACCAGCGCCCGCGCACCCACCGTCGCGTCGAGCGCCTTCTCCAACTCGCCCATGGTGTCGAGGGAGATGGCGTTGCGGGCGTGCGGGCGGTCGATCGTGAGGACGGCCAGACCGTCGTCCAGTTCGAGGTCGATCACGCGATTCCCCCGAGGGATATTGGCATTCTCCAAATCCGAGAATAGCGTATGCGCCGCCGATCGGAGCCGCACCGCAGTACGGGAGGTAGCAGGCACATGCGAAGGATCCCCGCAGAGTTGGCCAAGCGCTACGAGGCAGAGGGCTGGTGGACCCAGGACACGATCGGGGACCTGCTCGCACGAGGACTCGCGGCGGCGCCCGACGCCGAGTTCCGGGTGCACTCGGCCGTCCGCCCCTGGTCCGGGACGTTCCATGACGTCGAGCAGGTCGCACGCCGTCTGGCGGGCGGACTGCGGGAGCGGGGCGTGGGCCCCGGCGACACCGTCGCCTTCCAGTTGCCCAACTGGATGGAGGCCGCAGCGGTGTTCTGGGCCTCGGCGTTCCTCGGCGCGGCCGTCGTGCCGATCGTCCACTTCTACGGACGCAAGGAGGTCGGCTACATCCTCGACGCGGTCCGTCCGAAGGCCTTCGTGGCCGCCGAGCGGTTCGGCCGGCTGGAGTTCCGGGCCGACCTGTGCGCGGACGTGCCCGTGGTCGGTGTGGTGGGCCGTACCACGCAACAGGAGCCGCGCATCGAGGACTTCGAGGACCTGCTGAGCGGCACCCCGCTCCCCGCCACCCTGCCCGCCGATCCGACGGGCCCCGCCCTCATCGCCTTCACCTCAGGCACCACCCGCGACCCGAAGGGCGTCGTCCACAGCCACCAGACGCTCGGCCACGAGACCCGCCAGCTCACCGCGAGCTACCCGCCCGACCGCGGCCACCAGCTCACCGCGGCCCCGGTCGGCCACTTCATCGGCATGGTGAACGCCTTCCTCATCCCGGTCCTGGAGGGCTCCCCGGTCAACCTCACCGACGTGTGGGACCCGGGGCAGGCACTGGAGTTGATGACCCGTCACGACCTCCACATCGGCGGCGGCGCCCCCTACTACGTGACGAGCCTGCTCGACCACCCCGACTTCACCGAGGCCCATCTGCGGCACATGAGGTATGCGGGGCTGGGCGGTTCGTCGGTTCCGGTGGCGGTCACGACCCGTCTGGCCGGCCTCGGGGTGCAGGTCTTCCGGGCCTACGGAAGCACCGAGCACCCCTCGATCACCTCGTCGCGGTACGACGCCCCCGAGGCCAAGCGGCTCTTCACGGACGGGGACGCACGGCCGGGCGTCGAGGTGCGGCTGGCCGAGGACGGCGAAATCCTCAGCCGCGGCCCGGACCTGTGCCTCGGCTACACCGACCCGGCCCTCACCGAGCGGTTCTTCGACGACGAGGGCTGGTACCACACCGGCGACATCGGTGTCCTCGACGAGGACGGCTATCTCACCATCACCGACCGCAAGTCCGACATCATCATCCGCGGCGGCGAGAACATCAGCGCCCTGGAGGTCGAGGAAGTCCTCCTCGCCCTGTCCGGCGTCGCGGAGGCCGCGGTGGTCGCCGCCCCCGACGCCCGGCTCGGCGAGCACGCCGCCGCGTTCCTGCGCATGCTGCCCGACCACCCTCTCCCCGGTCTCGACGAGATGCGCGCCCACCTCGACAACTCCGGTCTGGCCAGACAGAAGTGGCCCGAGGAGCTGCACGGCGTGACCGACTTCCCGAGGACCGCGAGCGGCAAGGTCCAGAAGTTCCGGCTCCGGCAGGACATTGCCGTACGCACGTGATGAGAATATGATTCTCGCAATTCGCCAAGGAGGGTCTCATGACGTCGCGTGCGCTGCCGTATCCGCTCTTCGACGCGGACAACCACCTGTACGAGACCGAGGAGGCGCTGACCAGGCACCTCCCCAAGGAGTACGAGGGCGCGATCCAGTACGTACAGGTCAACGGCCGTACGAAGATCGCGATCCTGGGCCAGATCAGTGAGTACATCCCGAACCCGACCTTCGAGGTCGTCGCCCGGCCGGGCGCGATGGAGGAGTACTTCCGGGTCGGCAACCCCGAGGGCAAGTCCCGTCGGGAGATCTTCGGCGACCCGATGCGATCGATCCCGGCGTTCCGTGAACCGGGGCCGCGCCTTGAGCTGCTGGACGAACTCGGCGTACAGCGGACGCTGATGTTCCCGACGCTCGCCAGCCTCATCGAGGAGCGGATGCGGCACCACCCGGAGCTGATCCACGCGGTGATCCACTCGCTCAACGAATGGCTGTACGAGACCTGGTCGTTCAACTACAAGGACCGGATCTTCACCACCCCCGTGATCACGCTGCCGATCGTCGAGAAGGCGATCGCGGAGCTCGACTGGGCGGTGGAGCGCGGCGCGAAGGCCGTACTCATCCGCCCGGCGCCGGTGCCGGGATACGGCGGCTCGCGGTCCTTCGCACTGGAGGAGTTCGACCCGTTCTGGAAGCGGGTCGTGGAGACCGGGGTGCTGGTCGCGATGCACTCCTCCGACAGCGGCTACGCGAAGTACACGAGCGACTGGGAGGGCGGCCTCAATGAAATGCTGCCGTTCAAGCCCAACGCCTTCCGCACGGTCTCCGAGTGGCGGCCGATCCAGGACGCGGTGGCCGCGTGGGTGTGCCACGGCGCGCTGTTCCGCTTCCCCGAGCTGAAGATCGCCCTGATCGAGAACGGCTCCTCGTGGGTGGCACCGCTGCTCGACCAACTCGCCGACGTCTACAAGAAGATGCCGAACGAGTTCCTCGGCGACCCGGTGCAGGCGGTGAAGAACAGCATCCACGTCAGCCCGTTCTACGAGGAGGACCTGGGCGGCCTGGTCGACCTCATCGGCGTGGACCGCATCCTGTTCGGCTCCGACTACCCGCACCCGGAAGGCCTGTCCCAGCCGACCTCCTACGTCAACGCCATCCAGGGACTGGCCGTGCCGGACCAGGCGAAGATCATGGGCGGCAATCTGGCGCGGCTGATACCGGCATGACCTGGGAGTCCTGGGAGTCCATCCCCCGGATGGTGCTGAGCGCCGCCGACCGCTTCGGGGCGGCCGAGGCGGTCGTCGACGGCTCGCTGCGGCTCACCTTCGCCGAACTCGCCGAGCGGGTACGGAAGGCGGCGGGCGCGTTCAGGGCGCTGGGGGTCGGGAAGGGCGACCGGGTGGCGATCTGGGCGCCCAACTCCGCCGAGTGGCTCGTCGCGGGCTTCGGTCTGCTCGCCGCCGGCGGGGTGCTGGTGCCGGTCAACACCCGGTTCAAGGCGGACGAGGCGCACGACATCGTCGTACGGGGTGGCGCGAAGGCCCTTCTCGTCCAACAGGGCTTCCTGGGCATGGAGTTCACCGGGCCGCCCGGCGTTCCGGTGATCGACCTCAAGTCGGACTTCCTCGCGAGCGGATCGCCGTACGAGTGCCAGGTGAGCGGGTCGGACCTCTCCGACATCATCTTCACCTCGGGGACGACGGGCCGCCCCAAGGGTGTCCTGATGAGCCACGCGCAGAACCTGCGCCTGTTCGCGGAGTGGTGCGATCTGGCGGACCTGCGCGAGGGCGACCGCTATCTGATCGTCAATCCGTTCTTCCACATGTTCGGCTGGAAGGCGGGCTGTATCGCCTCCCTGATCCGGGGCGCGACCATCCTCCCGGTGCCGGTCTTCGACGTGGACCACGTGCTCGACCTGGTCGAACGCGAACGGGTGACGATGCTGCCGGGCCCGCCCACCCTGTACCACTCCCTGCTGGAGGCGGAGGCGAAGGGCGGCCGGGACCTGTCCTCGCTGCGGGCCGCGGTGACCGGGTCGGCGGACATCCCGGTGGAGCTCGTCCGCCGGATCAGAAGCGAACTGCCCTTCCGGACGATCATGACCGGCTACGGCCTGACCGAGGCCGGCACGGTCACGGCCTCCCGGGCCGGCGACTCCTTCGAGGAGATCGCCACGACCGTCGGCCTCCCCTGCGACGGGCTGGAGGTCCGTATCGCCGACGACGGCGAGGTGCTGGTGCGCGGCTACAGCGTCATGCTCGGCTACCTCGACGACCCCGCCGCGACGGCCGAGGCGATCGGCCCGGACGGCTGGCTGCGCACCGGTGACCTGGGCGAGCTCGACGAACAGGGACGGTTGAGGATCGTCGGCCGGAAGAAGGACATGTTCGTGGTGGGCGGCTTCAACGCCTACCCCGCCGAGATCGAGGGCTTCCTGCTCCAGCACCCGGCGGTCGCCCAGGCCGCGGTGGTGGGCGTCCCCGACACGCGGCTGGGCCAGGTGGGCAAGGCCTTCGTCGTACGGCACGGCCCGGTGTCGGCGGACGAGCTGATCGCCTGGAGCCGGGAACGCATGGCCGGTTACAAGGTGCCCCGATCCGTGGAGTTCCGGGAGGAGTTGCCGATCGGTGCCACGGGCAAGGTGTTGAAGGACCAATTGCGATGAGGCCCGTCGCGTCACCCGCGGGAGAACGGAGATTCATTGTGACGACGAACAGCACCGCCGACCTGACGGCGGACCCGTCACCGGACCGGATAGAGCGCCTCGACGAGGAGATCATCACCCTTCTCGCCCGACGCCGCGCCATGGCGCAGGAACTGCCTCCCCCCGCGCGCGCCCGCGCCGTCGATCCCGAGTTCGCGGAGACCGTACGGGAGATGACGGACCGCTACCGGCAGGAGCTCGGCGGCGCCGGTGAACTCGTCGCCCGCGCCGTGATGGTGCTGTGCCATCCGAGCCGTCAGTCCTGATCACGCGGGGTGAGGAGGGAGGACCGGGGGTCCTTCCTCCCTGCCCGCGCAGGACCGCGCGCGCATGACTTGGATCACTTTGACAGGGTCCTCGATTTGGCCGTACAAATAGGCCATATGAGCGTCCCGAAGCTTCCTCTGTCCGGGATCACGGTCGTCAGCCTGGAGCAGGCGGTGGCCGCCCCCTATGCCACCCGGCAGCTGGCCGACCTCGGCGCCCGGGTGATCAAGGTGGAGCGGCCGGGCGGCGGTGACTTCGCGCGACGCTACGACACGACCGTCCACGGTCACTCCAGCTATTTCGTCTGGCTGAACCGCTCCAAGGACTCCCTGACCCTGGACCTCAAGGACCCGCGCGGTCTGGAGATCCTGCACCGGCTCCTCGACGACGCCGACGTCTTCGTGCAGAACCTCGCCCCGGGAGCCGTGGACCGCCTCGGCCTCGACACCGACACGCTCACCGGGCGTTGGCCGCGCCTGATCCCGTGCACGATCTCCGGATACGGCACCGACGGACCCTGGTCCGATCGCAAGGCGTACGACCTGCTGGTGCAGTGCCAGACCGGCCTGGTGTCCCTGACCGGAACCCCGGACGAGACCGCGCGGGTCGGGATCTCCGTCGCCGACATCGCCGCCGGGATGTACGCCTACAGCGGCGTCCTGACCGCCCTGTACACCCGCGCCACCACGGGCACGGCCCACCCGGTCGAGGTGTCCCTCTTCGAGGCACTGGCCGAGTGGATGGGCCAGCCGGCCAACTACACGCGGTACGGCGGCACCCAGCCCCCGCGCCTGGGCACCCAGCACGCCACCATCGCCCCCTACGGCACCTTCACGACCGCCGACGGCAAGGACGTGCTGTTCTCCATCCAGAACGAGCGCGAATGGGCCGTACTGTGCGCGCAGTTCCTCGGTGATCCCGCGCTGACCACCGACCCGCGCTTCGCCACCGGTCCCGACCGTGTCGCCCACCGCGAGGAGCTCAACGCCGTGGTCGCCGAACGCTGTGCGCGCTCCGGGGCCGAGGAGATCCTCAAGGACCTGGAGGACATGGGCATCGCCTGCGCCGGGGTCAACGACATCGCCGCGTTCCTCGACCATCCCGTGCTGGCCGCCCGTGGCCGCTGGCGCGAGGTGGGTGTCCCGGGCGCCACCGTGCAGGCGCTGCTGCCGCCGGCCGACCTGGCGGGGCTGCCCGCCCGCATGGACCCCGTACCGGCCGTGGGCGAGCACACCGACATGATCCTGACCGGGCTCGGCCACAGCCGCGCCGACATCGAGGCGCTGCGCGCCGACGGTGTCGTCTGAACACGTCGTCTGAACACGAGGTGACGCCGATGCTTGAGCAGCCACAGCGGGAGAGCACCTATCTGAAGCTCGCCCGCGAACTGCGCACCGCGATCCTGCGGCACGACTACCCCGAGGGGGTGCGGCTGCCGACGGAGGCCCAGCTCGCCGAGCACTACGGGATCAGCCGGCAGACCGTGCGCCGGGCCTTCCAGGACCTGGTGGCGGAAGGGCTGGTCCACCGGGTGCCGGGGCGCGGCACCTTCGCCACGCCCCGCGACGAGCAGTATCTGCGCCAGTTCGGGTCGGTGGACGACCTGATGGGCCTGTCCATCGACACCCGGATGCGGGTCGTGACGCCCCTGCACCGACGGGTGGACGTCGACGCGGCAGGGCGGCTGGGCCTGCACACCGACCGGGTGCACAAGCTGGCCTTCGTCCGGCTGCACGAGAACACCGCGTTCTGCCACACCGCGGTCTTCCTGCCGCCCGACGTCGGCCACTTGCTGGAATCGGTCCCCGAACTCACCGAGCCCGGCACCCCCAGCGCCTCCACCGTCATCGGCTTCCTCGACGGCCGGCTCCCCGAGCCGATCGCCGAGGCCGAGCAGAGCATCACGGTCGCGCGGGCCACCCCCGAACTCGCCGAACACCTCGGCTGCGAACCGGGACATGCGCTGCTGCGCATCGACCGGGTCTACCAGTCGGTCGCCGGACAGCTCGTCGAGCTGGCGATCAGTCACTTCCTGCCCGAGCACTACTCGTACCGCGTACGGCTGCGGCGCAGCGGCCGGTGACGCCGGATGGATTGTCGAAAGAGGAGCAATTGCCGTGAGTCTCAAGATAGTTGTGACCGTGAAGTACGTGCCCGACGCCACGGGCGACCGGCACTTCGCCGATGACCTGACCGTCGACCGTGACGACGTGGACGGCCTGCTCTCCGAGCTGGACGAGTACGCGGTCGAGCAGGCCCTCCAGATCGCCGACGAGGCCGACGACGCCGAGATCACCGTGCTGACCGTGGGTCCCGAGGACGCCAAGGACGCGCTGCGCAAGGCGCTGTCCATGGGCGCGGAAAAGGCGATCCACGTCGAGGACGACGACCTGCACGGCACGGACGCCATCGGTACCTCGCTGGTGCTGGCGAAGGCGATCGAGAAGGCCGGCTACGACCTGGTGATCTCGGGTATGGCGTCCACGGACGGCACTGCCGGTATCGTGCCGGCGCTGGTAGCCGAGCGTCTGGGCGTCCCGCAGGTCACCCTGCTGTCCGAGGTGTCGGTCGAGGACGGTGTCGTGAAGGGCCGTCGTGACGGCGACGCCGCGTCCGAGCAGCTGGAGGCTTCCCTCCCGGCGGTCGTGTCGGTCACCGACCAGTCGGGCGAGGCGCGTTACCCGTCCTTCAAGGGCATCATGGCCGCCAAGAAGAAGCCGGTTCAGTCCTGGGACCTGTCCGACCTCGACATCGACGCCGAGGAAGTGGGCCTGGACGGTGCCTGGACGGCCGTCGACTCAGCGACCGCACGCCCGGCGCGTACCGCCGGAACAGTCGTCAAGGACGAGGGCGAGGGCGGCAAGCAGCTCGCCGAGTTCCTCGCGAGCCAGAAGTTCATCTGAGAGAGGGTGCGTTGATCCATGGCTGAAGTTCTCGTCTACGTCGATCATGTGGACGGTGCCGTCCGCAAGCCCACGCTGGAGCTGCTGACGCTCGCGCGCCGGATAGGTGAGCCGGTGGCGGTGTCGCTGGGTGCCGGTGCCGCGGACACGGCGGCCGTGCTGGCCGAGCACGGCGCCGTCAAGGTCCTCACCCACGAGGCCGCCGAGTACGCCGACTACCTGGTCGTCCCGAAGGTCGACGCCCTTCAGGCCGCCTACGACGCCGTCTCCCCGGCCGCCGTGCTGGTGCCGTCCTCCGCGGAGGGCAAGGAGATCGCCGCCCGCCTCGCGCTGCGCATCGGGTCCGGCATCATCACCGACGCCGTCGACCTCGAAGCCGGCGACGAGGGCCCGGTGGCCACCCAGTCGGTGTTCGCCGCCTCCTTCTCCACCAAGACCCGTGTCGTCAAGGGCACCCCGGTCATCACCGTCAAGCCCAACTCCGCCGCCGTGGAGGCCGCCCCGGCCGCCGGCACCGTCGAGGCCCTGACCGTGTCCTTCGGCGCCCTGGCCACCGGCACCAAGGTCACCGCCCGCACCCCGCGCGAGTCCACCGGCCGCCCCGAGCTGACCGAGGCCGCAATCGTGGTCTCCGGCGGCCGCGGCGTCAACGGCGCGGAGAACTTCGCGCTCATCGAGGCCCTCGCCGACTCCCTCGGCGCGGCCGTGGGCGCCTCGCGCGCCGCGGTGGACGCCGGCTGGTACCCGCACACCAACCAGGTCGGCCAGACCGGCAAGAGTGTGTCGCCGCAGCTGTACATCGCCTCCGGCATCTCCGGCGCGATCCAGCACCGCGCGGGCATGCAGACGTCCAAGACGATCGTCGCGATCAACAAGGACGCCGAGGCCCCGATCTTCGACCTCGTCGACTACGGCGTCGTCGGCGACCTCTTCGACGTCGTCCCCGCCCTCACCGAGGAGATCAACACCCGCAAGGGCTGAGGCACTCGTACCAACGGCTGTTGCACCAAAGGCTGTTGCACCAAAGACTGTGGGCTGTCCGGGTCAGTACGACCTGGGCAGCCCCAGTACGTGCTGGGAGACGTAGTTGAGGACCATCTCCTGGCTGACCGGGGCAAGTCGCAGCAGCCGGGACTCGCGGAAGTACCGTTCGACGTGGTACTCGTGGGCGTATCCCATGCCTCCCAGGGTCTGCACGGCACGGTCGGCGGCCTGGAAGCCCGCGTCGGCGCACAGGAACTTGGCCATGTTGGCCTCGCGTCCGCACTTCAGGCCCCGGTCGTAGCGCCAGGCCGCGTTGCGGGCCATCAGGCGCGCCGCGTCGAGTCGGGTGAGGGCCTCGGCGAGTGGGAAGGCGATGCCCTGGTTCTGGCCGATGGGGCGGCCGAAGACGACGCGGTCGCGGGCGTAGCGGGTCGCCGCGTCCAGCGCCGCCCGGCCGAGGCCCAGCGCCTCGTGGGCGAGCAGGATGCGCTCCGGGTTGAGCCCGTCGAGCAGATAGCGGAAGCCCTCGCCCTCCTCGCCGATCCGCGCGCCCACCGGCACTCGCAGTCCGTCGATGAAGATCTCGTTGGAGGCCACGGCGTTGCGGCCCATCTTGGGGATCGGCCGGATGTCCATGGCCGTGCGGTCGACGTCGACGAGGAAGACGGAGATGCCCTTGGTCGGCTTGTCGACTTCCTCTCGAGGGGTGGTGCGGGCGAGGAGGACCATCTTCTGGGAGTCGCCGGCCTTGGTGATCCAGATCTTGCGGCCGTCGATCACATAGTGGTCGCCGTCGCGGCGGGCGAACGTGGAGATGCTGGTGGTGTCGGTGCCGGCGTCGGGTTCGGTGACACCGAAGCAGACGTGCAGGTCGCCGGCGGCGGCGTGCGGCAGGACCTCGCGACGGAGTTCCTCGCTGCCGTGCTTGGCCAGGACGTTGAGGCCGAAGATGGTCAGGTGCATGGTGCTGCACCCGTTCATGCCGGCGCCTGAGGCCGCCACCTCTTCGAGCAGCAGCGATGCCTCCAGGACGCCGAGTCCGCCCCCGCCGTACGCCTCGGGGACGGCGATGCCCAGCCAGCCGGCCTTGGCGAAGGCGTCGTAGAAGCTCCAGGGGAACTCCGCGCGCTCGTCCCGTTCGGCCCAGTACTCGGGTCCGAAGGAGGCGGCCAGTTCGCGGACGCCCGCCTGGATGTCCTCCTGCTGCTCGGTGAGCTCGAAATCCACGGACGCTCCCTGGAGAATGGGGTTTCCCTGTACGTAGAATATCGTTCGCGTCCGTCGAGAAAGGAAGACCTCGTCTTGAACATCGCGATGTTGCTCGACATGGCGGCGGCCGGCGATCCCGACCGGGTGGTGGTCGGCCCGCGCGAGTCCGGGATGACTTGTGCGCGGCTGCGGCGGGCCGCCGCCGGTGTCGCGACCGTCGTCCACCGCACCGGGGCCCTGGAGTTGGTGTTCGCGGGCGTCAACGGCCCTGCCTTCACCGTGGCGTTGTTCGGCGCCGCGCTCGCGGGTGTGCCGCTGGTGCCGGTCAACTACCGGCTGTCGGCGGAGGCGTTGGCCGGTCTGCTCAAGCACACCGGGAAGCCTCTGGTGATCGCCGACGCAGAGCTCGCCGAGGCATTCCCGGGTCTCGATGTCCGCACCCCCGAAGCCCTCGTGGCGGAGGGACTCGCAGCGGAGCCGGCCGAGGGTCTGGAGGCGGACGCGGACGACCCGGCCGTGCTGCTGTTCACGAGCGGCACGACTGCCGCACCGAAGGCGGCGGTGCTGCGTCATCGGCATCTGAGCAGCTACATCCTCCAGACCGTGGAATTCGGCTCCGCGTCCCTGGACGACGCCGTGCTGGCCAGTGTCCCGCCGTACCACGTGGCGGGCGTCGGTTCCGTGCTCAGCAACCTCTACGCGGGGCGGCGCATGGTGCATCTGGGCGTCTTCGAACCCGGGGCCTGGCTGCGGCTGGTGCGCTCGGAAGGGGTCACGTCCGCCATGGTCGTACCGACCATGCTGGCCCGTGTCGTCGAGCATCTGGACGGGCGGCCGGCCCAGGTGCCGACACTGCGGTCCCTGGCGTACGGCGGGGCCCGGATGCCACACACCGTGCTGGAGGCCGCTCTGCGCGCCTTCCCGGACACCGGGTTCACCAATGCCTACGGTCTGACCGAGACCAGTTCGACCATCGCGCTGCTAGGTCCCGAGGACCACCGGGCCGCCCTGTCCTCCGCCGACCCGGCGGTGCGGGCCCGGCTGCGGTCGGCCGGGCGCATGGTGCCGGGGGTGGAGGCGGAGATCCGGGACGCGTCGGGTGCCGCCCAACCCGCCGGTGTGGCAGGTGAGTTGTGGGTGCGCGGGCCGCAGGTGTCCGGGGAGTACCAGGGCGATGCCACGCTCCCGGCGCCGGACGGCTGGTTCCACACCCGCGATCTCGCCCACTTCGACGACGACGGCTATCTGTTCATCGAGGGCCGCGCCGACGACACCATCATCCGGGGCGGGGAGAACGTCGCGCCGGCCGAGATCGAGGACGTGCTGCTGCGGCACGCCGCCGTGCGCGAGGCCGCCGTCGTGGGCGTGCCCGACGAGGAGTGGGGCGAGCGGATCGCCGCGTTCGTGGTCATCCACGCGGGGGCGACGGTCGACGCGGATGCGCTGCGTGCCTGGGTGCGCGGTCATCTCCGAGGTTCCAAGACACCGGACGTGGTCGTCTTCCGTGACGAACTGCCGTACACCCCCACCGGAAAGCTCCTGCGGCGCCGGCTGCTCACGACGATACGGAAAGGCTGATCGCCCATGGCCTCCTTCACGGAACTCCATGACCTGACCGGCAAGGTGGCCGTGGTCACCGGCGGATCGCGCGGCATCGGCCGGGCCATCGTGCAGACCCTCGCGGAGGCCGGCGCCGATGTCGTCGTAGCCTCCCGCAAGATCGAGGCGTGCCGGGCGGTGGCCGAGGAGGTGCAGGCGTCCACCGGGCGGCGGGCGGTGGGCATCGCCTGCCATGTGGGCCGGTGGGAGGAGTGCGAGCGGCTGGTCGCCGAGACGATCGAGGAGTTCGGCGGGCTCGACGTGCTGGTCAACAACGCGGGCATGTCACCGCTGTACGCCAGCCTCGACGCGGTCAGCGAGGAGCTCTACGACAAGACCCTCGCCGTGAATCTGAAGGGACCGTTCCGGCTCGCGGTACTGGCCGCCACGTACATGGCCGACCACAGGGGTGGGTCCGTCATCAACATCGGCACGGCGGGGTCGCTGCTGGCGAGCGTCCACGAACTGCCGTACGCCTGCGCCAAGGCGGGGCTCAACGCGCTCACCGTCGGGCTGGCGGAGGCGTACGCGCCGAAGGTCCGGGTCAACGCGATTCTGCCGGGGCCGGTGCGGACCGGTGCGCACAAGGAGTGGGAGGCGGAGGGGTTCGATGCGTCGTTCGTGCCGCTGGGGAGGTTGGGGCGGCCGGATGACGTGGCCCCGCTGGCGTTGCATTTCGCCAGCGGGGCGTCGAGTTTTACGACCGGAGCGATTGTGCGGGTGGATGGGGGGATCACTCGCAAGGTGTGAGTGGGGGCTTCTGCGCGACGGCGGCTGCGGGTTCGTTGTGGCTGGTCGCGCCCGCGCGGCGGAGCCGCACATTGATACAGCCCCGCGCCCCTAAGGGCGATATACGTGACCGCCCTTCATTACGAACCGGACGTCTTCGGTCACCCCGATGTCCGTCAAAGGGTTGCCCTGGACTGCAATCACGTCGGCCAGTAGGCCTGGCTCCAAGCGGCCACGGTCATCTGCGTCTATGAGGTCTGCGGCTGTCGTCGTGGCCGCGCGGATGGCTGCCAGCGGGGTCATCCCGCGGTCCACCAACGCCAGCAGTTCCTTCGCCCCCCTGCCGTGCGGTACCGCCGGGGCGTCCGTGCCGCAGGCGATGCGGACGCCGCGTTCGATGGCGCGGCTGATCGTCGCCTTGGCTCGGGGGAAGACGTCGGCGGCCTTGGCCTGGAGTTCGGGGGCTGCTTTCGAGACGTCCATGCCGTCGGCTATGTAGGTGGTGGCCACGAGGAAGGTGCCGCGCTCGACCATGAGGTCCAGGACCTCGTCGCTCGCCAGGAAGCCGTGCTCGATGCAGTCGATGCCCGCGTCCAGCGCGGCCCGGATCGCCTTGTCGCCCATGCAGTGGGCCGCCACCTTCAGGCCCGCCCGATGGGCCTCGTCGGTGATCGCGCGCAGTTCCTCGTCGGAGTACTGCTGGGCGCCGGCCGGGCCGGTGTGGGACATGACGCCGTTGGACGCGCAGACCTTGATGACCCGGGCGCCGTGCTTGATCTGGTAGCGGACCGCCTTGCGCACCTCGTCGACGCCGTTGGCGATGCCCTCCTCGACGGTGAGGGGCATGATGTGCGGGGCGAACGCCTGGAACATCGTCGGGTCGAGGTGGCCGCCGGTCGGGGTGATGGCGTGGCCCGCCGGGACGACCCGTGGTCCCTCGATCCAGCCGAGGTCGATCGCCTTCTTGAGCGCCACGTCCAGCAACAGGCCGCCGGTCTGCACGAACAGGCCGAGGTTTCGTACGGTCGTGAAGCCCGAGCGGAGCGTGCGGCGGGCGTTGGCCACGGCTCGGAGGGTGCGTACGGCCGGGTCGTCCTGGACCGGGTTCAGGGGGCTGCGGTGGTCGGGGCCGCCCAGCAGGAGGTTGACCTCCATGTCCATCAGGCCCGGCAGGAGGGTCAGGTCGCCGAGGTCGATCTCCACGGCGCCCTCGGGGACCGTCGTCGGGGCGATCGCGGTGATGCGGTCACCCTCGATCAACAGGTCGCCCGGCTCGACGAGTTCACCCTTGTCGACGTCGAGCATGCGGGCGGCGCGGAGGTGGACGGGTGGCTGCGGGGTGCGGGGGCGGGGCATCAGACGGCCGGTTCGACGACCGCGTCGATGCTCGCGGGGCCGGTGTCGGGGACCCTGGGCTGACGCCAGGCCTCCACCGAGAAGGCGACGGTCACCAGCGCGCAGAACAGCCACAGCAGATGCTTGTCCGGCTCGGAGATGTCCTCCATCGACACGTTCTGGAGATACTCCGTGCCATCCTTCAGCAGCGGGAACGCCGTGGCGTAGAAGGCGTCGAGCTCATCCATCGTCGAGGCGATCCGCTTGGCGTAGCGGGCCTTCTCGGTCGGCACCGCCCAGTCGGCGAACGGCTCCAGCGCGGCGAACTCGGGCGGGAAGACAGCAGTGGGCATGGTCGGCTCCTCAGGACGCGGTGCGCTGCTCGTGGTCGCTGACGTACTGGCGGGCGGTCTGGTGCAGATGCCGGAGCAGGACTTCCTGGTCGTTGAGCGGGAACTCCCCCACCGCGCGCGACTCGAGCATCGTCTGTGTCGCCTCCAGGGTGTTGCCGTCCTGGAGGCCGTACTCCTTGAACGAGACGACGGCCAGCTCCTGCTGGAGACGCTGGAAGGCGTTCTCCGGGGGCACGAAGTAGCAGGTCGCCTCGAAGATGTGACTGTTGTAGGCGGTCGGCCAGTAGTGGTACGTGAGCACCCAGTTGGGCCGCCAGACCAGCAGCATGAAGTTGGGGAAGAAGACGAAGGAGTCCATGCCCCAGCGCTTGTCGCGGGTCGGGTTGATGGCCGGCGGCAGGTCCGCCGTCTCCACACCGATGTCCGGCGCCTCCCAGGGGCCGAACAGACCGCTGCGCAGGGCGCCTTCGATGGGCTTGACCATCGCGCGGTCGTGCGGCGGGGCGATGCCGCCCCAGGAGGAGACCATGCTGTGCGGGCCGTCGATGTCGTAGTGCAGCGCCTCGTAGCCGTACTTCTGGATCTTGCGGGCCTCGTCGGAGGTGTACTGGCCCGCGTGCAGGATCGGCGCGTGGTAGAACTCGGCGAACGCGTCGATGAAGAGCTTCCAGTTGGCGCCGATCTCGGCCCGGTACGTGTGGGCCTGTGTCATCTTGTGGAACGGATAGCCCTCGATGCCGTGGGCGAACTCGCCCAGGTACTCCCGTAGCGGGGTGGCGTTGTCGGGGTCGAGGTTCACGAAGACGAACCCCTCCCACACCTCCGCCTGCACCTGCTTCAGTCCGTACCGCGACTTGTCGAGGTCGAAGAACTCCTGCTCCTGCTGGACGAAGGCGAGCTTGCCCTCCAGGTCGTAGCGCCAGGCGTGGTACTTGCAGGTGAACTGGCGGCAGACCCCGCTGGTCTCCTCGCGCGGGAAGTCGTTCCACACGAGCTTGTTGCCGCGGTGCCGGCACACGTTGTGGAAGGCGCGCACCTCGTCGTCCGTGCCGCGGGCGACGATGACCGAGGTGCGGGCCGCGTCCAGCTCCTTGGTGAAGAAGCTGCCCCGCTTGGGAAGTTGCTCGACGCGGCCGACGTTCAGCCAGGTCTTCCGGAAGATCGCGTCCCGCTCGCGTTCGTAGTGCTCCGGCGAGATCGAGTCCTCGTAACTGACCGGCTCCGTACCGATCTTGAGGTGCTCGGTCCAGCTGCCCGCTTCGGGCTTCTTGAAGTGCGCCATGGGGTCTGGTCCTCCAGTCGCTTGTACGGAGGAACGAAAATCTCAGTCTCTCCGTATGAGAATGCTATTCTCGCCCGCGTCGGAGCGTCAAGAACCCTCCACGTACGGATAGATCCGGGTGAAGTCGACACCCGGCTCGACCTGCGCGAACCGCTCCCACAGCGCCCCGACGGCGTCCCCGACCGGGCCCGCGCCCTCCCCCGCCTCGCGCAGATAGAGCTGCACGTCCTTGCTCATCAGGGAGTTGGTGAAGCCGGCGGCGTAGCGGCCGGTGAGGACATGGCGGGGGAACTTGTCCTCGGTGGCGGCGCTGCGGCCGCTCGATCCGTTCAGCACGTCGAGCATGGTGGCCATGTCGAGGCCCGCCGCCAGTCCGAAGGCGACGGCCTCGCTGGTGGCGGCGAGGGTCGTCGCGGACAGGAAGTTGTTGGCGAGCTTGAGCGCCTGGGCCATGCCCGGGCGCGCTCCGACCCGGTGGCGGCGGTCGCTCAGGCCCGCCAGCACCCCCTCGACCTGGGCGCAGTCGTCGTCGGAGCCCGCGTACATCACGGTCAGGGTGCGGGCCCGCGCTCCGGCGACGCCGCCCGACACCGGGGCGTCGACATAGCCGACCTTCTCTTGCGCGAGCAGTGCGGCCACGGCACGGGCCGCGCTCACTCCGACGGTCGAGGTGTCCACGACGTGCCGGACGCGTCGGTCGGCGGCGGCGAGGAGTGCGCGGGCGACCTGTTCGGAGGCGGTGCCGTCAGGGAGGCTGAGCACCAACACGTCAGCGGTTCGGGCGACTTCGGCCACGTCAGGGGCGTAGACGGACCCTTCGGGCGCGCGCTGGGCGCCGAGGGCGTCGTGGGCCACCACGTCATGGCCGGTGGCGACGAGGTTCGCGGCCAGGACACCGCCCATGTTGCCGAGGCCCACGAAACCGACGGTCACCTCTCCCTCCGTACGGCGGCGACGACCCGGCGGGCTGAACTCCCCGCCGGTACACCCGCGTAGGCGGCGATCTGGAACAGCGGCTCGTCCACCTCGACGTCGGTCACGCCGGCCCGGGATGCGCTCTCCGCGTGGATGCGGAACTCCTCCATGCGGCCGAGTGCGGCGGTCATCGCCAGGACAAGGAGGCTGCGGTCGCGCGAGCTCAGGCCACCACGGGTCCAGACTCCCCACGCCGTCGCGGTGAGGTGGTCCTGGAACTCGACGGCCACGGGGTCGGGGGCGGCGGTGGCGCCGTTGACGTAGGCGTCGCCGAGCACGGTCCGGCGCATGCCCCGGGCGGCGCTCAGCGCCTCGGACTCTTCCATGGGTCTCCCTGGTCAGCGGATGAGAATGCCAGGCGTGAGAATGACACTCTCGCAAATGCACACCCACGATTCCAGCAAATGGAGAATTGTGCTACCGTCCCTCGACGTCAGGGCCCTGACCGACAGAGAGCCGAGCAGACGTGGACGACTTCGAGGCGATCGACTTCTTCCGGGACGAGGCGCTCGTCGCGGACCCCTATCCCTACTTCGAGGCGCTGCGCGGGCGGTGTCCGGTGCGGCGCGAGAGCCATCACGACGTGGTGATGGTGACCGGGTACGAAGAGGCGTTGCAGATCTACAACGACACCGACGCCTTCTCCGCCTGTGTCTCCGTCAGCGGCCCCTTCCCGGGCTTCCCGGTGCCGCTGGAGGGCGACGACATCAGCGGGCTCATCGAGCGGCACCGCGACGAACTCCCGATGAGCGACCAGCTGCCCACCCTCGATCCGCCCACGCACACGGACCACCGTGCCCTGCTGATGCGGCTGATCACGCCGAAGCGCCTCAAGGAGAACGAGGCGTCCATGTGGCACCTCGCCGACGGCCTCCTGGACACGTATCTCGCCCCGGGTGAAGGGGAGTTCATCGGCGGTTTCGCCGGGCCCTTCACCCTGCTGGTCATCGCCGACCTGCTCGGCGTGCCCGAGGAGGACCGCCAGGAGTTCATGGCGAAGCTCCAGAGGCGGCCGCAGGACGAGGCCGGGATCGGCAGCACGGGCGACGACACACTGCACCACTCCCCGCTGGAGTATCTGTACGGCCGCTTCACGACGTACGTCGAGGAGCGCCGCCGCGAACCGCGCGCGGACGTGCTGACGGGGCTGGCCACCGCGACCTTCCCGGACGGTTCGACACCCGAGGTCGCCGACGTGGTCCGGGTCGCCGCCAACCTCTTCGCGGCGGGCCAGGAGACCACCGTCCGCCTGCTCAGTGCCGCGCTGCGACTGATCGCCGAACAGCCCGAGCTGCAAAGGCTGTTGCGCGCCGAACGCGACCGCATCCCGAACTTCATCGAGGAGACCCTGCGCATCGAGAGCCCGGTCAAGGGCGACTTCCGGCTGTCGAAGGTGCCGACGACGGTCGGTGGGGTCGCCATCCCGGCGGGCACCACGGTGATGGTGCTGAACGGCGCCGCGAACCGCGACCCGCGCCAGTTCGAGAACCCGGCCGCCTTCGACGTGGCCCGGGCGAACGTGCGACGGCACATGGCCTTCGGCCGCGGCGTCCACGCCTGTCCCGGCGCCCCGCTGGCCCGCGCCGAGGCCCGGGTGACCATCGAACGGCTCCTGGACCGTACCTCCGACATCCGAGTCTCGGAGCGTGCGCACGGCCCGGCCGACGCCCGCCGTTACCAGTACGTCCCGACCTTCATCCTGCGCGGGCTCACCCACCTCGGCCTGGAGTGGAGCGAGGCCTGATGAAGGTCACCGTGGACGACGACCGCTGCCGGGGGCACGGTGTGTGCTGCTCGCTGTGCCCCGAGGTGTTCGACATCGGCGACGACGGCTACGCCGTGGTCGAGACCCCGGACGTCCCCGCCGAGTTCGAGGACGTCGTGCGCTCCGCCGCCGGGATGTGTCCCGAACGCGCCATCACCGTCAGCTGACTTCGAGCTTCGAGGAGAGCCATGCCGAAGGCGTACGTCATCGTGACCGAGGCCATCAAGGACCCGGCCGGCATGGCCGCGTACGGCCGCGCCGCCGGGCCCTCGCTGGCTGAGAGCGGGGCCGCCGTGCTGGCCGCCGACCCCTCGCCCCAGGTCCTTGAGGGCGAGTGGCACGGTGACCAGACCGTCGTACTCGAATTCGCGTCGGTGGAAGCGGCCCGCGCCTGGTACGAGTCGCCCGCGTACGAGAGGGCGAAGCCCCTGCGGCAGGCGGCGGCCGAGTCCCACGCCGTGATCGTGACCGGCTTCGTCATGCCCGGCGCGTAGCCAGGGCCGCGCACACCCCGCCGTCCACGAGCACGTCCACGCCGGTCAGGAAGGACGCCTCGGCGGAGAGCAGGAAGGCGACGACGGAGGCGAGTTCCTCGGGCCGTCCCTCGCGGCCGAGCGCCGACCCGTCCACGAGCGCCTTCATCGAGGGGTGGTGCTCCGCCTCCCGCAACCCCTGCGGGGTGGCGACGATGCCGGGCGACACCGAGCAGACACGTGCGCCGAGGGGGCCGACGCGCATCGCCTCCCGCCGGACGAAGAGGTGCACTCCGCGCTTGGCCCAGGAATAGGCGACGCCCGGGTCCTCGACGGCGGGGCCGAGGGCGGCGTGCAGACGGTCCGGGAGATCCGGGGCGAGCGGGTCCACGAGGACCGCGTCCGCCGCCGGGTCCGGCTCGGGGATGCCGATGTGGGCCGCCATCGAGGCGAAGCACACGGTCGCCGTCCCTGTGGTGGCGAGCGGCCGCAGCGCCTCGGCCAGCAGGGCCGTGCCGACGAGGTCCACGGTGAGGACGCGGCGCCAGTCGGCCATGGTCGGCGAGATGCCGGCGGCGTGGGCGACGGCGCGGAGCGTGCCGAGTGCGCGGGCGCGGTCCGCGAGACGCGCGAGCCCCTCGCGGTCGGTGATGTCGAGGGCGTACGGCTCGACGGCGGCGCCCTGTCCCGAGAGCGCGTCGGCCGCCTCGGTGACCGTCCTCTCGTCCAGGTCGACGAGCAGCAGCCGGTCCACCGTGCCGGTGAGCCGGCGCGCACACTCCAGGCCCATGCCACGGCCCGCCCCGGTCACGATCCCCACCGTCGTCACGACGCCACCCCTTGGCTCGCCCAGAACCGCTCCAGTACCGGCTGGAGTTCACGGCTCACGAGTTCGACGAGCGGTCCGTCGCCGCTGCGGTGGAAAGCCCAGTACGCCGTGCCGTCGGGCCGTTCGCCCACGGCCTCGGCCTCGTAGCCGTAGCGGGCGAGCTCCGCGGAGTCGGCGGCCATGTCGTCGGACCAGTAGCCCAGGTGGTGGACGCCCGAGCCCGGCTCCCACAGCGTGCCCGGGATGCTCCGCACGAGCTCCAGACGGGGTGTGGTCGTCGAGTACACGTTCCTGAGGTCGAGCACGGTGTCCCCGGCAGGCAGGGACACCTTCACTTCGGCGCCCGTCTCGGCGCACCACTCGTAGCCGAACACGGCCGACAACTCGGCCGCGGCGGCGGCGAGGTCGTCGACGACGAGCCCGATGTGGAACTGATCGGCGGCCTTCATGGGCCCACCTCCTGATCGACGGTACGGAGCAGAAACCGCGTGATGTGGTCGACGTCGGCCGCCGTGGGCCGCTCCCGTCGCCACAGGTGGTCCGCGAGCCGGCCCACGGTCGCGTGGGCGGCCAGGGACGCGTCCAAGTCCGGGGCGACGCTGCCGAGTTCGGCGTACGGCTCGCGCAGCAGCGTCGCCAGGAGGCCGGCCGCGGTCGGGGGTCCCGCGAGGAAGCCCTCGGCCACCGTGCCCGCGTTCCACATCACGGCGAGCGTCGTCGCCGCGGTGTCCTCGTCGATGGCCTGGGAGAGGACTCCCTCGACCCAGCGGCGGACCCTGCCCTGAGGCGTGGACTCCTTGGCCATCTGGTGGGCGATGTAGCCGCACAGCCGCTCGGCGCCGTCCTCCATGAGCGCGGCGACCAGGGCGTCCTTCGAGCGGAAGTGCCGGTAGAACGCCTCGTTGGACAGTCCGGCCGCCGCCACGATGTCGGCGACCCGCGGCCGGGAGGCCGTGCCGCGGTTGCGCATCACCTCCAGTGCCGCGTCGAGGAGCGAGCGCACCTCGGTCGCGTAGTGGGCTCCCCGACTCGCCAGCGCACGCTGCGCGATGCGGTCGGCAACGCTGTTCCGTGACAGGGGAATTGTGTTCTCGTTCATGAGAACGCTATTCTGACAGCCGCCGGAAGGAGACACAATGTCGTGGGACTTCGAAACCGAACCCGAATTTCAGGCACAGCTCGACTGGGCGGACCGCTTCGTGCGGGAGGAGGTCGAGCCCCTTGACCTCGTGTGGGACGGCCTCCAGTTCACCCCGCCCGCCGAAAACCTCCGCCGGGTCCTGGACCCGCTCAAGAAGGAGGTACGGGCCCACGGACTGTGGGCGACCCACCTCGGCCCCGAGCTGGGCGGCGAGGGACACGGACAGGTCAAGCTCTGCCTGCTCAACGAGGTCCTGGGCCGCGCCTCCTGGGCCCCGATCGTCTTCGGCTGCCAGGCCCCGGACACCGGGAACGCCGAGATCCTCGCCCACTACGGCACCCAGGCGCAGAAGGAGCGGTATCTGCGGCCGCTGCTGGAGGGCGAGATCTTCTCCTGCTATTCGATGACCGAGCCGCAGGCGGGTGCCGACCCGAAGGAGTTCACGACACGGGCGGTGCGGGACGGCGACGACTGGGTCATCGACGGGTGGAAGTACTTCTCGTCCAACGCCAAGACGGCCGCGTTCCTCATCGTGATGGCGGTGACGGACCCCGAGGGCGACCCGTACAAGAGCATGTCGATGTTCCTCGTCCCGGCCGACACCCCGGGGATCGTCATCGAGCGGAACGTCGCTCTCGCCGGTGAGCCGCAGGAGCGGGGCTCGCACGCGCTCGTGCACTACGAGGGCGTACGCGTGCCTGCGGACGCTCTGCTCGGGGGCGAGGGGCAGGCCTTCGTGATCGCCCAGACCCGGCTCGGCGGCGGCCGCATCCACCACGCTATGCGGACCATCGGGCTGGCGGGCAAGGCCTTCGACATGATGTGCGAGCGGGCCCTGAGCCGGCACACCCAGGGCAGTGTGCTGGCGGACAAGCAGTTCGTGCAGGGGCACATAGCCGACTCCTGGGCCCAGCTCCAGCAGTTCCGCCTTGCCGTGCTGCACACCGCGTGGAAGATCGACAAGCACAACGACTACCGCAAGGTCCGCAAGGACATCGCGATGGTCAAGGTGCTGCTGCCGGGCGTCCTGCACGACATCGCGCACCGCGCCGTCCAGGTCCACGGCGCCCTCGGCGTGAGCGGCGACATGCCCCTGTTCCGGATGCTGCTGGGCGCGAGCGTCCTCGGTATCGCCGACGGACCCACCGAGGTGCACAAGGTGACGGTGGCCCGGCAGGTGCTGCGCGACCACAAGCCGAGCGACGACCTGTGGCCCAGCGCCTACCTGCCCAAGCGCGTCGAGGCGGCACGCGCGAAATACGCCGACTTCCTGGAGGCCTGATGATCGACGTCGAGCGCCTGGCGGGCTGGCTGGACGAGTCCGGGCTGCCCGGGAAGGGCGAGCCGATCGAGCACCGTTACGTCTCCGGCGGCGCCCAGAACGAGATCTACGAGATCCGCCGCGGCGAGCTCCACTGCGCCCTGCGCATCCCGCCGGCCACCGCACCGGCCGCCCGTGACGAGGGCATCTTCCGGGAGTGGCGGATCATCGAGGCGCTGAACGGCACGGACGTCCCGCACACCGAGGCGGTAGCGGTCTGTACCGATCCGTCCGTCCTGGGCCGCACCTTCTACCTCATGGAGTTCGTCGACGGCTGGTCACCGATGAACGAACGACGGGGCTGGCCGGCCCCCTTCGACACCGACCTGGCGGCGCGGGCGGGGCTGGCGTACGCCATGACGGAGGGGGTGGCCCTGCTGTCCCGGGTGGACTGGAAGACGAAGGGCCTGGCCGACCTGGGCCGCCCCGACGGCTTCCACGAACGCCAAGTCGACCGCTGGACCCGCTACTTGGAGAAGGTGAAGGGACGCGAGCTGCCCGGTTTCGAGCCGGCGGCGGCCTGGCTGCGCGCCCACAAGCCGCTGGACTACATTCCGGGCCTGATGCACGGCGACTACCAGTTCGCCAACGTCATGTACCGCCACGGCGCCCCCGCCCGCCTCGCCGCCATCGTCGACTGGGAGATGGGCACGGTGGGCGACCCCAAGCTGGACCTCGCCTGGATGCTCCGGGGCTGGCCCGAGGACACGGGTGCCCCCGAGGCGGCCACGGCGTCGTACGTCGACCTGACCGGCATGCCCTCCCGAGAGGCCCTCATCGAGCGCTACTCCGAGGTGTCCGGACGCCAGGTCGACGACATGGACTACTACGACGTCCTGGCCCAGTGGAAGCTCGGTGTGGTGCTTGAGCAGGGGTTCCAACGGGCGGGGGACAACGAGAAGTTGCGGGCGTTCGGGCCGATGGTGCTGGACCTGATGAGGAGCGCGGCGGAGCTGGCGGAGACGACGCGGTACGGGGCGTGACGTATCGGCCTATAGGGTGCCGCCATGATCGTTGACGAAGACGGGGTGAGGATGCCGCGCCTGCGGCTGAAGGATGTGGTGCGACGCGGCGCCCTGTTCGGAGTGGGCGCCGCCGCCGTGCTGACGGTCGGGATGCTGTTCATCGCAGACCACCATGACCGCGAGGAGTTCCTATCGGTCGTGGGAGGAATCTCCCTGTTCTTCGCCCTGGGCCTGCTTGTCTTCGGGGCGCTTCTCTGGGCGATTTCCGGGGGTGATGTGCGGCGCTGGCGGGACGTGAAGACGATCACCGGGCAGAACGGCGCCCAGTTCATCATGGCGCCGACCTGTGTGCGCCTGGGGATGGCTGGGCTCGTCTTCGCCCCGGTCGCGATCGGCCTCTACAACCTGGTGGATCAGGCAGCATCCGACAGTTGGCTCTACGGCTGGTGATCCTCACAGCCCCAGCGACTTCGCGATGATCACCTTCATCACCTCGCTGGTGCCGGCGTAGATACGGGTGATCCGGGCATCGGCGTACAGGCGGGAGATCGGAAACTCCGCCATATAGCCGTAGCCGCCGAAGAGTTGGAGGCACCGGTCGACCGCTCGGGCCTGCATCTCCGTGCAGAACAGCTTGACCCTCGCCGCGTCCGCTCCGGAGAGCTCCCCCGCGACGAGTTCGAGGACCGCGCGGTCCAGCATCGTCTGCGCGGCCTCGATCTCGGCGGAGACGGCGGCGAGTTCGAACTTCGTGTTCTGGAAGGACGCGACCGGCTTGCCGAAAACCTGCCGCTCGCGGACGTAGCCGACCGTCGTGTCCAGCGCCGCCCGGGCCTGGGCGACCGAGCCGACCGCCACCGTCATCCGTTCCTGGGGGAGGTTGTGGCCGAGGTAGCCGAAGGCCGCGCCTTCCTCCCCCAGGCGGTTGGCCACCGGGACGCGTACGTCGTCGAAGGCCAGCTCGACGGTGTCCTGGACCTTGATGCCCATCTTGTCGAGGACCCGGCCGCGGGTGAAGCCGGCCATGCCATCCTCCACCACCAGCAGGGTCAGGCCCGCCCGGCGGTCACCGGGGTCGGTCGAGGTGCGGGCGACGACGATGACCAGGTCGGCGAGCAGACCGCCGGTGATGAAGGTCTTCGACCCGCTGAGGACGTACGTCTCGCCGTCGCGTACCGCCGTCGTGCGGATGCCGGCCAGATCCGAACCCGTTCCCGGTTCGGTCATGGCGATGGCCGTCAGCAGCTTCCCCGCCGCCAGACCGGGCAACCAGCGGGCGCGCTGTGCGTCATCGGCGTAGGCCAGGAAGTACGGCAGGATCACGTCGAGTTGGGTGCGGACGGTGCCGAGGGTCACCAGGGCACGGGCGGCCTCCTCCTGGAGCACGACGTTGTAGCGGTAGTCGTCGCGGCCCGCTCCTCCGTACTCCTCCGGGATCGCCATGCCCAACACGCCCAGGGAGCCGAGCTGTTCGAAGAACGAGCGCGGCAGGCGACCGTCCTGCTCCCATGCGGCGTACCGCGGTACCACCTCCTTGGCCACGAACTCCCGTACCAGCTCGCGGAAGTCCTCGTGGTCGCCGTCGAAGACATCGCGTCGCATCACACCCCCAGGAGTTCGAGAACCGTGGCGTTGGCCGTGCCGCCGCCCTCGCACATGGTCTGCAGGCCGTAGCGGAGGCCGTGGGCGCGCATGTGGTGGATCATGCGGGTCGCCAGCACGGCGCCGGACGCGCCGAGGGGGTGGCCCAGCGCGATGGCGCCCCCGAGGGGGTTCATGAGGGCCGGATCCGCACCCGTCTCGGCCAGCCAGGCGAGCGGGATCGGTGCGAACGCCTCGTTCACCTCGAAGACACCGACGTCGGCCAGGCAGACGCCCGCCTTGCGGAGCACCTTCTCCGTCGCGGGAATCGGACCGGTGAGCATCAGCACCGGGTCGGCACCCACGACCGCTCCCGCGCGATAGCGCACCAGTGGCGTCAGGCCCAGCTCCCGCGCCTTCTCCGGCGTCGTCACCAGCAACGCCGCCGCTCCGTCGGAGATCTGGGAGGAGTTGCCGGCGTGGATCACGCCGTCGTCGGCGAAGGCGGGCTTCAGCGCGGCCAGCCGATCGACGGTACTGCCGCGTCGTACGCCTTCGTCCGCACCGGTCGACTCCACGGGCGTGATCTGCGCGTCGAAGGCACCCGAGTCCTGTGCCGCAGCGGCCCGTTCGTGCGACAGCACGGCGTACTCGTCGAGCTGCGTCCGCGTGAAGCCCCACTTCTCCGCGATCCTCTCGGCGGAGATCCCCTGGTTGAAGGAGAAGTCGCGATAGCGGGCAAGGACCTTCGGCCCGTACGGCATCCCCGTCGCCCGCGCCGAGCCCAGCGGCACCCGGCTCATCACCTCGACCCCGCCGGCCACGACCACGTCCTGCTGGCCGGACATGACCGCCTGCGCGGCGAAGTCGAGCGCCTGCTGGCTCGAACCGCACGCCCGGTTGACCGTCGTGCCGGGGATCGACTCGGGCCAGCCGGCCGCGAGGACCGCGTAGCGGCCGATGTTGCTGGACTGGTCGCCCACTTGGGAGACACAGCCCCAGACGACGTCGTCCACGACCACCGGATCGATGCCGGTGCGCTCGACGAGCGCTTCCAGGACCACGGCGGAGAGGTCGGCCGCGTGTGTGCCGGACAGGCCGCCGTCGCGTTTGCCGACCGGCGTGCGGACGGCCTCGACGATCACTGCTTCGCGCATGAAGGGTCCTCCGAGGGTCGGTGCCAGCCGCCGGTGAAGTGCGGTTCGCGTCTCTCCGTGAACGCCGCGTAGGCCTCCGGTACGTCGGTCGTGGCGAAGTTGACCGACTGGGCACGGGCCTCCCCGGCGAGCGCCTCGCGCAGGGTGCGGTCGGTCCCCTCGTTGAGGAGGGCCTTGGTCTGGGCAAGGGCTACGGGCGGGCCGGCCGCCAGCCGGTCGGCGAGGTCGGTGACGTAACTGTCGATCCGCTCGCCCGGCACCACCCAGGTGACGAGGTTCAGGGACCGCGCCTCCTCGGCGTCGATCGTGTCGGCCAGCAGTGCGAGCCGTTTGGCCTGTTGGAGTCCGGCGAGCTTCGGCAGCAGCCAGGTGCCGCCGCAGTCCGGGGAGAGTCCCCGTCGGGTGAAGATCTGCGAGAAGCGGGCCTCCGGAGTGGCCACGACCAGGTCGCAGCCGAGGGCGAGGTTCCAGCCCGCGCCGACGGCGACGCCGTCGACTTTGGCGATCGTCGGGACCGGCAACTCGTGCAGGAGGAGGGCGACTTCGTTGAGGGCGCGGAGTTTGTCGAGGGGGTGTCTGGTGTCCCCGGCCTTGAGGTCGGCGCCGGAGCTGAAGGCTCCCCCGGCGCCGGTGAGGACGAGGGCCCGCACCCGGTCGTCGGTCGCTTGGGTGAGCGCGTCCCGCAGGGCGCTCCACAGCTCGGGGTCGATCGCGTTCTTGCGGTGCGGCCGGTTCAGGGTGAGGGTCCGTACGCCTCCGGTGTCGCTCGACAGCAGTACGGTCACCGGGTGATCTCCCCATCTTCCAGGCCTAGTTCGGCCAACACCGTCGCCGTGTGCTCACCGAGGCCCGGGACTGCCCTCATCGGTGGGTCGTACCCGGCGATCACCGGCGGCGGTAGGAGGGCGGGGATCGGGCCGCTCGGAGTGTCGACGGTGCGCCAGCGGTCGCGGGCGGCCAGGTGCGGGTGGGCGAGGACGTCGCGGGGTGTGTTGTAGCGGGAGTTGCCGATGCCGGCCTCGTCCGCGCGCCGCTGGACGTGGGCCAGGTCGTGCCGGGCGCACCAGGCGCCGATCGCTGTGTCGATCAGCTCGCGGTGTGCCACCCGGCCGGGGTTGGTGCGCAGCCGTTCGTCGTCCGCCAGGTCGGGACGGTGCAGCAGGTCGCGGGCGAGGCGCTGCCATTCGCGGTCGTTCGTGGTCCCGAGGACGACCGTCTGTCCGTCCGCGGTGCGGTAGGCGCCGTACGGGGCGACGGCGGGCGAGCCGAGACCGATCGGCTGCTGCTCCACGCCCGAGTGGCGGGTGTAGGTGAGCGGATATCCCATGAGCTCGGTCATGGTGTCGAAGAGGCTCACGGCGACCGCACCACCGCGACTGCCCCGGCGCTCCCCCGCGTAGAGCAGCGCCACGATGGACAGTGCCGTGTACAGCCCGGTGCTCGCGTCCGCGATGGGCGGGCCCGGCTTGGCCGGGGCGCCGGGGTGACCGGTGATGGCGCAGACTCCCGACTCGGCCTGGACGAGGAGGTCGTAGGCGCGTTTGTGGGAGAGCGGGCCGCCGTGGCCGTAGCCGTCGATCTCGACCGCGATCAGGTCGGGGTGGCGGGCGGCCAGGTCGTCTGGGGCGAGGCCGAGCTTGGCCGTGGTTCCGGGGGTGAGGTTGGAGACGAGGACGTCGGCGCGCTCCAGCAGCCGGTGCAGGATCGCCATCCCCGCCTCGGACTTGAGGTCCAGTGTCACGGACTCCTTGCCGCGGTTGACCCAGACGAAGTGCGCGGCCTGGCCGTTGACCACGTTGTCGATGTGCCGGGCGGAGTCGCCGCCGTCCGGGTTCTCCACTTTGATCACCCGGGCGCCGAGGTCGCACAGCACCCGGGTGCACAGCGGGGCGGAGACGGCCTGTTCCAGCGCCACCACCGTGACCCCGGACAGAGGTCCCTCCTGTTGCGGAGAACGCATCAGATCACCAGGCCGCCGTCGACCGGCAGGACCTGCCCGGTGACGAAGGAGGCCGCGTCCGAGGCCAGGAACACGAAGGCGCCGGCGACCTCCTCGGGCTCGGCCCAGCGGCCCAGCGGGATTCGGGCGAGCATGGTCGCGGCGAACTTCTCGTGGGTGCGGATGGTCTCGGTCATCGGGGTCGCGGCCAGCGGTGCCAGGGCGTTGACCTTGATCTGCTTGCGGGCCAGCTCCCGTGCCAGGGACTTGGTCATGCCGACGATCGCGGCCTTGGCGGCGGAGTAGTCGACCTGCCCGAGGGTGCCGGTCAGGCCGGCCGACGAGGTGACGTTGATGATGCGTCCGCTGCCGTCGACGGGCAGATACGGGAGCGCGGCCTGGGAGCATGTGAAGGTGCCGAGGACATGGATGTCGAGGAGGCGGCGGAAGCTCTCCTCGTCCAGATCCGCGAACATCGCCGGCGCGGTGATGCCTGCGTTGTTCACCAGGATGTGCAACCGCCCGTCCGTGAGCGCGGCCGCCCTGGCCACGGCGGCGTCGGCCGCGCCTCGGTCCCGTACATCCAGCGCCGCGCTGTCCGCCGTACCGCCCGCGGCCGTGATCTTCCCGGCGACGGCCGCGGCGGCGGAACCGTCCACGTCGGTGACGAGGACCGCGGCGCCCGCCTCCGCGAGGGCGTGGGCGACCGCCGCGCCGATGCCGCCCGCCGCTCCCGTCACCAGCGCCGAGCGGCCCGTGAGGTCGAAGAGTCCCGTCACTGGGCGGCCGCCGCGGCCGCCGCGCGGGCCTTCGACCGGAACGACGCCAACTTCTCTGCGGGCGCGACCAGTTGGTGGCTGCGCGAACGGACGCTGACGTCGTGTCCCTCGGCCGCCTTGCGCAGCGCGCCCACCGTGGCCTGCTCGCGCGGGATGTGCGCGAAGGGGTCGAAGGAGTACCAGCGCATCGCGTTCTCGTACGTGATCTTCGCGGCGTCGGAATCGGGGACGTCGCAGGACTCCAGGACGTCGTGGAGCTGTTCCGGCGCGTCCGGCCACAGGGAGTCGCTGTGCGGGTAGTCGCCCTCCCAGCAGATGTTGTCGATGCCGATCTCGTGCCGCAGCCGTACGCCGAGCTTGTCGGTGATGAAGCAGGTCAAGAAGTGCTCGCGGAAGACCTCGGAGGGGAGCTTGCCGCCGAAGTCCTGGAGGGTCCACGTCGAGTGCATCTCGTAGGTGCGGTCCAGGCGCTCCAGGAAGTACGGGATCCAGCCGGTGCCGCCCTCCGACAGGGCGATCTTGAGGTCGGGGAAGTCCTTGACCGGGCGGGACCAGACCAGGTCGGCGGCGGCCGAGACGATGTTCATCGGCTGGAGCGTGATCATCACGTCGGGCGGCGAGTCGGCGGCGGGGATCGCGAGGCGGCCCGACGATCCGATGTGCACGGACATCACGGTGTTCGTGTCGGACAGGGCCCGCCACAGCGGGTTCCAGTAGTCGTCGTGGAAGCTCGGGTAGCCGAGCACGGCCGGGTTCTCGGTGAAGGTCAGCGAGTGGCAGCCCTTCTCGGCGACCCGGCGGACCTCGGCGGCGCACAGTTCGGCGTCCCAGATGGCGGGCAGCGCCATGGGGATGAAGCGGCCGGGGTAGGCGCCGCACCACTCGTCGATGTGCCAGTCGTTGTACGCCCGGACCAGCGCGAGCGAGAAGTCCGTGTCCTCGGTGGCGAAGAGACGGGCCGAGAAGCCGGGGAAGGAGGGGAAGTTCATCTGGGCGAGGACACCGCCCGCGTTCATGTCCTTGACGCGTTCGTGGACGTCGTAGCAGCCGGGGCGGATCTCGTCGAGGCCCTGCGGTTCGACGCCGTACTCCTCCTTGGGTCGTCCCGCGACCGCGTTCAGCGCGGAGTTGGTGATCGTGACGCCCCTGAACTGCCAGACGTCGGTGCCGTCGTCGCGGTGCACGAGTTGCGGGGCGTCCTTGCGGTAGCGCTCCGGGAGGTGGTTCACGAACATGTCGGGCGGCTCGATGATGTGGTCGTCGACGCTGATCAGGATCATGTCGTCCTTGAGCATCTGCCGTGCCTTTCGGTTGTCAGTCGGAGGCCGGGAGGGGTTTGGCGGCCTTCAAGGTCATCGGGACGCCGTCGCAGGCCAGTTCACCGGTTCCGGCGTAGGTGCAGAGCAGCTCGAGGGTGCCGTCGGCGTCGACGTAGCGCTTGCCGAGGAGGGTGTCCGGCTCGGCGGCCGTGGCGGGCGCGGGCGGTGCCGTGGCCGCGGGGATCATCGGGGTGCCGCCGCAGGTGATCTCCGGGCGCCGGTCCGCGGGAGCGCGGACGACGACCACCTTCGTGGTGCTCCGCGCGCCCGCCAGCTGGTCACCGGGGCGCAGCATCGGTGCTGGTGAGGTCATGGTTCAGGTCCCTTTCGGACAGGCGGTCGGCGAGCACGGCGAGGTCGTGGGACTGGCGGGCCATCCAGAACCGCAGGAAGCCGGTGAGCGAGTGGCGCAGGAACAGCGCGGCGCCGACCACGGTCGCGGCGATGCCGCCGAGGCCCAGGGCGAGGCCGTCGCGCTGGGCGAGCGGGTTCTGGGTGTTGTGGGTGACGAAGTAGGCCGACAGCGCGAGCACCAGCCCTACGGCCATCAAGGCGCCGCCGAGGCGGAGCCAGAGGGCGGAGCGGGTGGCGGCCGGGTCGGGGATCCTGAGCTCGGTGAGTTCGCGGACGAAGCGATCCGCACGGGAGTCGGTACGTGGCTCGGTGGGTGTCATGCGGAACTCCCCAGGTAGAGGGCGGACAGTTCGTCGCGCAGGCCGTCGTCCGGGCTGCCCTGGCGTCGGACCCGGCCGCGTACCAGGACGGCGGCGTGGTCGGCGATGCCGAGGACGGCCGCCGCGAACTGCTCGACGACCAGGACGGCCACGCCCTGCCGAGCGATCTCGGCGACCTGTTCGTAGAGGCGGGAGACGACCAACGGGGCCAGTCCCATGGACAGTTCGTCGAGGAGGAGGACGGCGGGGTCGGTGGCAAGGCCGCGGGCGAGGGCGAGCATCTGCTGCTCGCCGCCGGAGAGGGTGCCGGCCGCCTGTCCGGCCCGCTGGGCGAGGACGGGGAAGCGGGCGAACGCGGTCTCCTCGATCTCCTCTCGGCTACGGCCGGTGAAGGTCATCATCAGGAGGTTGTCGCGGACCGACAGGTTGGGGAACACGCCCCGCCCTTCGGGGATCAGGCAGATGCCCGCCCGGGCGAGGTCGCGCGGGTTCGCTCCGGTCATGTCCCGTCCGCCGAGCAGGAGTTGGCCGGAGAGCGCGGGATGGATTCCGGCGGCGACCCGCAAGGTGGTCGTCTTCCCGGCGCCGTTGGGGCCGAGCAGCGCCACGACCTGGCCCGCGGCGACGGCCAGGTCCACGCCGTGCAGGACGGTGATGCCCTCGTGGGCGGCGCGTATGTCACGCAGTTCGAGCAGGTCGTTCACGCGTCCCCCAGGTAGGCGGCCAGCACGGTCTCGTCGTTCCGGATCACCTCAGGCGGTCCCACGGCGATGACCTTGCCGAGGTCGAGCACGTGCACCTCGTCGCACACGCTCATCACCAGTCCCATGTCGTGCTCGACGAGGACGACGGCCGTCCCGTCGGCGGCGAGCGAGCGCAGCAGGGCCGCGAACCGCTCGGTCTCCTCGCCGTCCTGGCCCGCGGCGGGTTCGTCGAGGAGCAGCAGGCCGGGGCGTACGGCGAGGGCGCGGCCGACCTCGACGAGGCGGGCCACGCCGGTGGGCAGGGTGTCGGTGCTCGTGCCGGCGATGCCGGTGAGGCCGAGGCGTTCGAGGATGCCGTCGGCGACCTCCCCCGCCCGGCGGCGTTCGGGGCCGAGTTCCGCGGCGACGAGGAGGTTGTCGCGGACGCTCAACCGGCCGAAGAGTTCCAGGCGTTGGAAGGTGCGGGCCAGCCCGTGCCGGGAGCGGCGGGCGGGGCCGAGGCGGGTGACGTCCCGGCCGTCGAGGACGACCTTGCCGGTGGCGGGCCTGCGCAGCCCGGACACGACGTCGAACAGGGTGCTCTTGCCGGCCCCGTTGGGTCCGATGAGGCCGGTGACCCGGCCGCGTTCGGCCTGGAGGCCCACGCCGTCCAGGGCGCGGTTGCCGCCGAAGGCGACGGTCACCTGGCTAACGTCCAGCAGTGGCACGGGCCAGCACCTCCCCGTCCTGAGGGCGCCAGGGACGTCGTACGCCCCACCATTCGACCGGGACGTCCGGCTCGGTCTTCGGGGCCTGGCGGGCGGCCGCGTACCCGCGCAGGGCGTACGCGAGGACCAGTGAACCGAGCAGGTACGTCCAGCCGTTGATGACGTCGGCGAGCCGCAGCACCCAGCCGAGTGTCAGCCCGCCGAGCAGTGCGGGCAGGGCGATCCGGTCGCGGCCGAGGGGCTCCCAGTCCTGGCGGAATCCGGTGATGATGCCCTGGGGGCTGTGGCCGAGGCCCATGCCGGCCAGGGCGGGCAGGACGCTGACGATGTTCTGGGTCCAGGAGGCCAGGCCGATCAGGAGGTTCGGGCCGACGAAGGCCGTGCCGGCGAACAGGCCGTTGCCGACCGCGCCGAGGCCGCCGATCACGGCGACCAGGAAGATGGGCAGTCCGGCGACGAGGCTGAACTGCTCGGCGGTGATGGACCGTTGCTGCATGCCGTAGAGCGCGCCGCCGAGTCCCGCGATGCCCGCCGAGAGGGAGAACACCAGCACCTTGGTGATGAGGAGGTTGCCGCCGAGCGTGGCGTACGCCGCCTCGCTGTCCCTGAGCGCGATCAGCCGGCGTCCGAAGCCGCCGCGGCGCAGCCGGGCGACGCCGAGGGAAGCGAGGCCGAGGCAGACCGCGGCCAGGATCATCAACTCGGCCTCGGAGTCGAGCCGTAGGCCGAGCAGGCTGGGGCCAGCCATCTCCACCGAGCCCTGGTCGAAGAGCGCGATCCGCACGCCGAGCACCTCGAAGGAGGGCAGAGTGAAGATCCAGCGGTCGAGGACGACCGCGAACGCGGCCGTGCCCAGGGCGAGATAGACGCCGGAGAAGCGGAGTGCGGGTACGGCGATCAGGGCACCGGCCGCCGCCGACACCGCGATCGCGGCGGCCAGCGCCCACAACTCGCCGTGGGCGCCGAGGTGTCCCCAGACGACGGCACCGATGCCGGCCATGCTCAGCTGGCACAGGGAGATCTGTCCGGCGTATCCGGCGAGGGGGACGTAGGAGAGGGCGACGATGCCGAGGGAGAAGATCGGGCCGTAGGTGACGAGGTCCGCCTCGCCCAGGGTGGTGGCGAGGACGACCGCGAAGGCGACGGTCGACAGCGCGAAGACCGCCGTGCCGCGCAGGGTCGGCGCCGGGACCTGGACCAGTCGGCGGTCCCTGCCGCGCAGGCGGGGATGGCGGAAGACGAGCAGCGCCAGGAAGAGCAGCAGGGCGGGGGCCGCGAGGCGCAGGCCCGGCAGGTAGTCGTTCTGCGGGAGGTAGCCGGTGAGGTAGCTCTCCAGGCAGCCGACGACGATGGCGCCGGCGAAGGTCAGGGGGAGGCTGCGGAGCCTTCCGAAGACGGCGGCGGTGTAGGCGCTGACGATGAGGAGGGAGAGCTGGGAGGCGTCGAGGGCGACGGTCGGGGCGATCAATATGCCGCCGATCGCGGCGAGTTGGGTGCCGAGGATCCAGGCGACACGGCTGGCCCGGATCGGGTCGGCGCCGGTCAGCTGCACCAGGGCGCGGTCGTCGACCGTGGCGCGCATCTCGGCGCCGGTGCGGGTGCGGGTGAGGAGGAACCACAGGCCCGCCGCGACGGCCACGGCGACGGTCATGGTGAGGGCCTGGTGCCAGGTGACGGTGGCGGGGCCGAGGTGGAAGGGGTTCCGGTCGGCGAAGAAGACCCCCAGCGGGCGCGGGACGTTGGGGTCCCAGATCCAGCGGGCGGCGGCGATGGCGCCGCTGAGCAGCGCCACCGTCATCACCAGCCGTTCGGCCTCGCCGAGGCGCTGCACGGGCCGCATCAGGACGCGTTCCACGGCCAGGCCGAAGCCCGGGGCGAGCACCAGAAGCACCAGTGCCAGCGCGACCGGGACCGGCCAGCCCCAGCCGACGGTGAACTGCCAGTAGCAGAACGCCGCCAGCATGCCCGCCGCCCCGTGCGCGAAGTTGAACACGCCGGTGGTGACGTAGGTGAGGACCAGGCCGCTGCCGATCACCGCGTAGACGGCCGCGGTGCTCAGACCGACGATCCCGAAGGTGAGGAACTGTTCCATCAGCTCACGTCACTTCACGTCGCTCATGCTCTTGCCGACGTCGGCCAGGGTGAGGGGCTTGCCGTAGTCGCCCTTGAACTTGTAGGCGGGGGCGTCACAGCGGTAGGCGCCGTCGGTGGGCTCGAAGTCGGCCGGCTGCCAGCCCTTGGAGGTGGCCTTCTCGACGTTGAAGCACTTCGGCGGGGCGTCGGACCGGCTGAGGTCGACGGGGGCGAGCAGGCCGCCGCCGGTCCATGCGGACTCCTTGCGGGCCGCCTCGTAGACGCAGGTGCGGGTGAGGGCGTCACCGCAGCTCTTGGCCGACTTGGCGAACAGCAGCCAAGCCGCGAAGCCGCGTACGGCGGGCAGGGTGACCTGGGCGTCGGGCGCGTACTTCTTGAACAGGTCGACGACCTGCTGGGTGGCGGGGTTGTCGGCGGCCTTCTCCAGCGGGTACACCCCGCCCAGGTCGGCCAGGTTGTTCTGGACGTCCAGGGACGTGGAGGCGAGTTGGAGGAAGGCCGGGCCGTAGGAGTTGTTGTTGGCGTCGATCCAGTCGAGTTTGTACTTCATGCTCGTCAGGACCTGCTCCAGCTTCGCCAGCTGAACGAAGTCCCCGTTGAAGATCAGACCCTTGACGCCCTTGCTCTTGATGGCCTGCGCGTAGGGCGTCCAGTCGGAGACGCCCTGGACGGGGTAGAGGTCCTTGTAAATGATCTTCGCGCCGGCGGCCAGGAGGCCTTCGTGCGCCTCGGCGTTGATGACCTTGGTCACCGGGGAGTCGCCGCCGATCGTGCCGACGGCCTTGGCCGAGGACGGGTAGCCCTCCTTGAGGAGCCAGGTGTAGTACCCCGCGTACCGGTTGTAGGAGGCACCGCCGGTGGCGTTGAGCTGGAGGTCGGATCCGTTGTTCTGGATCTGGCTGACCTGGCCCGGGAAGTCGGGCAGCGTGCATTCCAGCCGGTCCTTGACGCCGAGGGCGTCCAGGGCGGCGCCGCCGCCGACCAGGGCGAAGTCCTCCTTGCAGGCCTCCAGCATGCGCTGGCGGACCTCCATCAGCTTGGAGTCGCGGGTGGTGGCGACGAGCTCGCGGCCGTTGATGCCGCCGGCCGCGTTGCACCAGGAGGTGAACACCTTCGCGGCGTCGATGAACTCGGACTTCTTGGTGAAGCCGATGTCGGAGAAGACGCCGACCTTGATCTCGTCGGCGGTGACGCCCTGCGCGGGCGCGCTCTTCGCCGTGCCGGATCCGCAGACGCCCTTCAGATCGCCGAAGTCGCCGGTGGCCGCCTGCTGCGCGGCCTTGGTGGGAGTGTCGTCGCCGCCGTCGGACTCACTGGCGTCGTCGTGGCCTCCGCATCCGGCGACGGCGAGCAGAGCGGCCGCCAGCACGGCGGCGGGGATTGCCTGGACTTTCACGAGGTTTCCTCCTCGATGCCGTCCCCGGCTACTTGGCCGGGACGCCGAACGTCTTGAGCTCGAGGAACTCCTCCAGCCCCGCCACACCCATCTCCCGTCCGATGCCGGACTGCTTGAAGCCGCCGAACGGGGCGTCGGGGCCGAAGAACATGCCCCCGTTGATGCTGAAACTGCCGCTGCGGATCCGCCGTGCCACCGCGATCGCCCGGTCGTCGCCGGCGCCGAGCACCGCTCCGGACAGGCCGTACACCGAGTCGTTGGCGATCCGGACGGCGTGGTCCTCGTCGTCGTAGGGGATGACGACCAGGACGGGTCCGAAGATCTCCTCCTGGGCGATCTCGGAGCCGGGGTCGACGTCGGCGAGCAGCGTCGGCTCATAGAAGAAGCCCTCGCGCTCGGCGGGCCGCCCGCCGGTGGCCAGGCGGGCCCCGGCGGCGACGGCGCGCTCGACCAGGCCGTGCACCTTGGTCCGCTGGCGTTCGCTGATCAGGGGTCCCATGTGGGTGGCCGGGTCCGACGGATCGCCGTAGGTCACCCGGGCGAGCATGGCGGCGACGAGCTGGACCGCCTCGTCGTGGCGGGCGCGCGGGACCAGGAGCCGTGAGGTGATCCCGCAGCCCTGGCCCGCGTGGGTGCAGACGGTGAAGGCGGCGAACATCGCGGCCTGGGTGAGGTCGGCGTCGTCGAGCACGAGCATGGCGGACTTGCCGCCGAGTTCCAGGAACACCTTCTTCAGCGTGGCGGACGCGGCGGCCATGACGGCCCGGCCGACCGGGGTCGACCCGGTGAAGGTGACCATGTCGACGCCGGGGTGGGTGGTGAGCAGCTCACCGGCCTCGGCGCCCGACGAGGTGAGGACGTTGACGACGCCGGCGGGGATGTCGGTCTCCTCGGCGATGATCCGGCCGAGGGCGAGGGTGGTCCACGGGGTGTCGGGGGCGCCCTTGAGGACGACCGTGCAGCCGGCGGCGAGGGCGGGGGCGAGCTTGGCGAGGGCGAGCTGGTTGGGGAAGTTGTACGGCAGGATCGCGGCGACCACTCCGGCCGCCTCCTTCTCCACCCAGCGGCGGTGCGGCCGGCCGCGCCTCTCCAGTAAGGCGAGCTCTTCGCGGAACTCGTAGCGTTCGAGGAGGTCGGCGTACCACTTGACCAGCTCGATCGGCTCGTCGAGCTGGGTGCCGTGGGTCAGTGAGCGGGGTGCGCCCACTTCCGCGATGGTCAGCTCGCGCAGCTCTTCGCGGTGCTTGAGCAGCGCCGCGTACAGCTGGCGCAGACAGCGCAGTCGCAGCTCGCGGTCACGCATCCAGTCGGTGGTGTCGAAGGCCCGGCGGGCCGCGGCGACGGCCGCCTCGACGTGTGCGGCCGCCGCGTCGGACGCCGTGCCCAGCACCTTTCCGGTGGACGGATCGACGGTGTCGAAGCTGCGTCCCGCGCGGACGAGTTCACCGTCGATCAACAGCCGGTCCTCATGGAAAAGACTCACGGCTCCCCATCTCTTCCGGGTGACGCGGGGTCCTGCTTGCCACGGCCCCGCCTGCGGTGGAAAGTAGCTTCTCGCTAGAGGAGAAGCAACCATCCGTGCACGAGAATTAGGCATTCATCGAAGAGCGGGAGGAATCATGCCCGGTCAACGCAGGGGCACGAAGATCGCCATGACGGACGAGGAGCGGGACGCCTTCCTGCGCACCCAGCCGGTGTGCCGGGTCGCGACGGCGGGGCCGGGCGGCCGCCCGCACACGAGCGCGCTCTGGTTCGTCTGGGACGGGACGGCATTGTGGCTCAACTCCCTGACAAAAAGCCGACGATGGGCTGACATCGGCAACAATCCCGACATCAGCGTGCTCGTCGACGACGGAGGCTTCGACTTCCTGCGACTGCGGGGCGTGGAGCTGCTGGGAAGCGCCCAGGTCGTGGGCGAGACACCCCGCAAGGGGGAGCCGGTGGACGAACTCGCCGAGCCTGAGCGGTTGTTCGCGGACAAGTACGCGGGCGGGCGGCCCTTCCAGTACGACGGACGGCACGCGTGGCTCAGGATCCGGCCCGAGAGCGTCGCCAGTTGGGACTTCGCCAAGCTGCGCACCTGACGGTTGACGCCTCACGACCCGCGTGGAAACCTTCAGCACGTATGGAGAGAATGCCATTCTCGCACAGCCTCAAGGGAGTTACGGATGCGCCTTCCCCCGCTGCCGGACGACGAGTGGGACGACCGCACACGCGAGGCGCTGTCCGCGCTGCTCCCCAGGAGGCTGCGCAACGAGTACGGCGCCGGCCCGGCGATGTCCAGGATGGCCCGCCATCCCGATCTGGCGGAGGCGTTCCTCTCCTTCAGCGTGTACATCCTGTTCCGTTCGACCCTGCCGGCCCGGGTACGCGAGCTGGCGACACTGCGGGTGGCTGCCCGCCGGGAGTGCGCCTACGAGTGGGCCCACCACGTGCAACTGGCGCGGGAGGCCGGTCTGACGGAGGCCGAGATCGAGGCGGCGGGCCGCGGCAAGGCGGACGGACCGCTGGACAGCCTGATCCTCGGCGCGGTCGACGAGCTGGAGGACCGCTCCACTCTCTCCGACCGCACCTGGGAGGCGCTCGGCGAGCACCTCGACGAGCGCCAGCGGATGGACCTGGTCTTCACGGTCGGGGCGTACGCGGTGATGGCGATGGCCTTCAACTCGTTCGGCGTGCTGCCCGACGCCCAAGGGAGCGGACATGACCACTGACGACCTCGTGGAGATCCAGCAGCTCCTCGCCCGCTACGCGGTGACCATCACCCGGGGCGACATCGAAGGACTGCTCACGGTCTTCACCCCCGACGGCACCTACAGCGCCTTCGGCGACACCTACCCCCTCGCGGAGTTCCCCGCACTGGTGGCGGCCGCCCCCAAGGGGCTGTTCCTCACCGGGACTCCGGTCATCGAGGAGACGGACGGCGACACGGCCAAGGGGACACAGCCGCTCTGCTTCGTCGACCACGCCTCCCACGACCTGCGGATCGGCTACTACGACGACACGTATGCGCGGACGGCGGACGGCTGGCGGCTGCGGACGCGCGCCATGACGTTCATCCGCCGAAGCGGCGCCCATGACTCGGGCCGCCCGCACGCCTTCGACCGCCCGGCCGGATGAGCGCCTACGCGACCGTGGCGGAGTTCCGCTCCGCCCTTCAGGACTGGCTCGCGGAACACGACCTCTCCCCCGGCCCCGACCACCACTCCCTGGACGCGCAGGTCGCCCAGCTCGGCCGGGTCCGCCGGGCCCTGTTCGACGCGGGTTGGATGCGCTACGGCTGGCCCGCCGAGGTGAGGGGGCTCGGCGGGCCGGCCGTGCTCCGGGCGGTGCTCGGCGAGGAGGTCGCCACCCGCGGTCTCGCCGAGCCCGGCATCTATTCCATGGTCGAGGTCCTCGTCCCGACGCTGCTGTCGTACGCGCCTCCCGAACTGGCCGCGGAAATGGTCCCGTTGCTGCTGAGCGGCCGCGAACAGTGGTGCCAGGGCTTCTCCGAGCCCGGCTCCGGCAGCGACCTGGCGTCCCTGACCACCCGGGCGGTCCCCCGGGACGACGGCACCTGGGTGGTGTACGGCCAGAAGGTCTGGACGAGCCTCGCCCAGTACGCGGCCCGCTGTGTCCTCCTCACCCGCACCGCACCCGGCCACTCGGGCATCACCGCCTTCTTCGTCGACATGGACACCCCGGGCATCACGGTCCGGCCGCTGCGCACGATGCACGGCGTCGACGAGTTCGCCGAGGTCTTCCTCGATGACGTCATCGTCCCCTCCGACCGGATGCTCGGCCGCCCCGGGGACGGCTGGAGCCTGGCGATGGACCTGCTCCCGCATGAACGCTCGACGTGCTTCTGGCACCGCGTGGCCCACCTCTACACCCGCCTGGACCGCCTGCTCGAAGAGGCCCCGGACCCTGACGAGGCCGCGCTCGGCGCCGCGTATCTGGCCCTCCACACGATCCGCTGCCGCTCCCACGCGACCCAGCGGAGGCTCGCCGAGGGGGCCCGGCTCGGTCCGGAGACCTCGGTGGACAAGGTGCTCCTGGCCACGGCCGAGCAGCGACTGTTCGACACCGCACGGGACTTGCTGCCCGGGGTACTGGAGCTGACCGGTTCGCCATGGAGCACCGAGTACCTCTACTCACGGGCGGCCACGATCTACGGCGGTACGGCCGAGATCCAACGGAACATCGTCGCCCGCCGGTTGCTCGGCCTCGGAAAGGAGTGACCGTGGACGCCGCGGAGCTGGAGCTGCTCACCGAAACCCTGCGCAAGACGATGACGACGACACCCTCGGGGCCCGCGCTGGACGCCGCGCTGGCGGAACTGGGCTGGCATGAACTCCTGGCGGAGTACCCGGAGTCGGCGATCGGTACGGTGTTCGGGCTGCTCGGCGAGACGGGTGCGCACGCCTCGCTGCTCAACGACGTGATGGGCGGCGGTACTCCGGCGTTGCCGTACGCCGGTGGAGCGTGGGTGGCGTGGTCGCCCACCGGTCCGGGGACGGCTCTCGACCCCGAGCTGCCCTTGCGGACCGTCCCGTCGGGGCGGTCCCTCCCCCTCGCCGCCGGACACCGCGCCCTCGGCTGGTGGCTGGTCGGCACGGGGCGGGCCATGTTGACCCTCGCCAGGGCTCATGCCCTGGACCGTGTCCAGTTCGGCCGCCCCCTCGCCTCCTTCCAGGCAGTACGCCATCGCCTCGCCGAAACCCTGGTCGCCCTGGAGGGAGCGGAGGCCACACTGCTCGCCGCCACCGACCCGTTCGGCTCCCTGCTGGCGAAGGCGGCGGCTGGCGAGGCGGCGCTGACAGCGGCCCGGCACTGCCAGCAGGTGCTCGGGGGAATCGGCTTCACGGCCGAGCACCCCCTGCACCGGCACGTCCGCCGGGCGCTCGTCCTGGACGGACTGCTGGGCAGCGCACGGGAGTTGACCCGGGAGGCAGGGGCACGACTGCGGGCGGAGGGGTCGGCGCCGAGGCTCGTGCACCTCTGAAGGTGCGATGATCGGGGGCATGAGCGAACGACCACTCTCCCAGCTGTGGGAGGAGCACATGCGCGCACCGTTCCCTGCCGGCTTCCGCGGCGTGGGCATCGACGGCATGGACCTGGTCATGCTCGACTCGAATGCCGCCGGGATCGTCCAACAGGAGCTCGGCGGCGGGCTCGATCACCAAGGTGTCGAGATCCTCTGGTGGTGCATCGCGCGCCTCGACAAGGTCCTGCCCCTGATCGACGACGACTACTGCGCCTCCTACTACACGCACCTGCGGACGATGGCCGGAGTCGTGGCAGAGCGATACACCCCCGGCGCGACCTAGCGCAGCTTCTCCTTCATCTCGTCCAGCTTCGCCAGAATCGGGTAGCCGCTGACGCTCAGCGCATTGCCGTGTCCGGTCTGATGCACGTCGAAGACGGACTGGACGGCGGCGTAGAACCCCTGAACGTCCAACGTCTGGTTCACGGCCCGCTTGGCCTGCCGGAGCCCGAACGCCGGCATCTTCGCGATCTGCTCGGCGAGTTCGCGGGTCGCCGCGTCCAACTCGTCCCGGGACACCACCCGGTTGACCATGCCGACCTTCTCCGCCTCCTCCGCGGTCAGCGGGCGCCCGGTGAACAGGATCTCCTTCGCCTTACGCGCCCCCAACTCCCAGGTATGACCGTGGTATTCGACGCCACCGATACCCATCGTCACCACCGGGTCGGAGAACAGCGCATCCTCGGCCGCGACGATCAGATCGCACGGCCAGCACAGCATCAGCCCACCCGCGATACAGCGGCCCTGCACGGCGGCGATCGACGGCTTGGGCAAGTTGCGCCAGCGCAGGGTGTACTCCAGGTAGCGGCGGGCCTCGGCCCGGTAGATCCACTCCAGGGTTATCTCGTCCGGGGCCGGCCAGCGGTCCTTGAGGTCGTGCCCGGCGGAGAAGTGCTTTCCCTCGGCACGGAGGAGCACGACCTTCACGTCCTCGTCCTCCGCGGCCCGCGTCCACGCCGCGTCGAGTTCGTCGAGGAGGGCCATGTTCTGGGCGTTGGCGACCTCGGGGCGGTTCAGGGTGAGGGTCGCGATGCGGTCCTTCACCTCGTACAGGATGTGCACGGCGACTCCTCAGCGTCGGGGCAGGCCGAGCACGCGCTCGGCGATGATGGTGCGCTGGATCTCGGACGTACCGCCGGCGATGGTGGCGCCGAAGCTGCGGGCGTAGCGGTGGAACCAGCTTGCGAAGTTGTCGTCGTAGGTCATGTGGTACGCCGGTGCCGTGGTCGCCGGGTGGATCAGCCCGTCGGGGCCGGCTGCCTCCAGGACCTTCTCCAGGGCGCGTTGCGAGGCCTCCGAGCCGAAGACCTTCAGTACGGACAGGGCCGGTACGTCCTGTTCGCCGCGGGCGGCGCGGGACAGGGCGGCCGAGCCCAGCAGGCGCAGGGCCTGGAGGTCTATGACGAGGGTGGCGTACCAGTCCTTCTCCAGCGCGCCCGAGGGGCGGAAGTCGCGCATGACGTCGCCGAGCCGTTCGGCCTCGCTCACCCACATCAGGGTGCGCTCGTGGCCGAGCGAGCCGTTGGCCACCCGCCAGCCCTCGTTCAACGGCCCTACGAGGTTCTCCATCGGTACCCGGACGTCCTCGAAGAAGACCTCGTTGAAGTCCTTGTCCTCCGGGTTGGTGTACGAGGCGAAGGGGCGGCGGGTCAGGCCGGGGCTGTCGGTGGGGATCAGCAGGACGCTGATGCCCTTGTGCTTGGGGGCGTCCGGGTCGGTGCGGACGAAGGTGAGCAGGACGTCGGCGTCATGGGCGCCGGAGGTCCACACCTTCTGGCCGTTGACCAGGAAGTGGTCGCCCTTCGGTTCGGCGCGGGTGCGCAGCGAGGCGAGGTCGGAGCCGGCGCCGGGTTCGCTCATGCCGAGGGCGGCGGTGAGCTCGGCGCGCAGGATGGGCACGGCCCAGCGCCGTTTCTGCTCCTCGGTGCCGAAGGTGAGCAGGGAGGCGGCGATGATGCCGACGCCCTGCGGGTTGAAGCTGTGGAAGATGCGGCGCCGGGACAGCTCCTCCATGTGCACGTACTGCTGGATGACCGTGGCGTTGCGGCCCCCGTGCTCCGGCGGGTTGCCCGGCAGCAGCCAGCCCTCGTCGAACTGGAGGCACTGCCAGCGCCGGGCCCAGTCGGGGAGGTGCCCCGTGGAACGGGACCGCTCGCCGGCCTCCGCCTCGGTGGGGAGGTGGGCCTCCAGGAACGCCGCGAACTCGGCGCGGAAGGCCTCGACGTCGGTGTCAAAGGTCAGTCGCATGGCACTCCTCGGCTATCAGCGCCCGGTGCTTGGCGGCGCCGCCCAGCAGCAGCTCGCCCGCCTTGGCCCGCTTGATCGCGAACTGGAGGTCGTTCTCCCAGGTGTGGCCCATCGCCCCGAACAGCTGCACGGCGTTGCGGAACACCAGGGCCTGGCACTCGCCCGCCGCGGCCTTGGCCATGGCAGAGGCCAGCCGCCGCCGGGGGTCGTCCTCGGCGATGGTCAGTGCCGCGAAGTAGCCGAGGGCGCGGGCCCGTTCGACGGCCACGTGCATGTCGGCCGCCTTGTGCTGGACGGCCTGGAAGGAGCCGATGGGGGCGCCGAACTGGTGCCGGGTGCGGGCGTGGTCGAGAACCAGGTCGAGGGCGCGCCGGCAGGCGCCGACCATGGTCAGGGCCATGCCGGTCACGGCGTGGTGGCGGGCGCGTTCGGGGTCGGCGGCGCTTCGGCTGCGGGCGGGCACGCGTACGTGGTCGAACAGGACGTCGGCGATGTGCAGGACGGGGTCGAAGACGGTGGACCGTACGGTGGTCACGGCGGTGGCGGGGACGACGAAGACGCCTGCCGCGGTCACCACGGCCAGCTGTTCGGCCCGGTCGCCGTCCAGGACGTGCCGTCCGACGCCCGCCAGCACCCAGTCGCCCCTCTCCGCGCGGGCGGTGACGCCGCCGTACACGGCGGTGCCCGGCCGTCCCGGTTCGGCGAGGTCCGGCGCGAGCGGGGCGAACTGGGTCATCGTCGCGAGGTAGGGGGTCGGGTCGGTGGCGCGGCCCAGTTCCTCCAGGACGATCGCCAGCTCGACGGCGTCCGCGGGGTCGGTCAGTTCGGTCCATCCGAGCTCGGCGTAGACCCGCCACAGCGGTTCCGGGTCGGCGCCCTCGTCGGCGATACGGCGGATCAGGGCCGGTGGGCACTCCTTCAGTACGGCCTTGTGCACGGTGTCCTGCCACAGCCGCTGCTCGGCGTCGAACTCCATCAGCATGGGGGCCTCCCCTGCCCGTGTCCCGGCACATCGCGATGTCGCGGCGAGAATAACATTCTCGCTCAGGGAAATTAAGAGTCTCGCCATACAGAGAGGAGGTGTCCAAGCTGGCCGCAGGGGTGTTGTCGCTACACTGCAGTAAAGTTCTCCCCATGGCACAGAAGGCGGACCAGCCCTTGAGCACCCCCACCGAAGAACCGGCCTGGAAGCAGCGCGCGGTCGAGCGTTCCACCCAGGCGGCGAAGCGCCGGGCCGAGCAGCGGGTGGAGCGGTTCCTCGACGCGGCCCAGTCGATCATGGCGGAGAAGGGCACCACCGACTTCACCGTGCAGGAGGTCGTCGACCGCTCCAAGCAGTCGCTGCGCAGCTTCTACCAGCACTTCGACGGCAAGCACGAGCTGCTGCTCGCCCTGTTCGAGGACGCCATGAGCAAGTCGGCGGAGCAACTGCGCACCGCCGCGGCGGAGCAGTCGAACCCGCTGGACCGCCTCAAGGTCGCCGTGCAGACCCTGTTCGAGAACTCCTGCCCGGACCCTGCCGCCAAGCGCCCGCTGTTCACGGACTTCGCCCTGCGCCTGCTGGTCTCGCACCCCAACGAGATGCGGGTCGCGAACGCTCCGCTCCTCGCCCTGCTCACCGAGCTGATGACGGACCTCGAGGAGGCCGGTCTGCTGCGCGAGGGCTTCAAACCGCGCCGGGTGGCGGCGCTCACCATGCAGACCGTCATGTTCAACGCGCAGTCCAGCGGCCAGGCGGGTGCCCACCCGATCACCGCCGACGAGATCTGGGACTTCTGCGCGAAGGGCTTCACGCTCAGCTGACGCTCGAGAAGCACATTCTCACAGAGGAAAATATCGCTTACTCTCGCAGGCATGCCCATTGCCACGAGTGAACTCTGGGACGACCTGCTCTCCTGCCTCGACCTTCGCCCGGCCCCGGACGGTACGGACTACGGGGCCCAGAACCAGCGACTCGGCTACCACCGGCTGTTCGGCGGGCAGTTGCTGGCCCAGTCCGTCCGGGCGGCACGGCTCAGCTGCCCGGACAAGGACGTCAAGTCGCTCCACGTCCTGTTCCCGAGGGCGGGACGGCCCGAGGATCCCGTCCGCTACGAGGTGGTACGCCATCACGAGGGCGGCACCTTCGCCACCCTGACGGTCGTGGCCCGGCAGAAGCACGACGTGGTCGCCACCGCCTCCGTCTCCCTGCACTCCGCCGAGGACGGGCCGAGCCACCAGATCTCGGAACCGGTACCGGCCGTCCTCGGACCCGAGCACCGGATCGACCTGCGCCTCCTCCCCTGGGAGACGCGCGCCGCGGCCGACCTGGACTCCGCCGAGATCGGCCCGCCGGAGTTCGCCCTCTGGATGCGCATGCCGACGGCCGATCCGGACCTGACACCGGCCCTCACGGCGTACGCCACCGATCTCACCCTCATCGGGACGGCCCTGCGCCCGCTCGACGACATCGGTCAACGCGACGCGCAGAAGGCGTTCACGTCGGCCGTCACCTCGCACACGGTGTGGTTCCACCGCCCCTTCCGCGCCGACGACTGGCTGCTGCTGCGCCAGCACAGTCCGGTCCTCGCCCACGGCCGCTGCTTCGGCCGGGGCGATGTGCTCACGCGGGACGGCTCGCTGGTCGCCTCCTACGCCCAGGAGGCCCTGTTGCGTCTGGCCCGGGAGGCGCTGTGAGTCCCTACCGGGTCGTCCAGTGGGCCACCGGAACCATCGGCGCCCGCTCGCTGCGGGCCGTCGTCGAGCACCCTGACCTGTCGCTGGCCGGGCTGTACGTCCACTCGGCCGGTAAAGCGGGCCTGGACGCGGGCGAGTTGTGCGGGCTCACGGCGACCGGGGTGACCGCCACGCGGGACGTCGGGCACATCGTGGGACTCGGGGCGGACTGCGTGCTGTACATGCCGCTCGTGTGCGACCTGGACGACGTGTGCCGGCTGCTGGAGTCGGGGGCGAACATCGTCACCACGCGCGGGGAGTTCCATCATCCGGGGAGCATGGATCCCGTCGTGCGCAAGCGGGTGGAGGCCGCCTGTGAGCGGGGCGGTACCTCGATCCACAGCACGGGCAGCAGCCCCGGGTTCATCACCGAGGCGGTGCCGCTCGTGCTGACGTCGATCGCGCGGCGGGTCGAAGGGGTGACGATCGACGAGTACGCCGATCTGTCGCAACGCCCTTCACCAGAGCTGCTGTTCGGGGTGATGGGGTTCGGTGTCGAGCCCGCCGAGTTCGCCGAGGAGCGGCTCTCCCGGGCGCGCACGAGCTTCGGTCCGTCGCTGCGGCTGGTCGCCGACGCGCTGTCGCTGCCGCTGGACTCCCTTGAGGAGAGCGGGGAGTTGGCGACCGCACGGGGACGGGTCCGTATTGCCGCAGGTGAGTTGGCGGCGGGGACGGTGGCCGCGCAGCGTCTGACCGTGTCCGGGATCCACGCGGGCCGTCCGCTGCTGCGGTTCCGCGCCACCTGGTACTGCACGACCGACCTCGAACCGGCCTGGGATCTGCACGCCACCGGCTGGCACGTCACGGTCGAGGGCGACGCGCCGCTCGACGTCGGCATCCGGCTGCCCGTACCGCTGGACCGGATGGCGGAGGTGTCGCCGTCGTACACGGCCAACCGGGCGGTGAACGCGGTGCCGTTCGTGTGCGCGGCGGAGCCCGGGATCCGTACGACGCTGGACCTGCCGCAGATCACAGCAACGCTCAGCTGACCTCAACGACCATCGCGGAACCCATCCCGCCGCCCGCGCACATCGACGCCACGCCGATCCCGCCGCCGCGCCGCCGCAGTTCATGGACGAGGGTGACCAGCATGCGGGCGCCGGTGGCGGCGACGGGGTGGCCCAGCGAGCAGCCGCTGCCGTTGACGTTGACCGTCTCCGGGTCGAGGTCGAGGAGGCGGACGGCGGCGACGGTCACCGAGGCGAAGGCCTCGTTGATCTCGAAGAGGTCGACGTCGGAGGTGGTGAGGCCCGCGCGGGCCAGCGCCTTGGGGATCGCCTTCACCGGGGAGAGGCCGGTCTCGGCGGGGTCGACGCCGACGGACGCCCAGGACCGTACGGTCGCCAGGGCGGGCAGCCCCTCACCGGCCGCGACCGCCTCGCTCGCGACCACCAGGGCGGCGGCCCCGTCATTGCCGCCGCAGGCGTTGCCGGCGGTGATGCTGAAGCCCTCGATCTCCGGATGCAGCGGCTTCAGCCCGGCGAGCTTCTCCAACGAGGTGTCCCTGCGCGGGTGTTCGTCGACCGAGAAGAGCCCGTGCGGGGTCTCGATGGGCACGATCTCGGCGTCGAACCGGCCCTCGTCGATGGCGCGTACGGCATTCCGGTGCGAGCGCAGCGCCCACGCGTCCATCTCCGCACGGGAGACGCCGGCCCGCTGGGCCACGTTCCATCCGATGCAGATCGACATGTCGGCGTTGGGCGCGTCCGGCCGGTCGGGGTGGGTGGGCGGCATCCACGGATCGGCCCACTCCCCGTCGACCCGAAAGCGCGACTTCGGCGCCGTGGAAGCCGAGTTGACCCCTCCGGCGACAACCAGCCCGTCCATCCCCGCCCGCACACTCCCGGCCGCGCCCGCCACGGCCTCCAGACCCGCCGCGCAGTGCCGGTTGCAGGCCGCGCCGGGGACCGAGGTGAACCCCGCGGTCAGCGCGGCATGGCGGGCGACGACCCCGCCGCCGTAGAGGCCCTCGCCGAGGATCACGTCGTCGACGCGGTCCGGGTCGAGCCCCTTCGCCGCGGCTCCGACGATGTGATGGGCCAGGTCGAACGCGGTGGTGTCGCGCAGGGTGCCCTTGACCGCGGTGCCGACGGGGGTGCGCAGGGCGGACACGATGACTGCCTCGGGCATGGACGGCCTCCAACTCGGTCACACCAACGGATGAGAATGCTACTCTCGCAAAACTAGAACATGACTCGCAAGGGAGCTGTCATGCAGATAGCGGGGTCGTCCGCGGTCGTGGTCGGCGGAGCGGGAGGTCTGGGCGAGGCGACGGTGCGCCGGCTCCACGCGGCGGGTGCGGCGGTCGTCGTCGCGGACCTCGCGGACGACAAGGGCAAGGCCCTGGAGGAGGAGTTGGGCGTCCGCTATGTGCGCACCGACGCCACCAGCGAGGACGATGTGCGCGCGGCCGTCGGGGCGGCGGAGGCGCTCGGACCGCTGCGGATCTCGGTGGACACCCACGGCGGACCCGCGAGCGGCGGCCGGCTGATCGGGCGGGACGGCGAGCCCCTGGACCTGGCCGGGTTCCGGCAGACCATCGACATCTATCTGACCGGCGTCTTCAACGTGCTGCGCCTGACCGCCGCCGCCATGGCCCGGCACGAGCCCGTGAACGAGGACGGCGCCCGCGGAGTCGTCGTCAACACCGCGTCGATCGCCGCGTACGAGGGTCAGATCGGCCAGCTCCCCTACGCCGCCGCCAAGGGCGGGGTCGCCGCCATGACCCTGGTCGCCGCCCGCGACCTGTCCCCCCTCGGCATTCGCGTCGTCACGATCGCCCCCGGCACCTTCCTGACCCCCGCCTACGGCAAGGCCGGTGACCAACTGGAGGCGTACTGGGGGCCGCGGGTGCCCCACCCCCGGCGCATGGGGCGCTCCCCCGAGTTCGCGTCCCTGGTCCAGCACATCTGCGAGAACGACTACCTCAACGGCGAAGTCGTCCGGCTCGACGGGGCGTTGAGATTCCCTCCGAAGTAATGCGCCGCCCTCAGGGACAGAAGCGGCCGGCCGCGTCGACTCCGAGGCCCTGGAGAATGCTGTTTAGTTCGTCGGGATCGTATTGGTTGTCGAGCGTGGCGCAGAGGGCCTTTTGGAGTTGTTGACCGTCCAGCGGGATCTTCAAGGTCTCATAGCCGGCCATGTACTCCATGGTCTGTCCGCGGAAGTGGACTGTTCCCGGGTATACGACCGGCACGATCCTGGTCGAGGAGTCGTCGCTCACCCTCAGAGGGCGCAGGACATCCGAGTCGGCCGAACTCACGTAGAACACGCCGGAGTTCAGGAAGGCGCCTGTCATGTCGGCGCCCGGCGCGGAAACGGACCAGTCGGGTTCGTCACGGCCGAACCTCCACAGGGACGTCCATCCGAGGGACGACACCAGCATCTCGTTGCCGTGCTCCAGGAACGCCATGGGACCGAACGGGTCCTCCATCGAACTGACGCCGGTGTCCACACCCGCGTCGATGGCTCCCAGCCGGCTCACCGGCCCCCCGTTCAACCGCCACAGCTCTATGCGTCCGTCCTCGAAGAGCACCGCCACCTGGCCTGGGTGATCGGGACGCGCCACCAGCCGCAGACAGGTCTCGCGGGCGCTCACGTTCTCTTCCAGAACGGCACACGGACCGCCCGGAATGGTTTCCGGCGGTGCGGGGCGACCGGTGAGAGAGAAGCGACTCAGTCCGCTCTCGGTGAGCAGCACGGCCTCGGAGTCGCTGAGAGGCGCGGCCGAGAGGACCGTCTGTCCTTGATCTCCACGCGGCATCCTCAGTATCCGGGCGGAAGGATCCACGAGGCTGAAGTAGTGAAACCCCTCCTCGCCCCAGAGACCGTAGTACGAGGCGTCGGTGGTCATCGGCCCGCCACCCCTCCACCCCTCCGAGGACGACGAGTCCGTCACCGGGGTGCCCCGGCCCCCGGTCCGCCTGGAGGCCACCGTGAAGACCACGCTGTCTTCTGTCACCTTCGCGTAGACGGCGTGCTCCTCGGTCAGCGCCAAGGGGCTGTCCTCGTAGTCAAGTGGCGTAGTCCCGGGAACCACTGTCACGGTTTCGGTCGCGGATCTCACCAGATCGTCCCCGAGCTGCCAGTACACCCATGGGGCTTTCCCGCGACGCGTCACCGCATAGGCCATGGGGCCGCTCGTGAAACTTCCCGAATCCGTCGAGTAATGAACCTGGTGCGCCTTTCCTGTCCGTGGGTCGAAGACAATCGCCCCCGTCCCGAACTGGTCGCCCAGCAGAAAGCGCCCGGAGAGATCGAAGACCCAGTCGTAGGAAGAGAATTCCTCGATCTCGGACGCGGTCGCCTGGGGTGCTGACAATCGTCCGGCCTTGTCCAGAACGTACGCGGCGATCACCGTGGAGTTCTCGTTCTCCTCGGCCAGCCCTCTCCCGCCCGGTGCGAAGCGCGCCGCCGCGACGTCCGGCAACGACCAGCGAGGCGGATCGGAGGAGTGTGCCTCGACTCCCGCCGATGCCCGGTTCCGTCCGGGGCCGCTCCATACGAGTCCCAGGTCGCCGTCGTCCGTCAGCAGCGCCGCGTCCGTCACGCAGCGGCTGCCCGGGGGACGACCCACCACACCGTCGACCCGCCGGGCGGCACGCCCGGTCGTCCAGACCGAACGCCAGCCTTTGGCCGTGCCGCACGCCTCGTTCTCGTCGCCCACGAGGTGCAGCAGACGGCCGCTGTCCGGTGACAGGTCGAGGCGTACGGTCGTCAGGCCGTCGGCCCTGTCCGGGGGTGCCCAAGTCCCGGCCGCCACGCGGGTCCATCCGTGTTCCGCCGACTCGAAGAGCGCGAACTCCCCGTCCGGTCCCGCCACGGCCACACGCGTGCCCGAGTCGCTCACGTCCACCGAGTCGGCGTTCTGCGGCACCCCGGCAAGCCGTTGGACCTGTATGGCACCCGAGTCGAGCGCGGTGACGACCGACGCGGTCATCCGCTCGCCCTGCGGCTTCACCAGGGCCATCACATGGCCGTCAGCCGAGGCCGCGGAATGGGCGTCGCCGCTGTCGACGATCCCGTCCTCGACCACGGTCGTACCGGCCAGCGCGAGATATTCGCTGAACAGCGCCGCCCGAGCCTGCGCCGTAGGCGACCGCCGCCACGCCTCCAGCGCCAGCGCGATCGACTGCGAGGGCGACGATCCCAGCCGGGTGTCCGCCTCGGCCGCCAGCACCTGGGACGCGATCCGGTCGTTGGCCGCTCGCTGCTGGGCCGCCTTCTGGAACGAGTAGACCGCGAGCGACCCTGCCGCCAGCCCCAGCAGCGCGATGCATGCCGTGGTCACCCGGAGCACTCGCACCCCACGCCGACGTCGCCGGTCGCTCTGCTCGATGTAGCCCAGCACCTCCTTCCCGATGTCCGGAGCCCGCCGGGTCCGCCACTCCAGCGCCCGCTCCAGTACGGCGCCGCGCATCAGCGCCCCGGGGTCGCGGTCGTTCTGCTGCCATACGGCGGTGGCGGCGCGTACCTGTTCCTGCCAAGCGCGGAAGTCCCGGGTCTCCTCCAGCCAGGCGTGGGCGCGTGGCCACTGCCGGATCAGGGACTCATGGGCGAGGTCGACGATCTCCTCGCCTTCGGCGGTGTGGTTGAGAATCACCAGGCGGGTGAGGCTCAAGGCGTGGGCCGCGTGCTGGAGTTGGGGATCGAGGCCGTCGAGGCGGGCGGGGATGCGGACGAAGTCCGCCTTCTCGTCGGGCCGGGCCAGCTGGGCGAGCAGCCGCCGCAGGGTGTCCTCGCCGAGGTCGGCCATGGCGGGTGCGACCGACCGTTCGGCGTACGCCGTGAGCGCGCCGCCCACCTTGCCGAGGGATTCGTACGCGGCATGGGTGAGGAGGGTGTGCCGGCGCTGCTCCCACAGCCGGGTCAGGGCGAACTGCACGAGGGGCAGACACCCCGGCTCGGCCTGCGCGTCGTCCACGATCCGCTCGGGCAGCCCCGGTTCGAAGGCCAGTCCCGGGACGCGGCCGGCCGAGCCGGTGATGGCCCTGAGCAGGGCGGGGCGGTCGAGCGGGGCGATGATCTGGGTGCCCTCGCTCAGCAGTCCGGCCATACCGGGTTCGACGAGGCCGTCGAGCGAGCCGTGCCGGAGCGTGGCGACGACCCGCAGGATGCGTCCCGAGGTGGGGCGGACGGCCCGGGTCATCGCCACGGCCAGGGCCAGCAGTCGGCGCGCCTCGTCGGGTTCGGTGGCGGCCACTTCCTCGAACTGGTCGAGGAACAGCACGTGTCCGCGTTCGCCGCTGCGCTCGAGGAGTTCGTCGGTCAGCAGGGCGGCGGTCTCGGTCAGGCCCTCTTCCACCGTGGCGGGTTCGACCTCCAGGGCCTTGGCCAGGGCGCGGACCGGACGGGCGCCTCGGATGGGCCGGAACGCGGTCACCGAGTAACCACGGGAGCGCAGTTCGGGCAGGACGCCGGCGCGGACGAGGGAGGACTTGCCGCTGCCCGAGGCGCCGACCACCGTGACCACCGGGTGACGCAGCACGGCGTCGGTCACCCGGCGGACATCGGCCTCCCTGCCGTAGAAGAACTCGGCGTCCTCCTCCCGGAACGGCTCCAGGCCGCGGTAGGGACAGCGCCGCAGGCCGGGCTGAAGTTCGACCAGTGCCGCGGACGGCACGAGGTAGGCGGTGTCCTCGCGTTCGCCGCGCGCGGTGGCCACCACCATGCCGATCACGCCGCCGAGTTCCTCGTCCCAGACGGGACTTCCGCTGAAGCCGGGCGAGATGCGGCGCAGCCGGTCGAACTCCTCCGACAGGGCGATCCACCCCGCGCCGACGCGGTCGCGCACCCGGCCCTGCGCCCACTGGCCGTGCTCGCTGCCGGCCGGGAAGCCGAGTGCCCGGAAGCGGTGGCCCCACATCTCGGTGCCGCTGACCAGCGGGACCGGACGGATGACCGGCGGGAGTTCTTCCGGCAGGCGCAGCAGGGCGATGTCACCGCCGCCGTCCTCGACGACGGGTTCCCAGGTGGCGATCCGTGCCCGGTAGGTGCGCCGCGCCTCGGGTGTGTCCCGCAGCAGCGGGAAGTCGAGGACGACCACGCCGTCCGTAACCTCGTCGGTCCGCTCCGGGCCGAGAGCGTGGACCACCACATGGGCGCAGGTGCACACGGTGTCGGGCGCGATGAGGAAGCCGGCTCCGACCACGCTGCCGTCCGGCGCCAGCACTCTGGCGACCGCCGGTGCCAGACGGTCGGCGGCGCTGGTCATGACGGCTCGGCCGGGCCCTCGTCACCCGGGTTGCCCCAGGTCGCCGTCACGGTGAAGCTGGCCTCGGTGGCCGCCCGGGCCACGACCACCCCCGCCTCCGCCACGACCTTGATCCCGAACTGGACGGTCACGGTCTCCGGGGCGACCGCCAGCCCCGTGAGGGTGTCGACGACCGACTGGAGCGCCGGACGCACCCGCGACAGTGCCTGTTCCAGCGACTGGGCGCCCTGACGTGCCCCGTCGGTCCATCTCCCCACCCGGTCGACGCCCGGTGCCGCGTCTCCCTGCACCTCGACCAGCAGCACGCTGCCGTCGGGCAGCGGTAACTCCCCCACATAGGACATGGGCCCCCCTTGACTGTCCGTCACCCCGGTCCGGATTGAATTACAGCGAGTAACGGCCGTGAGCGCAAGGGCGGGGACGCCGCAGTCGTTCTACGACACCTCGTCAAGTGCCTCCTCAGTCCGTTCCGCTCGTGAGGCGCGCGAGGGTGGCCCGGAAGTCCTCCGTCCGGAAGGACTGTTCCTCGGCGTTCGTCGCGAAGTCGAGGGTCGCGACGACCGCTCGTTCCAGGTGCAGGTTGAGAAGCCGTTTGGTGCTCTCGACGGCCTGCCTGGGCAGTCCCGCGATCCGTTTCGCACAGGCCATGGCCTCGGCCAGAGGGTCGGCCACCACATGGTTCGCGAGGCCCATGGCCACGGCCCTCTCGGCAGGGATACGGGCGCCGGTCAGGGCGTACTCCTTGGCGAGGAGCAGGCTGGTGTGCAGGGGCCAGGTGAGGGGGCCGCCGTCGGCGGCGACGAGGCCGACCTGGACGTGCGGGTCGGACAGATAGGCGGACTCGGCGATGTAGACGGTGTCGCTGAGGGCGACGAGGCTGCATCCCAGGCCCACGGCGGGCCCGTTGACGGCCGCGACGACGGGGACCCGGCAGCGGACCATGCCGAGGACGATGTCCCGGCCGTGCGCGATGGTGCGGGCGCGCAGGTCCGCGTCCTGCCGGATCTCGTCGAGGTAGGCGAAGTCACCGCCCGCCGAGAACGCCTTGCCCGCGCCGGTGAGCACGGCCGCGCGGACGTCACGGTCCTCGCCCAGGCGGGGCCACAGCCGGGCCAGACCGGTGTGGAGCGGGTCGTTGACGGCGTTGAGGGCGTCGGGCCTGTTCAGGGTGATGACCCGGAGCGGGCCGTCCGCCCGGACCTGGATCTCCTCCGGCATGCCGTACAGGTTCTCCGTCACGTCAGGCTCCCAGTCCGAGGATGCGCGAGGCGATGATGTTCTTCTGGATCTGCGAGGTGCCGCCCATGACGCTCTGCGCCCGGCTGTAGAGGTAGGCGCTCAGCAGCTCCGGGTCCCCGGTGCCGCCGACCGCGAGGGCCGCGTGGCCGACCGTCTGTTCCGTCCAGGTCATGAGCAGCTTGTCCAGCGAGCCCTCCGGACCGTGCGAGACCCCGTCCAGCTGCTCGGACAGCCGGCGCCGTACATGCAGGCGCAGCATCTCCGTCTCCACGACGGCCCAGGCCAGCTCCGGTGGCGCGGTGCCCCGGGTGCGGGCGGCGAGTTCCCGCACGAGCTTGCCGTACCGGGCCGAGAAGCCCAGCGTCGCGGGCTCCCGTTCGTGCCCCACGACCGTCATGGCGAGCGCCCAGCCCTCGCCGGGCGCGCCGACCATCTGGTCCGCGGGCACGGTCGCGCCGTCGAAGAGGACCTGGCCGAACTCCTTGGTCACCCCGCTCATCATCCTCAACGGGCGCTGCTCGATGCCGGGTTGGTCCATGGCGATCACGAACGCCGAGAGGCCCTTGTGCCGGGGGACGTCCGGGTCGGTGCGCGTGAGGAGCAGGCACCAGTCGGCGACGTCGGAGTAGCTGGTCCAGATCTTGTGGCCGTGCACGACGTAGTGGTCACCGTCGCGGGTGGCGGTGGTGGTCAGGGAGGCCAGGTCGGATCCGGCGCCGGGTTCGCTGAAGCCCTGGCACCAGCGTTCGGTGCCGTCGATCATGCCGGGCAGGAAGCGGCGGCGCAGCTCCTCGCCGCCGTGCCGGCCCAGGCCCTGTACGAGATAGCCGAGGCTGGGGCGGGCCGGGGTGCCGGCGCGGGCCAGTTCCTCGTCCAGGATGACGTCGTAGACGGGCGGCAGTTCCTGACCGCCGTACACCTTGGGCCAGGACAGTCCGAAGAAGCCGGCCCCGTGGAGCGCCCGGTGCCATTCCCCCTGGCGCGCCCAGTAGGCGTCGCCCGAGGTCGGGAACTCCCCGGCCCGTTCGGTCAGCCAGGCGCGCAGCCGTTCCCGGAAGGCGGCCTCCTGAGGGGAGTCACGAAAGTCCACGGTCGATCTCCTCCAGGCGTACGGGGAACAGCTCGGTGGACGCCAGGGCGCGGCGCAGATGGAGGTGGGCGAGGCACTCCCAGGTGTTGCCGATGCCGCCGTGCACCTGGATGGCCGTCTCGCAGACGGTGCGGGCGGCGCGGGCGCAGTAGAGCTTGGCGATCCGGGCCGCCCTGATCGCCTCTTCGGGGGTGACCTCGTCGACCGCCCACGCCGCGTGCCGCAGCACGCTCACCGAGCCCTCGATCAACGCCAGTCCCTCGGCGAGCAGATGGGCCACGGCCTGGTGGGCGCCGATCGGTTTGCCGTACTGCTCACGCAGCTTGGCGTGGTCGACGGCGAGCGTGTGCGCGCCGCGGGCCGTGCCGACCAGGTCGGCGGTGGTGGCCACGAGGGCCAACGCCCGTCGGCGGGCGGCGGTTTCGGCCGTCAGGGTGCCGATCGGTTCCGGTGGGCCGGTGAGGGAGGCGTTGTGGCGGGTCAGGTCGGCGCCCGGGACCGCGGGGCCGAGGTCGGCGGCCAGCACGCGCTCGCCTTCGACGAGGACGCCACTGCGCAGGCCCCGCGCATCCCGGGCCACGCCGTCCACGACGACGGTGGCCGACGAGATCCCCGGGGCCAGGTCGTCGGCGAGTACGGGGCCCAGGAGCGGTACGTCGACCAGGCCTCGCCCGAACTCCTCGACGACCAGGGCGACTTCGACTCCCGACGCCCCGTCCGAGCGCAGGGTCCGCCAGCCGGTCGCCTCCACGGCCTTCTCCAGCCGGGCGAGCCGGTCGCCGTCGTCCAGGTCGAGGACGGAGCCGGGACCGAGGTCGGCGGCCAACCGGGCTGCGGCGGCGCGCAGTTGACGTTGTTCAGGTGTCAGACGTACATCCATGTCGCTCCTTGAGGACCCGGCGCAGGACCTTGCCGGACGGCAGGCGGGGGATCTCGGGCACGAACTCCACATGACTCGGCCGTTTGTAGGAGGCGAGCCGCGCGCCGACGAGTTCGATGAGCTCGGCCGCCGTCACCGGGCGGGTCGTCCGTACGGCCGCGACGATCGCCTCCCCGTCGGCCGGGTCGGGGACGCCGAACACCGCGCAGTCGGCGACGGCGGGATGGCCGTGCAGCACGGCCTCGACCTCTGCGGGCGCGACCTGGAACGCCCGCACTTTGATCATCTCCTTGGAGCGGTCGGTCAGGTGCAGCCAGCCGTCGGCGTCGAGACTGCCGACGTCCCCGGTCCGGTACCAGCCGTCGTGCAGGGCTTCCGCCGTCGCATCGGCGGGGAGATAGCCGGCCATCAGGGAGTCGGAGCGGACCTCGATCTCGCCGGTCTCCCCCGGCCCGACCGGTGTCCCGGTCTCCAGGGAGACCACCCGCGCGCTCACCCCCGGCACGGGCCGTCCCGGGGTGTCCAGGCGCGCCCCGTCGAGCGGGTTGCAGGCGATGACGGGCAGTTCGCTGGCCCCGTAGGCGGGCACCCAGCCGACCCCGGTGCGCCGGGTGACGGTCTCGGCGACGCTCGGGGTGACCGGGGTGGCGCCCCACATGATGTAGCGGAGCGAGGACAGGTCGTAGGACTCCAGTTTCGGGTGCGAGGCGATGGCGAGCGCGATCGGGGCGACCGCCATCTCGACCGTGATGCGGTCGAGTTCGATGTGCTGGAGCAGCCGGTCGAGGTCGAAGCGGCGGTGCAGCCGCAGCCGGGCGCCGGCCTCCAGTGCGGTGACGATGTTGAGCAGGCCGAGGATGTGCGAGGGGGGTGTGGAGATCTGGATGCGGTCCCGTGACGTCAGCCCAAGGGCGTCCCGCCAGTGGCGTACGGCCGCGGCGAGGGACGCGTGGGTGTGCCGTACGGCCTTGGGCATCCCGGTCGTGCCGGAGCTGAACACCAGGACGGCGTCGGCCTGTTCGGGAGGCTGGGCGAAGGGGCCCGACCCGGGCGGGATCGGTTCGTCCAGGTGCCGCATCGGCATCAGTTCCGCCAGCACGGGATGGTCACCGACGGCATGCGTCGCCCCGGTGATCTCCAGGGCGTGTTCGACCTCGCCCCGCTTCCAGGCCGGACTGAGGAGCACGACCGCCGCGCCGAGCCGCCACACGGCCCGCACCGCGACCACGAACTCGGGCCGGTTGGAGGACATGAGCGCGACCCGCTCCCCCCACCGCACGCCGCGCCGCTCCAACTCGCCGGCCAGCCCGTCCGCGAGGCCCTCCAGTTCGGCCAGGGTGTACTCCCGATCCTCGAAGACCAGCGCGGTCCGTTCGCTCATCTCTCATCCCGCCCGTCTCATCCCCGCCATGGAGAGGGTCCCATCTGCTCGATGAGAATAGTATTCTCGTATCGATAGAACCTTGATACCAGAGCCCGAGGAGGGTCGTCCATGGCGAGCCCCGCCCTGTTCCGGCGCGCGACCGTCGTCAAGATCGTCCAGGAGACCCCCGACGCCCGGACCTTCGTCCTCGACCCGCACGACGGCCCGTTCGCCTACCAGGCAGGGCAGTTCTGTGTCTTCCGGGTCCGGGTCGACGGCAAGGACCTGCTGCGCTCCTACTCGATGTCGAGCGCCCCGGAGACGGACGCCGAGCTGATGACAACGGTCAAGCGCGTCCCCGGCGGCAAGGTCTCCAACTGGCTGCACGACCATGTCGGCGAGGGCGACGAGGTCGAACTCACCCAGCCGCGGGGCCTGTTCTGTCTGCGCCCCGCCGAGACACCGCTGCTCGGCTTCAGCGGCGGCAGCGGGATCACCCCGATCCTCTCCCTCGCCAAGAGCGCGCTCGCCGCGACCTGCCGCCCGGTGCGGCTGCTGTGCGCCGACCGGGACCGGGCGTCGGCGATCTTCGACGTGGCGCTGACGGAGCTGGCCGCGGAGTTCCCGGGCCGGCTGAGCGTCGTACGGCATCTCGACGCCGAGCGGGGACTTCTCGACGCGGACGCGATACGGGAGTTCGTCGCTGCGGACGGTAACGCGGACGCGTACGTGTGCGGGCCCGAGCCCTTCATGGAGCTGGTGGAGACCGTGCTGCCGGGGCCGGGCCGGGTCTTCAGCGAGCGGTTCGGCGCGGCGCCCAAGCCGCCGCCCGTGGCACAGCCGGTGGACAGCGGGACCGTCACCGTCGTCCTCGGCCACAAGCGCGCCACCGTCCCCAAGCACCCGAACGAGACGCTCCTCCAGAGCGCCCGCCGGGCCGGCCTCACCCCGCCCTTCTCCTGCGAGGCGGGCAACTGCGCCACCTGCATGGCCAGGATCACCGAGGGCAGCGCCACCATGCGCGTGAACGACGCCCTGACCGAGGACGAGGTGGCCGAGGGCTATGTCCTCACCTGCCAGGGCGTGCCCGACGAGGGATCAGTCACCGTCCACTACGAGTGAGCCCAGCTCGGGCGGCGGGCCGTAGACGGGCTCGTATCCGGCGATCCTGATGGGACTGCGGACCAGCCTGAAGTCACCGGCCCGCACGATCACCTCGGGTGTCGCCTCCAGGGCCTCGGGGAGCGTGCGGACGGCCGCCGCCGGAATGCCGAGCGGCCGCAGCCGTGTCTCCCAGCCCTTGGCGGTGTCGGTGCTCAGCGCCCGTGTGACGGCGTCGAGGACCTCGTCCCGTCGCTCCGCCCGCTCGGCCATCGTCGGGAAACCCTGGACTCCGGCCTCCGCGGCGAAGGTCTTCCAGAAGCCGTCGTGCGTGATGAACAGCGCCAAGTGCCCTGCCGCCGTGGGGAAGAGCTGGGCCGGCACGTAGTAGGAGTGCGCGCCGAAGGGCAGTCGGCGCGGCTCGACCCCGTCGTTGAGGTAGGCGGACGCCCGGTAGTTGAGCTGGGACAGCATCACGTCCCGCAGCGCCACGTCGACCTGCCCGCCGCGCCCGGACACGATCTGCGCGAGCAGGCCCAACGCGGCGGTCAGGGCGGCGGAGTTGTCGACCGAGGAGTACCCGGGCAGGGTCGGCGGACCGTCGGGGTCGCCGGTGAGGGCGGCGACGCCGGTGGCGGCCTGGATGACGTAGTCGAAGGCCGGGTCGTCACCGGCGTCCAGGCCGTATCCGGTCACGGCCACGCAGACGATCCGCTCGTTGTGCCGACGCAGACTGTCGTACGTCAGCCCCAGCCGCCGGATGACCGACGGCTTGAGGTTGACCAGCAGGGCGTGTGCGTCGGCCGCCAACTCGCCCAGGCGTTCCTGCCCTTGGTCCGTGGTGAGGTCGAGGCGGATGCTGCGCTTGCCGCGGTTGATGCTGGCGAAGTAGGCGTCGCCGACCTGCCGCGAGAGGTCCCCGCCGGGCGGCTCGACCTTGGTGACCTCGGCGCCGAGGTCCGCGAGAAGCATGGTGGCGAACGGGCCGGCGAGGATGTGACCGACCTCGAGGATGCGCAGGCCTGCGAGGGGGCCGGGGGTCGATTGAGGGGCGCGCTGAGGCGGCGTACGGTCCGCGCCCGTCACCTCAGCTCCGCCGCGAGGTTCGCGATCATCTCCCGGGTCCGGCGTTTGGACGCCACCAGTTCGTCGCGGCCCTCGCCGATGGGCAGCAGGCGTACCGAGAGGTCGGTGACGCCGGCGTCCGCGAAGCGCTTGAACCGCTGGAGGATGGCCGTTTCGTCGCCGGCCGCGCACAGGTCGCCGACGTCCCTGGCATCGCCGTAGTCCAGCAGCCGCTGGTAGTTGGGGGAGATCTCGGCCTCGCCGAGGATCCGGTTGGCGCGCTCGCGGGCCGCGTCGACCTCGGAGGGGGCGCACAGACAGACCGGGATGCCGGCGACGACGCGGGGTGCCGGGCGTCCGGCGCTCTCGGCGGCCTTCGTGATGCGCGGGACGACATGGTCGGCGACGGCGCGTTCGTCGGCCATCCACAGCACGGTTCCGTCGGCGCGCTCCCCGGCGAGGGCCAGCATGACCGGGCCGAGAGCGGCGAGGAGGACCGGCAGGGGGGCCACGGGGGCGAGGTCGAGGGGGTTGTGGACGGTGTAGGTGCGGTTCTCGACGTCGATCGGGCCGGGGCCGCGCCAGGCCGCGTCGAGGACGTCGAGGTAGTCGCGGGTGAGGCCGGCCGGGCGGGCGTAGGGCAGGCCGAGCATGTCCTGGACGATCCAGTGGTGCGAGGGGCCGACACCGAGCGCGAGCCGTCCGCCGGTGGCCGCCTGCGTGGACAGCGCCTGGCGGGCGAGGGCGACCGGGTGCTGGGCCTGGAGGGGGACGACGGCGGTGCCCAGCTCGATGCGGGCGGTCCGGGTGCCCATCAGGGCCACGGCGGTCAAGGCGTCGAAGTCCGTGGGGACTTGGGGGACCCAGGCGGTGTCCATCCCGGCCGCCTCGGCCCACTCCACATCCGCGAGCATCCGCTCGGCCTTGCGCGCCGGGTCCCCCCGCTCGGGCCCGATCATGACTCCGATCCGCACGTTCCCTCCAGATGACAGGTGCCGGGTGTCAGGGCGAGGTGAGGGCGCGTACGTCCGCCACCACGACGTCAAGGGGTGTTCCGGTGGGGAACACGGCGGCGGCGCCCGCGGCCTTCAGGCGCGGCACGTCGGCCGGCGGGATGGTGCCGCCGACGACGACCGTGATGTCCCCGGCGTCCGCGGCCCGCAGGCCCTCCACGGTCCTGGCGGTCAGCGCCAGATGCGCTCCGGACAGCATGCTGAGGCCGACCATCGCGACGTCCTCCTGGACGGCGGTCGCCACGATGTCCTCGACCCTCTGCCGGATGCCGGTGAAGACGACCTCGAACCCGGCGTCGCGCAGCGCCCGCGCGACGATCTTGGCGCCTCGGTCGTGGCCGTCGAGGCCGGGCTTGGCGATGAGGATCCGGGTGCCCATCAGAACACCACCGGCTGCTGGAACTCGCCCCACACGTCCTTGAGGGCGGTGACCATCTCGCCCACCGTGCAGTAGGCGTTGGCACAGTCGACGAGCGGCCCCATGAGGTTGTCGGTGCCCTCGGCGGCGCGCGCGAGGGCGGCCAGGCGACCGCGGACGGCGGCCGGGTCGCGCTCGGCCTTGACCCGGGCGAGCCGTTCCAGCTGTGTCTCGCGGCCCTTGGCGTCGAGTTCGTAGGTGGCGATGTCGGGGGCGGGCTCGTCCTCGTCGACGTACCGGTTGACGCCGATGACGGGCCGCTCGCCCGCTTCCACGGCCCGATGGACGCGGTAGGCCTCGTCCGCGATCAGCCCCTGGAGATAGCCGTCCTCGATCGCCCGGACCATGCCGCTGTGCCGTTCCAGATCCGCCATGATCTCGACGATCCGCTCCTCGGTCGCGTCGGTGAGCGCCTCGACGAAGTACGAGCCGCCGAGCGGGTCCGCGACCCGGGCGACGCCGGTCTCGTGGGCGAGGATCTGCTGGGTGCGCAGGGCGAGGGTGGCCGACTCCTCGCTGGGCAGCGCGAACGGCTCGTCCCAGGCGGCCGTGAACATCGACTGGACGCCGCCGAGCACGGAGGCCAGCGCCTCGTAGGCGACCCGGACGGTGTTGTTGCGGGCCTGCGGCGCGTAGAGCGAGGCGCCGCCCGCGACACAGCCGAAGCGGAACATCGCGGCCTTGTCGGAGCCCGCCCCGTAGCGCTCGCGAACGATGGTCGCCCAACGCCTGCGTCCCGCCCGGTACTTGGCGATCTCCTCGAAGAAATCGCCGTGCGTGTAGAAGAAGAAGGAGACCTGCGGGGCGAACTGATCGATCGTCATGCGTCCGCGTTCCAGCACGGTGTCGCAGTACGTCACCCCGTCGGCGAGCGTGAACGCCATCTCCTGCACGGCGTTGGCCCCGGCGTCCCGGAAGTGCGCGCCGGCGACGGAGATCGCGTTGAACCTGGGCACCTCGGCCGCGCAGAACTCGATGGTGTCGGCGATCAACCTGAGCGACGGCTCCGGCGGCCAGATCCAGGTCCCGCGGGAGGCGTACTCCTTGAGGATGTCGTTCTGGATGGTCCCGGTCAGCCTCGCCCGCGGCACGCCCCGGCGCTCGGCGGCGGCGACGTAGAAGGCGAGCAGGATCGCCGCCGTCCCGTTGATGGTGAAGCTGGTGCTGATCCGGTCCAGCGGGATGCCCTCGAAGAGCACCTCGGCGTCGGCGAGGGTGTCGACGGCGACACCGACCCGCCCGACCTCCTCGCTCACCTCGGGGTCGTCGGAGTCGTAGCCGCACTGCGTGGGCAGGTCCAGGGCCACCGAGAGTCCGGTGCCGCCCTGTTCCAGCAGATACCGGTAGCGGCGGTTGGACTCCTCCGCGGTGCCGAACCCCGAGTACTGCCTGAGCGTCCACAGCCGCCCCCGGTAGCCGGAGGCGTAATTGCCGCGCGTGAACGGGAAGTCCCCGGGTTCCGGCGGCTCGACGACCCGGTCCGCCGGTCCGTAGACCGGCTTGAGCGGGATGCCGGACGAGGTCTGGGCGAAGTCATTCATCGTGTGGATACGCTACTTGCAGAAAATGAGAATGCCAATACCGCCAAGGAGAATCAGGTCCCGACTACGCTCACTCCATGGAACGGGTGGACCTCGACGACTGGCACACCGCCGATCCGGCACGCGTCGCGCAGGCCGCCGCCCGGGTGGCCGACACCCTCCCCCTCACCATCGGCATCGCGACACGGCAGCCGCCGGAGCGGTTGAGGCCGCTGGTCCAAGCACTGACGCTGACCTTCGCCGGCCCACAAGTGGACGCCACCGAACGCGAGTTGGTGCCCGTGACGGACCCGTGGAAGGCGTACGCCGCACTGGCCGAGGTCGGTGACCGCCGCCCGCAGACCACCGTGACGCTGGGCCGGCTCCTGCGGCAGACCCCCTCGCTCGGCACCCTCGACGGGCTGGCCGCGGAGGCGGCGGCCTACTCGATGCTCCTGGGCGGGCACGAGTTCGCCGCCTGGCTCGCCGAGCGGGGCCCGCGGGCGGCGGCCGCCGACGAGGAGTGCGTCCGGCTCTCGCGGGACGGCGGCAGGCTGTCCATCCTCCTGGACCGGCCCGAGCGGCGGAACGCGTTCGCCTTCCGGATGCGCGAGGAGCTCTACGACGCCCTGGAGGTCGCCGCTCTCGACGACACGGTCGAGGAGGTGGAACTCACCGGCGCCGGACCGGTGTTCTGCAGCGGCGGCGACCTGGCCGAGTTCGGCACCGCCCGCGATCTCGTGGCCGCTTATCTGGTACGGCTCGACCGGGCGCCATGGCGACTCGTCGACCGTTTGCGGGACCGGGTCACGGTACGCGTGCGGGGCGCGGCCGTGGGCGCCGGTATCGAGATGGCCGCGTTCGCCGGTCGCGTCGTGGCCTCGCCGGGCGCCTTCTTCCAGCTGCCGGAGGTGGCAATGGGGCTGGTGCCCGGCGCGGGCGGCACGGTGAGTGTGCCGAGGCGGATCGGGCGGTGGCGGGCGGCGTGGCTGATGCTGAGCGGGGCCCGGCTGGATGCCGAAACCGCCTTGCGGTGGGGGCTGGTGGACGAGATCGACGCCCATGAACGGTGACGTGCTGCTGCGGGACGTGTCGGTGCCGTCGTGGCAGGACCGGCCGGTCGACTGCCGGGTCCGCGGGGGTGTCGTGGCGGAGATCGGCCCTCGACTGCGGGCGGGGGACGACGAGTTGGTCGTACGAGGTGAGGGGGGCGCTCTGCTTCCGGGGCTGGCCGATCACCATCTGCATCTGACGGCCCTGGCGGCGCGGGAGTCGTCGCTCGACGTGTCCGGCGTTTCGCGCGACGGCCTGACCGAGTCGATCGCGCGGGCCGTACCGGGCGAGGACGGGTGGGTACGGGCCGTCGGCTACGACGACGTGCTCCACGGCGAGCTCGACCGAGATGTCCTCGACGCCTGGAACCGGGTGCTGCCGGTGCGGGTGCAGCATCGCTCCGGTGCCCTGTGGGTGGTCAACTCCGCGGGGCTGGAGCGGCTCGGGGACAACGGTAGTGAGCGCGGGCTTCTGTGGCGCGCCGATGCCTGGCTGCGCGAGAGGCTCGGCGCCCGTCCACCCTCCCTGCGCGCGGTGGGCGCACGGCTGGCCGCCCTCGGGGTCACGCATCTCTCGGACGCCACCCCGGACGACGGGGCCGCGGGGGCCGTGGCGGACGCGGTACGGCGGGGTGAACTCCCCCAGCACGTCCTGCTGATGGCCGCCGACTGCGGCCCGGCGGATCATCCCCGGCTGAGCGTCGGCCCGGTGAAACTGGTGGTCGCCGACCACGCGCTCCCCGATCTCGGCGACCTCACCGAGCGCATACGGCGGGCCCACACCGCCGGCCGCCCGGTCGCCGTGCACTGTGTGACCCGCGTGGCCCTCGCCCTGACCCTGGCCGCGCTGGACGAGGCCGGGGGCCTGCGGGGCGACCGCGTGGAGCACTGTGCCGTCGCCGACGCGGCCCTGGCCGAGGAGTTGGCGGTGCGCGGGATCACGGTGGTCACCCAACCGACGCTGGTGGCCCGGCGCGGTGACGACTACTGGGACCGCGTCGAGCCCGAGGACCGGCCGGACCTGTGGCCGTACGCCGGTCTGCTGCGCGCGGGCGTACGGGTGGCGGCGAGCAGCGACGCCCCGTACGGGGATCCCGATCCCTGGGCCTGTCTGCGTGCGGCGGCGCGGCGGCTCACTCCCTCCGGGCGGGTGCTGGGACCCGGCGAGCGCGTGCCGGCCGCCACGGTCCTGCGCGGCCTGCTGTCCCCGCTGTCCGATCCGGGCGGCCCGCCGCGTCGCGTCGCACCGGGGCACCCCGCCGACCTCGTACTTCTCGACCGGCCGCTGAGCGAGGCGCTGCGCGCGCCCGACGCGGGGCAGGTGCGTGCCACGTTCATCGCGGGGCGGATCGTGCACGGATGAGGGCGTTGTCGGCGCCCGACTCGGCGGCGGGGCCCGCCGGGTCGGGTGGTCGTGGCGGGAGGACGTGTTGTGTCCGGCCGAGCAGCGGGCAGGTGACCGTCCATCCGCCGCCGCCGTCCCGTCGTACCGGGTGCGGGCCGTGCTCGGCCTCGGGAGCGGCCCCGGCGAAGGCGGCGGCCACCTCGCGCATCGAGACGTCGATCAACTCCCCGCCGCCCTGGGCCAGGGCCGTGAAGGCGCCCAGTGCGCCGACCAGTCCCGTGAGCGGGTCGGCGATCGCGTCACCGCAGAACACCGGGCCCTGGTCCGACCACGCCACCAGTCCCCCGGCGACCGCGGCGTCGTCGCCGAAGGCGACCCGTTCGGGGTGCCTGCGGCCGTACCCCGTGATGCTGACCCACACCTTGCCCGCACGATGGTCGAGACGCTCGGCGGCCAGCCCCAACTGGGCGAGCGCACGGGGCCGGGACGCCTCGATCACCACGTCCGCCTCGCTCACCAACTCCGCGAGCGCCGTGCGTCCTTCGGCCGTGGTGAAGTCGACGGCGACACTCTCGTGGCCGGCGTGCAGCCAGTCGTAGAACCGCCGGTTCCCGGCCCGGGCGCCGTCGGGGCGCCGGGTGCTCTCGACCTTGACCACGCGGGCGCCCGCCCGTCCCAGCAGATGGGCGCACAGGGGGCCGGCCCAGAGGGAGGAGAGGTCGACGACCAGGGCTCCTTCGAGCTTCAGGCCCTTGGCGGGTGCGGCTATTCGTGAGGTGCGGTACGGAGTGTCGACCGGTGCGGCCGGCTCGGTCGGGAGTGGGGCGGCGGGGACCCCGAACATGCGGATGCGCGTGGCGAGTTCGCGGACCCTCGTGGTGCGGGCGGCGGTGGCGAGGTCGTCCCACGGGGCGTGGATGTCGGGGCGGCCGAGGATCGCGGGGAGGAGGTCGAGGTCGTCGGGGCGGGCCAGGGTGACGGCGCACCATCCGTCGGCGGTCTGCAGCAGACGGGTGGCGCCGCCTGCGGAAGTACGACCGCGCCGGGTCAGGCCCATGGCACCGGCCCGGGCGCCGAGGAGGAGGGCGGGATCGATGTCGACGGGGAGCGCGCTGCGGATCTCGTGCAGGAGAGGCATCTGCCCGCCGGGCGCCAGGAGGGGTGGGCCGTCCGGCTCGCCGGTGAGCGCCATGGCGCCGGAGGCGGCCCAGTCGAGGTGCGGGCAGCTCCCTCTCGCGCCGAGCATCGAACGCTCTCTCACGGCAGGACGATAAGGGCACCTCACGCTGACGGGAAAGGTCACCGGGGCCTCCGGCGAGGACGGATCCGGTCGCTCTCAGGGACGTGAGCCGCGCTGATCGAGCCTTTTCAGGGCGGTCTCGCCCCACTTGAGGTTCGACCGTTCGAAGGCCATGCCGCCGAGCAGGGTGAGGTAGGGACCGATGCGGTCGGCCTCGGCGAAGTACTCGTCCTCCGTGCGGCCGGCCAGCATGCGGTCCCGCATCCGTTCGTAGCGGGCCAGCTTGGCGGTGGACCGCTCCACGCGCTCGACGATCGCGGCCCGTACGGCGTCGGCGTCACCGATGTCGACGCACTGGACCTTGACCATCAACTCGTCGCGGATGGCGGTCGGCTTCGCGGGCACGTCGGCGATGTACGCGCGCAGGATCTCCAGACCGGCCTCGGTGAGGGAGAACAGGCGCTTGTTGGGGCGGCGTTCCTGCTGGACCACCCGGGCGGTGACGAGACCCTCGGCCTCCATGCGCTCCAGTTCGCGGTAGAGCTGCTGCGGGGTGGCCATCCAGAAGTTGGCGACGGAGGCCTCGAAGCCCTTGGCGAGGTCGTATCCGGAGGCCTCGCCCTCCAGGAGGGCGGCCATCACCGCGTTGCGCAGAGCCATGCGCTCAACCTATTTGATTAGTCAATGGGGTGCATAGCGGCAGGTCGCGGCATCGGGAGCAGCTCGGGCCGCTTGGCCCTGCGTCCGTCACCGGACGATCTGCCGCGGACCCGCCGTACGAGCCAGGGACCGAGGAAGGAGCCGACCCAGCGCAACTCGGCGCCGACCGCCCGCAGGCCGGAGGCCACCCGCGGGTCCGCGGGCAGCGGCAGGCTCCAACTTTCGTCGCTGCCAGGCAGGTCGAGGGCATAGGCCACGGCGGCGGCGATCCGGGCGTGCCCGAGCGGGCCGGCATGGAGGCGGTCGGGGCTCCACAGACGCGGGTCGGCCACGACCGGGTGGTGGGAGGTCTCGGCGACCACGACTCCGTGCCGGGCGGCGGCCTGTCGGATGCGGTCGTTCAGGGCGGTGATGCGGGGGCTGATCGGGCGGGCCAGCGGGCTGATCCGGGCGACGTCCGGGAAGGTCATCGTCGCCACGCGGGCGCCCTGCGCGGTGAGCGCGGCGAACATCGCCTCCAGGTGACCGGCCACCTCGTCGGCGTCGAAGCGGGGCCGCAGGAGGTCGTTGACCCCGGCGACGACCGTGGCGAGTCCGGGCTCCAACGCGAGGGCGGGCGCGAGCTGTTCGTCCCGCACCTGCCCGGCGAGACGGCCGCGCACGGCGAGGTTGGCGTAGAGCAGGTCCGGGGTGTCCTGTGCGAGGTGCTCGGCGAGCCGGTCGGCCCATCCGCGCAGTCCTCGTACGTCGTCGCCGTCGCCGCACCCTTCGGTCTGGCTGTCGCCGAGGGCGACGTACCGCAGAGGTCTGTTCTCCGTCATGGCGCGACCGCCTCACTTAGCCAAATAGACACCTACTAACATTGTTGACTATAGCGGGGAGGCCTTCCCGTCCCAAGAGCCGAGAACGACTCCAAAACCGGTTGCCTCTCCGCGAGGACGGTGGATGCAATGTCCGGCATGATCACCTCGGCGCACCCACCACAGCCGGACGGATCGCCCGTCCAGATCGGCGTTCTCGTTCCGCTCACCCGCCCCGGCTGGGTCGAGGCGGGCCGGCATGTGCTCGCGGGCCTCGAACTGGCCACTCGCGAAGTCAACGACACCGGCGGGATCGGAGGTAGTCCCCTCGAACTGGTGGTCAGGGACACCGCCGCCGACCCGGAGAAGGCCGCGACGGCCGTGGACGAACTGGCCCGCCTGGGGGTGGCCGCCCTGGCCGGGGAGTATCACAGCGTCGTCGCGCGAGCCGCCGCCGGCCGTGCCGACGCCCTCGGAGTGCCGTTCCTCTGCTCGTCGGCGGTCCTCGACGCGCTCACCGAACAGCCGACGGACTGGGTCGCGCGCCTCTCTCCTCCGCAGTCCCGCGGCTGGCGGATCTATGCGGACTTCCTCCTCGGCGCGGGCCACAGCCGTATCGCCGTGGCGACGCAGCCGAGTGTCTACTGGGCGTCCGGGACCCGCATCCTGCGGGACCACTTCGCCGCGCACGGCGGCACCGTCGTCGAACTCGACATGCGCGGGCTCACCCCTGCGGCCGTGTGCGAGGCGCTCGTCGACCGGCGGGCGACGGCCCTCCTGCTCCTGGTCGGCCACCCGGAGCCGGCCGTGCCGATCGTCGAGTCCGTCCGCGGCGACGAGCGCCTCGCCGAGGTCCTGATCGGTGCCCCGGCCGGGCAGCCGGAGCTGGCCGAATGGGCCGCGCTCCTGGGCGAGGACGGCGCCGGGGTGCCGTTCCTGCGCTACCTCCCCGAGCGCCTCACGCCGCTCGGTGCGCAGGTCGAGACGGCCCTTCGCGAACGGCTCGGCGAGGCGCCCTCCTTCGTCGCCTTCGAGGGCTACGACACGGTCACGGTCCTCGCCGATCTGCTGCGCACGCACGGCACGGACCGGGCGCGCATCGCCGCGTCCTGGCCGCGCGTCGCGGTCGAGGGCACCCGTGGGCGGATCGACTTCTCCCGCACACCGGGCATCGGCGTGTGGCAGTGGGCCTCGCCGCCGGTGCAGGTCGTCGATCGCGATCCGGCGGAGCCTGGCCGCTTCCGGGTCCTGCATACGGGCTGAGGGGGTGTGGCCGCACGGGGTGGGGGAGCGGGACTGCACGGGCTGGTATCGCAGGGGCCGCACAGGCTGCGGGAGCGAGACCGCACAGGCTGAGGCAGCAAGGCCACGCGGGCTGAGGGAGCGTGGCCACGCGGGCTGAGATGGCAAGGCCACGCGGTTGAGGAAGCGAGACCGCACCGACTGAGGGAGCAAGGTCGCACGGGCTGAAGGAGCGAGGCCGCACGGCGTGAGCTCGCAAGGCCACGCGGCTTGCAGCGCGAGGCGGCGCCCCGGCGAGGAGCGCCGCCTTCGTCCCGCCTACGCGACGGGCTCCTGCTCCACGACCGCCGACCGTCCCGCGAGCAGCAGGCCGCCCGCCACCAGGCCCGAGGCCAGCCCGAGGATGCCGACGGCGGTGGCCAGGCTCCCGACCACGGACTCCAGTGCGATCAGGATCAGCGGGCAGGTGAACTCGCCGAAGAAGAAGGCCGCCGTCCACAGCCCGGTGCCGCGCCCGCGGTCGGCGTACTCCAGCCCGGACATCGCGACGGTGAGCAGGGACGGCAACAGCACGCCCGTACCGAGGCAGTTGAGCACCGCACCCGCGATCAGGAGCACGGGGCCGCTCGCCAGCGCCATGACCACGAACCCGGTGCCGCACAGCGCGAACACGACAGGCAGCCGGCTCGCGGGGGTGCCCGGCAGCCTGGTGAACGCGATGGATCCGGCCACCGTGGCGGCGCTGGCGAGGGCGGTGGCCAGGCCGATGACACCGGTGGAGGTGATGCCCAGGTCGTCGAGCAGATAGGCCGTCTCGACGGGCACGGTGTAGAAGACCATGGCGCCGAACACGGTCAGCGCGCAGATGCCGGCCAGCCGTCGGACCGGGAACGGGCGTGGCTCGGTGGTGACTTCTTCGGAGGCGTCCTGGCGGAGCCTGGGCAGGGCGGTCGCCATGAGGGGGGCCAGCAGCAGGCCGACCGCGTAGATCCAGAACGGCGCTCGCCAGCCCGCCGAGCCGGCCGCGCCGCCGATCACGAAGAACGCGGTCGCGGAGGCGGAGGCGCACATGGTCTGGAGGGCGAGATAGCGGTCCCGGACCCGGCCCGTGTAGTAGTCGCCGATCAGTGTGGTGCAGCAGGTCATGATCGCGGCCTCGGTGATGCCGACCAGCACCCGGGAGGCGACGATCGCGCCGAGGGAGTCGAGCCAGAGCGGGGCGGTGCCGAAGAGCGCGTACAGCACGGTCGCCACGACCAGCAGGCGTTTGCGGCCCAGCCGGTCGACGATGACGCCCGCGAAGGGAGCCAGCAGGGCGAGCGCCAGCGCCGGGACGGTCAGGACGACGGGGACGAGCGTCTTGGCGCCGGGCACCGAGTCGAAGTGGTCCTGCATCTTCGGCAGCACCGGGGCGATCAGGACCGCACCGAGGACGGGCAGACAGCTGCCGGCCATCAGGAGAGGGGCACGCAGGGGGACGGATCCGGGCATGGCGGGGCTCCACGTAAGGGGGCAGGGCGTGCGACGGCAGCGCACCGGAGGGGACTGCGCCCGAGCGGCGGGCGTCAGGAACTGCCCCGACTATGAACCGGCGTGCCCGCCGCGCCTAGCCCTCAGCCGATCGATCTCCCTGATCGGGATCATCCACCGGCTGGATGCCCCGCCCCTCCGCCGCCTGGACAGCGCGGCCCTCCACCACCCGGCCTTCGTGGCCCTCCACCACCCGGCCGTCGCCTCCCGTCACCGTGGCCCCGACCCGCGCCGCCGTCTCGCGCAGCCACATGTGCGCGGCATCGTGGGTGTGCACCGGATGCCACCACAGGGCTTCCTGGAGGGGCACCGACTCGTACGGCGCCTCCATGATCCGCACCGGGGCCACACCGCGCAGCCGCTCGGCGAGGAGCGCCTGGACCAGGGCGATGCGCCGGGTCCCGGCGACCAGGAAGGGCAGCACCGTGAAGCTGTCGACGGACACCTCCACCTTGGGTTCGATACCGAGCATGCCGAGCTGGCGGACCGCCGGGGCGTCGTAGGTGCGCTGGTACGTCACCCAGGGCAGCCGCGCCACATCGTCCCGGGTGAGCCGCTCGCCCACCTCCGGATTGTCCTCGGCGACCAGGAAGACCCACTGGTCGCGGTAGAGCTCGGTGGCGGGGAAGCCGCTGATGATGCCGTGCGGCATGAACAGTCCCTCGGTGGTGCTCAGCAGGGTGCCGGCCTGCTCGACGATGCCGGGCGGGGTCTGGACGAAGCGCAGCCGGACACCGGGGGCCTCCTGGTGGACCGTGCGGGCGAGTTCGGCGCCGAAGACGGCCACCGCGTAGTCGGAGGACACGATCGTGAACTCCCGCTCCTCGACCGCCGGATCGAAGTCGGCCTGGCTGGTGAAGAGCCGTTCCAGCAGGTCGCAGGCGGTGGAGGTGCGGTCGAGGAGGACCTGGCCGAGAGCGGTCAGTTCGTAGTGGCCGCCGACGCGGGAGAGCAGGTCGTCGTCGAAGTGACGGCGCAGCCGGGCCAGGGACGCGCTCATCGCTGGCTGGCTCAGACCGACCCGGCGCCCGGCGCGGGTGACGTTGCGTTCCTCCAGGAGGGCTCGCAGGGCGACCACGAGGTTGAGGTCGAGGCTGGCCAGGTTCATCGCGCGCCCTTCGGTCGTCATCAACCGGGTGGATGATCCGCATCCACGGAATCGATTTCCCAGATTACGAGAGGAGGGCCCAGATTAGTCACATCGCCATCAGGAGGACACGCCCGTGAAATCTGCCGCCTTCTCCGGACCGTTCGCGCTCGGTACCTTCTCCGCCCCGGACCAGGCCCCTTTCCCCGGCCTCCTGGTCCCCGAGGGGCAGGTGCTGGACCTTCGGACGGCTCTCGACGAGCCCGCCCTGACGACCCGCGCGGTCTTCGAGCGCTGGACCGAGCTGCTCCCCCGCCTGCACGAGCTGGCGGCGGACGCGACGGCCGGCCGCCGGCCCCTGGACGGCCTGCGCGTCCACGCTCCCGTCGAGCCCCGCCAGATCTTCCAGTCCGGCGCCAACTACCGGCAGCATGTGATCGACCTGGAGGTCGCCCACCGCTCCCCCGACGACCCGCGCACGGTCGAGGAGGCACGGGCCGAGATCGCCGCGATCATGGACCGCCGGGCCGCCGAGGACCTGCCGTACGTCTTCATCGGACTGCCGAGCGCGATCACCGGCCCGTACGACGACGTCGTCCTCCCGTCCTGGGCCGAACAGCCGGACTGGGAGCTGGAGTTGGCGGCCGTGATCTCCCGGCCCGCCTACCGGGTGTCCGTCGAGGAGGCCCTGGACCACGTCGCCGGGTACACCATCGCCAACGACCTCACCGACCGCGCCACCGTCTTCCGCCGGGACATGAAGGCCATCGGCACGGACTGGCTGCGCAGCAAGAACGCGCCCGGCTTCACCCCGCTCGGCCCGTGGATCGTGCCGGCCGGCTCGCTCGCCGACCCCGGTGACCTGCGGGTCACCCTGAAGCTGAACGGCGAGACGATGCAGGACGAGTCCACCAAGGACATGCTCTTCGGTGTCGCGCGGATCGTGTCGTACGCCTCCCAGACCTCGCGACTCCTCCCCGGGGACCTGGTGTTGACGGGTTCACCGGCCGGAAACGGCATGCACTGGGGCCGGTTGCTGCGGGACGGCGATGTGATGGACGGGTCGATCACCGGTCTGGGCGCCCAGCGCACGCGCTGTACGGCGGAGGTGCCCCGGTGACGCTCGACCGGACCGATCCCGAGGGCGCGATCGCCGAGGCCGCCAAGGCGTACTCCAACTGGGGGCGTTGGGGCGAGGACGACGTGCTCGGCACGCTCAACTTCCTCGACGAGGCCAAGCGCCGCGAGGGTGCCGCCCTCGTGCGGCGCGGTGTGAGCTTCTCGCTCTCGCAGAGCTTCGACATGAACGGCCCGCAGAAGGGCTGGCGGCGGCGTACCAACCCGGTGCACACCATGCTCGACACCGGCACCGACGCGGCCCTCGGCAACCAGGGGTTCCCGCACGGCATCGGCGGCGCCGACGACGTCATCGCGATGCCGTTGCAGTGCTCGACGCAGTGGGACGGGCTCGGGCACATCTTCGACCACGGCAAGGCCTGGAACGGCCGGGACGCGGCCCGCACGGTGACCTCCGACGGCGACCTCGTCACCGGCATCGAGCACATGGCGCCGTACGTGGCCGGACGCGGCGTTCTGCTGGACGTGGGCCAAGTGGTGGGCACCGACGGCGAGTTGCCCGACGGGTTCGCCATCACCGAGGAGCACCTCCGGCAGACCGCCGAGGCGCACGGCGTGCGTGTCGGCCGCGGTGACATCGTCGCCGTGCGCACCGGACGGCTGGCCCGTGCCCGCCGCGAGGGCTGGGGCGACTACGCGGGCGGCGACTCCCCGGGGCTGTCGTTCACCACGGCCGGCTGGCTGCACCGGACCGAGATCGCCGCGATCGCCACCGACACCTGGGGCTTCGAGGTACGGCCGAACGAGTTCGCGCACGCCTTCCAGCCGTTGCACCAGGTCGCCATCCCGCACCTCGGCCTGCTGATCGGCGAGATGTGGGACCTCGACACGCTCGCCGCGGACTGTGCGGCGGACGGTGTGTACGAGTTCTGGCTCACCGCCGCGCCCCTGCCCATCACCGGGGCCGTCGGCTCCCCGGTCAATCCGATCGCCGTCAAGTAACCGGCGGAACAAGGGAGTTCCCCATGAGTACACCCCGCAGAGTCCTCGTCACAGGCGGCGGCGCCTCCGGCAACGCGGTGACGATCCTGCTGCGCCGCGCCGGTATCGCGGTGGACCTGATCGAGGCCAGGCCCGACTGGAACGCCACCACCGGATCCGGCATCACCCTCCAGGGCAACGCCCTGCGGGTCCTGCGCGAACTCGGCGTCTGGGACGAGGTCTCGGCCTCCGGGTACGCCTTCGGCTCGCTCGGCGTGACCGTCCCCGACGGCACGGTGATCCACGAGAACGAGGACATCCGCACCGGCGGCGAGGACCTCCCGGCCACGCTCGGCATGCAGCGGCCCCGGCTCCAGCAGATCCTCATCGACGCGGTCCGCGCCTCGGGCGCCACGGTCCGGCTGGGCACTGTCGCCAAATCCCTGGAGCAGGACGCCGACAGTGTCTCCGTGCGCTTCAGCGACGGCACGACCGGCCGCTACGACCTGGTGATCGCCGCCGACGGCCTGAACTCCACGACCCGCGCCGCGATCGGCATCGCCGACAAGCCTGAGCCGACCGGCATGGCGATCTGGCGCACCCCCGCCCCGCGCCCCAAGAGCGTCACCCGCACCAACCTCGCCTACGGCGGCCCCGCCTACATCGCCGGATACTGCCCGACCAGCGAGGACACCCTCTACGCGTACGTCGTCGAGGCCAACCGCGACCGCGCCTCGATCCCGCCGGAGACCTACGCGGAGGAGATGCGCCGGCTCGCGCGGGCGTACGGCGGGGTCTGGCCCGAGATCGTCGAGCACATCACGGACCCGGCGAAGGTCAACTACACCTGGTTCGACCAGCTGTTGGTGGAGGGCTCCTGGCATCGCGGCCGGGTCGTCCTCGTCGGCGACGCCGCCCACTGCTGCCCGCCCACCATCGCCCAGGGCGCGGCCCAGTCCCTGGAGGACGCCTCCGTCCTCGCGGAGCTGCTCACGAGCGGGCGCGACTGGGACGACGACCTGTTCCAGGCGTACTACGAACGCCGTATCCCCCGGGTGCGGACCGTCGTCGAGGCGTCCGTGCAGATCGGGCGGTGGCAGCTGGACGGTGTCCGTGACGCCGATGTGCCTGGGCTGATCGGCCGCACGATGACCTTCCTCAAGGAACTGCCGTGACCGCACCCACCGTCGACGTCCACGCCCACGTCCTGATCCCCGAGGTCGAGGAGGCCGTCGCCGGTCTCCCCGGCCTGGCCGAGGCGAGGGCACTGGACGCCCGCCGCAATGGCGCCGCGTCCCTGGCGGTCAGCGGGCCGATGGTCCGCTCCATCATTCCGAAGGCCACCGACGTCTCCGTACGGCTGGCCGCGATGGACTCCCAGGGCGTGGACGTGCAGCTGGTCAGCCCCTCCCCCTCGCACTACCACTACTGGGCGGACGAGGAGACGGCCGAGAAGGTGTACCGCCTCGCCAACGAGGCGACGGCCGCGCACTGCGCGCAGGCACCGGACCGGCTGCGCGGGCTGGGGATCGTCCCGCTGCAACATCCCGAGCAGGCCGTACGCGCCCTCGCGCACGCCCTGGACCAGGGACTGGCGGGAGTGGAGATCTCGTCCCATGCCCCCGGCAGGGAGCTGTCCGACCCGGCCTACGCCCCCCTGTGGGCGCTGGCCGAGACAACGGGGGCGATCCTCTTCCTGCACCCCTTCGGCTGCACCCTCGACGAGCGGCTGGACCGGTGGTACCTGTCCAACGTCGTCGGTCAGCCCACGGAGAACGCCGTCGCGCTCTCGCACCTCATCTTCTCCGGGGTGCTGGACCGCCATCCCGGCCTGAAGCTGATCGCCGCGCACGGCGGCGGCTATCTGCCCACCCACATCGGCCGTTCCGACCACGCCTGGTCGGCCCGCTCCGACGCGGGCGCCGGTTGCGCGCACCTGCCGAGCAGCTATCTGAAGCGGATCTGGTTCGACTCCCTCGTCCACGACCCGCACGTGCTGCGGGAGTTGGTCCGGGTCGTCGGCGCCGACCGGGTGGTGCTCGGCTCCGACTTCCCCTTCGACATGGGCAGCGAGGACCCCGTGGGCGCCCTGCGCGCGGCCCGGCTCCCCGACCCCGACTTCCACGCCGTACGGGGCGGCAACGCCGCCGCCCTCCTCCGGAAGGACTGACCCTCATGCGTCTGCTCACCCATCTGCGGCACGTCGACCTCGCCGTGCCCGACTACGACAAGCAGCTCGACTTCTACGCCGGTGTCTGGGGCCTGACCAAGGTCGCCGAGGACTCCGGGATCTCCTTCCTGGCCGCCGAGGGCTCGCCGGAGCAGTACGTGGTGCGGCTGCGCAAGGCCGAGGAGAAGCGGCTGGACCTCGTCTCGTACGGGGCCGCCTCGGTGGCCGACGTGGACACGCTCGCGGAGGAACTGCTCGCGGGCGGCGTCCAGTTGGTCTCCCGGCCGGGCAAGGTCGACACCCCCGGCGGTGGTTACGGCTTCCGCTTCTTCGACGTCGACGGCCGCACCATCGAGGTCTCGGCGGACGTGGCGGTCCGCCGGCACCGCAAGATCGAGGAGAAGGAGGCGATCCCGGTCAAGCTGTCCCACGTCGTCCTCAACTCCCCCGATCTGAACGTCACTCGGGAGTGGTACGAGCGTCACCTGGGCTTCCGGCTCTCCGACACCCTCATGCACCCGCGCATGGGCGAGGCCATGCACTTCATGCGGATCAGCAACCAGCACCACTCCATGGCCATCGCCCAGGGCCCGCACACCGCCCTGCACCACATCTCCTTCGAGATGCGCGGCATCGACGAGTACATGCGGGGTTCGGGACGAGTCATCCGAGCCGGACACAAGAAGGTCTGGGGCCCGGGCCGGCACATGGCGGGCGACAACACCTTCACGTACTTCCTCGACCCGCACGGCAACACGGTCGAGTACACGACGGAGTTGGAGGTGCTGGACGAGGACACCTGGCACCCGCACGTGTACGACTTCTCCCAGCCCGAGGTCTCCGACCAGTGGGGCACCGCCAACGCGATGAACGAACTCGTCGCCAAGGAGTCGTTCAACGACGTCGACCGCGGCGTGTTCGTCGCCCCGCCGGTGTGAGGTCCACGTGCGCATAGCCACCTATCTCCACGAAGGGCGCCGTCGGGTCGGTGTCGTCGAGGACACCGTCGTACGCCCTCTGCCCGACGGCACCTCACCGGTCGAGGCCGCGTTCGGCGTGCGCCCGGTGGGGCCCGCGGTGCCGCTGGCCGACGTACGTCTGCTGGCGCCTCTCCAGCCCCCGACCATCCGGGACTTCGTCACCTTCGAGGAGCACGTCGAGGGGGTACGGCGGTCCATCGACGGTTCCGGCGGGGTGCCGGAGGCCTGGTACGACGCCCCGACCTTCTACTTCACCAACCCCTACGCGGTCGTCGGACCGTACGACGACGTGCCGGTGCCGCCGGGTTCTCGGGTCCTGGACTTCGAGTTGGAGGTCGCCGCGGTCATCGGCCGCGAGGGCCGGGACCTCACGCCCGAGCAGGCCCGGGACCACATCGTCGGCTACACGATCCTCAACGACTGGTCCGCGCGTGACCTCCAGTCCCGTGAGATGCGGGTCAACCTCGGCCCGTGCAAGGGCAAGGACACGGCCGCCACGCTCGGGCCGTACCTGGTCACCGCCGACGAGTTGGAGGGGTACCGGGACGCGGACGGGTTCCTGCGGCTGTCCCTGACGGCGTCCGTGAACGGTGAGGTCGTCGGCAAGGACCTGCTCTCCAACATGAGTTGGACCTTCGAGGAGATGGTCGCCTACGCCTCGCGCGGCACCGTGGTCCGACCCGGTGACGTCCTCGGTTCGGGCACCTGCGGCAACGGCGGCTGTCTGGCGGAACTCTGGGGTGTGCGGGGCCGCCAGGACCCGCCGCCGCTGAAGCCCGGCGACACCGTGACGCTCACCGTCGAGGGCATCGGCACCGTCTCCAACACCGTGGTCGCCGGGGTCGGCCCGGTGCCGCTGCCGACCGGCCGTCGCCGTACCCGGGAGCGGCCGTGAAGCGGCTGCCGGGCAAGGTGGTGGTGGTCACCGGCGCCGCCCGCGGCCAGGGCGCCGCCGAGGCCGAGGCCCTCACGCGGGAGGGCGCCCGGGTCATCGCCACCGACGTCACCGACGCCCCGGGCTGCCGCCGCCTCGACGTCACCAGCGACAAGGAGTGGGCCGAACTCGCCGCGGAACTACGGGAGTCGTACGGCCGGGTCCACGGCCTGGTCAACAACGCCGGCATCACCTGGCGCGCCCGCGTCGACGATGTACGCCCCGAGGACTTCGACCGCGTCCACGCCGTCAACGTCACGGGCCCGCTCCTCGGCATCCAGCACCTCGCTCCGCTGATGCCGCCCGGCTCGTCGATCGTCAACGTCGGTTCGACGGCCGCGCTCACCGGCCATTACCCGGTCGCGTACACGGCCAGCAAGTGGGCGCTGCGCGGCCTGTCGAAGGCGGCGGCGACCGAGCTCGGCCCGCGCGGCATCCGCGTCAACACCGTCCACCCCGGCTTCATCGAGACCGAGATGACCGCCTCCGCGGCTCCCGCCTTCCGCGAGGCCAACATCCGCGAGACGCCGCTCGGCCGCACCGGCACGGTCGCCGAGATCACCCCGCTGGTGGTGTTCCTGCTCTCCGACGAGGCCTCTTTCGTCACCGGTGCCGAAATCCCCGTGGACGGCGGCCTCACCGCGCACGGCGGGGTCAAGTCGATCTCCGACGCCCTGCGGGAGGGAGCCGTATGAGGCGGCTCGAAGATCGCGGGTACCGCCCCCGACCAGGGGCGGGCGTCGGCCCCGCGGTTCGCGACCGGGGGTGCGATCGTCCCTCACGACGACGCCCCTGGACGTCACCGACGAGGCCTCGTACATCACCGGCGCCGCCCTCTTCGTCGACGGCGGCTGGTCGTCCGTGCTCCCCGGCTGAAAGGGCCCTGAAGTGAACAAGGTCAGCGCGAACGCCGTCGAGGCGGTCGCCGACATCCCCGACGGCGCGTCGCTGGCGGTCGGCGGGTTCGGCCTCAGCGGTGTGCCGGAGGTTCTGATCCGGGCCCTGTACAAGCAGGGCGCGAGCGGGCTCGAGGTCATCTCGAACAACTGCGGTGTCGACGGGCGCGGTCTCGGTGTGCTGCTGGCCGCCGGGCGGATCGGCCGTGTCACCGGCTCGTACGTCGGAGAGAACAAGGAGTTCGCCCGCCAGTACCTGTCCGGGGAGCTGGAGGTCGAGCTGGTCCCGCAGGGCACACTCGCCGAGCGGCTGCGCGCCGGGGGTGCGGGTGTCCCGGCGTTCTACACCCCCGCGGGTGTGGGCACACAGGTCGCCCGGGGCGGACTGCCGTGGCGGTACGCGGCGGACGGTTCGGTCGCCGTCGCCTCGCCGGCCAAGGAGACCCGGGACTTCCACGGCCGCCGCCACGTCCTGGAGCACGGCATCACCACCGACTACGCCCTCGTACGGGCCTGGCGCGGCGACCGCCACGGCAACCTCGTCTTCCGGAAGGCCGCGGCGAACTTCAACCCGCTCGCGGCGATGGCGGGGCGGGTGACCGTCGCCGAGGTCGAAGAGCTGGTGGAACCAGGTGAGTTGAGTCCGGACGAGGTGCATCTGCCGGGCATCTTCGTACAGCGAGTTGTCGAGCTGGACCCGGCCGAGGCCGCCGACAGGCAGATCGAGAGGAGGACCGTACGCGCATGAGGACGCCCACGGGCTGGACCCGCGACCAGATGGCCGCCCGCGCCGCCGCCGAACTCACCGACGGCTCCTACGTCAACCTCGGCATCGGCCTGCCCACCCTGATCCCCGGCCACCTGCCGCCGGACGTGCATGTCGTGCTGCACTCCGAGAACGGCATCCTCGGCACCGGTCCCTATCCGTACGAGGACGAGGTCGATGCCGACCTCATCAACGCGGGCAAGGAGACGGTGACCGTCCTGCCGGGGGCGTCCTTCTTCGACTCGGCCCTGTCCTTCGGGATGATCCGCGGCGGGCACATCGACACCGCCGTGCTCGGCGCCATGCAGGTGTCCGAACACGGTGACCTGGCCAACTGGATGATCCCCGGCAAGACGGTCAAGGGCATGGGCGGTGCGATGGACCTGGTGCACGGGGCCCGCCGGGTCATCGTGCTCATGGACCACACCGCCAAGGACGGTTCCCCGAAGATCGTCAAGGAGTGCGATCTGCCGCTCACCGGCGAGGCCTGTGTCCAGCGCATCATCACCGGCCTGGGCGTCCTGGATGTCACCCCCGACGGGCTCGCGCTCGTCGGGACGGCGCCGGGGGTGACGTACGAGGACATCGTGGCGCGCACGGCCGCACCGGTGCGGCCCGCTGCCGGGAGGTGACGTCCGAGCCGGCCGACGCCTCGGCATGCGGTGACCGCTCCCTCCCGTGCGGAAGGGGCGCGCCGCCGTCACGGCTTGCGGGCCACACCTCCGAAGTCGTCGACCTCCGGGCCCTCGGTGCCGGCCGGCCCCGGGCGCCAGCGGGACACCGAGACCACTCCCGGGTCGACCAGTTCCAGGCCGTCGAAGAAGCGGGCCAGTTCCTCGGGGCTCCGGTTGACCCGCGGGTTGTCGCCCGCCTCGTTCCACTGCTCGATCATGGTGCGCATGCCCTCGGGGTCGAGCACCTCGGTGTCGTCGCAGAGCACGACATGGCTCCCGGACGGCAGGGCCGCGACCAGGCGCCCGACGATGTCGTACGCCTGATCGTCGACGATGTGGGCGGTGATCCCCAGCAGCACGAGCGCGATGGGCTCGGTGAAGTCCAGCGTCTCGGCGGCGGTCCGCAGGATGCCCTCGGGGTCGCGGATGTCGGCGTCGATGTAGGCGGTCACGCCCTCGGGCGCGCTGGTGAGCAGGGCCTCGGCGTGGGCGAGCACGACGGGGTCGTTGTCGACGTAGACGATCCGGGTCTCCGGGGCGATCCGCTGCGCGACCTCATGGGTGTTGTCGGCGGTGGGCAGGCCCGTGCCGACGTCCAGGAACTGTCGTATGCCCACCTCACGGACGAGGTGTTCCACCGTACGGACGAGGAAGGCCCGCTGGGCCCTGGCTATGTCGAGGATCTGCGGATTCGCCTCGACGATCTGGTCACCCACGAGGCGGTCGATCTCGTAGCAGTCCTTGCCGCCCAGCCAGTAGTTCCAGATCCGGGCGGAGTGAGGCACGTCGCTGTTGATGAGCTTGGCGTCAAGTGGCATGCGAACTCCCGGAGTTGATCTGCTCTGGCCTCACCTCACCGCCTGTCGGTACGACACGTCAAGCGCTGCCGGGAAACGGCCGGGGTCGGGGCATGGACAGCACCTTGGCTGCACGCCCGCAAGCAATAACCTGAGCCGCACATCAGCGGGCAATCAACCGCCCGAGGTGCCGTTGCCCCGCCCAGGCCTACCCCTCACTCCTAGGAGCGCGTGGGCAGTCTCGTGGACGGACCACGCCGGTCATCGCCTCCCCGCCCCTCATCCAAGTGGGTGCGACCGCTGCCGGGGAGATGGCGGGGCGAAACTGATCCCGTTCTCGTCCAGGGCGTTGAAGACGGTCACTCGGGCGTCCGGGAAGACGAAACTCACGTCCACGTTCCCTTCGGCGGCGTCCTTGCCCGTCCAGGTGAGCAGTTCGACGCGGCGCAGGGGCAGGCCGCGCACGGCCGCCGGAGCGGGCAGCGGTTCGGCCCGCCACTCCAGGGCGAAGTCGGTCCAGCGCACCGGACGGCCAGGGTCGACGGTGTTCCAGGTGAGCGATATCTCGTCCAGCTTCCAGTGGTTGACCTCGACCTGCTCACCGTCGAAGTCGAAGAGCACCGGGCAGTCGCCGAACCACTCGTCCTCTCGCAGGTCCCAGACCATCCAGACCCTCGTCAGGGGCCGTCCGGCCAGGGCCGCCAGGCGATCGCCGTGCTCCCGCACGACCGCGCCGCGTCCGCGCAGCCACCGGGGTTCGTATCCTTCGACACCGAAATCGAACACAGGATCATCGTGTCAGAGCCTGCGGGCGGGCCGGGTCGGAGCGCCGGGTTCGCGGGGGCGCCGTCCGGGGTACTCGTGGGCCACTTCGCACGCCCTCAGGAGGCCGCCGTGCGCGATGGTGCCGGTGTCCGGCTCACAATCCGGGACGCCTTGTCCTCACGCGCATAGAGACCGAGATGCGGCGCGACCGTCGCCCGAACAGGCCGCGAGGGGAAGAGGGCGGACACGTGGGTGCGGATCCGCGGCCCGTGGCCGGTGACCCTCCTCCAGGCGTGCCGTCTGCTGTGCCGCTGGTCCAGGCCGCGTAGCGAGCGATGACGCTCGCCCCGGGCGGTCCGCCGGTGTGCGGGACCGCCCGGGGCGTTCGGCGTACTCGGCTCGCCGGTGGCTCACACGAGAGGTGAACCGGGCTCGTCGGGCCGGATGCGGCCGCGCCAGGCGCCGCTCTCGGCGCCGCGGTCCTCGATGTAGTCCTTGAAGCGCCGCATGTCTCCCTTGATCCGGCGGTCGAGCATCCCCAGCATGTCCGCGCCCTTCTCGGCGACACCGCTGGGCTCGACGTCCATCGTGAGCTCCACGCGCGTGTGCGTCGCGTCCAGCTCCTGGAACCTGACCGAGCCGCGCTGGCGGACGTCACCCTCGACGACCCTCCAGGTGATCCGGTCGTCGGGCAGCTGGTCGACGATCTCGGTGTCGAACTCGCGCCGGACCCCACCGATCTCGGTCGTCCAGTGGTTGTGCTTGTCGTCGATCTGCCGCACCTCCTCGACACCCTCCATGAACTGCGGGAACTGCTCGAACTGCGTCCACTGGTTGTAGGCGGTGCGGACGGGGACCTCGACGTCCACCGATTCCTTGACCGTGCTCATCAGCTCTCCTCCTCAACTCTCGTCGTCCGCGTCGGGTACCCGGGTGGAGCGGAGCGAAGACCTCCGCGGCATGCCGATCACGGGTCCTTCGGCGGTCCCCTCGGAAGAAGCCGAGGTCGAGCAGGTGTACGGGCCGTGGCGAGTGTCCGCGAACGGGTACTCGGGGACCTAGCGGCGTCGTACGCCCACGGCCGTCGTGAGTTCACGGAAAGGAGCCCGTGCCATGACGAATCCTGATCCGGATCCACGACGCGGTCCGGGGCCGGCCGCAGGGAGTGGGATACCACCGGGTGAGACCCCGCCCGCCGAGTCGGGTATCTCCGGCATCTCCCATCCGGAACCGCCCGAGCTGCGCAAGGGATGGGGAGCGATGCCCCTCGTCCTGATCATGCTGGTGGTGCTGCTGGTGGCGATCGGACTGATCGCCATGGTGGTGGAGATGAACCTCTGAGTTCCACGGGCCGACGCCGCTCGCCGAGCAGCCATAGCCGGCGCACCCGGTCCAGGTCCCGGTCAGCCCTCCTCGGCCGACGCCACCGCGCCGGTTCGCGCCAGGCCCGCCGTCCACTTCTCCTCGATCCGGCCGACCTTCCACACCAGCCAGGCCACCGCCCACGTCACGAAGAACAGGCCTACGACGACGTAGCCGATGATGTTGAGGTCGAGCCCGGAGACCCAGTCCCAGAACGGGCCGTGCAGGCCGGCCTGTTCGGCGATGAGGCCGAGCAGTTCGACCGTGCCGATGAGGAGCGCGACGGCGACGGACAGTCCGGTGATGGTGAGGTTGTAGTAGACCTTGCGGACCGGCTTGGAGAACGCCCAGCCGTACGCGAAGTTCATGAACGAGCCGTCGATCGTGTCCAGCAGGGACATCCCGGCCGCGAACAGGACCGGCAGACACAGGATCGCGTACCAGGGCAGCCCGGAGGCGGCGCCCGAGCCCGCCAGCACGAGCAGCGCGATCTCGGTCGCCGTGTCGAAGCCGAGGCCGAAGAGCAGGCCCAGCGGGTACATCTGCCACGGCTCGGTGATCGACTTCATCAGCCGGCCCAGCAGCCGGTTCATGAAGCCCCGGTTGTTCAGCTGCTCCTCCAGCGCCGCCTCGTCGAAGTGGCCGGTGCGCATCTGCCGGAAGACCTTCCAGATCCCGGCCATGATCACCATGTTGATGATCGCGATGAGGTACAGAAAGGTCCCGGAGACGGTGGTGCCGATCCAGCCGGTGACGCCGTGCAGCGCGGAGTCGTCGTCCGCGACCGGCCCGGCCAGCGCCTTCACCCCGAGCGAGAGCAGGAAGGCGAGCGCGAAGACGATGCTGGAGTGGCCGAGCGAGAACCAGAACCCCACCGACAGCGGCCGCTTCCCCTCGCTCATCAGCTTGCGGGTGGTGTTGTCGATCGCGGCGATGTGGTCGGCGTCGAAGGCGTGCCGCATACCGAGGGTGTACGCGGTGACACCGATACCGATCCCGAAGCTCTTCGCCCCCAGGCTGTAGTGCTCCGGCGCGACGATCACCACCAGCGTGAACCAGCCGATGACGTGCAACGCCAGGATGAACGCGGCCATCCCGCCGAGACTCGCCCACTCCTTCCGGGTCATCGAGGTGCGGATGCGGTGCGCGGTGGTCATGGGGGTGCGGGCCTCACGTGTCGGCGAGCGGCCGTCTTCAGCCGCGCTCCCAGGTTTCTGCGAACCCTTTGCAGGTACAACCAGACAGCGGCAAAGCCCGCGTCAGGTTTCGACCAGCATCGACGTCAAGTATTGGCAATGGTTTTCACATGGAACGGATTCGGCCATACTTCTGACATTCGTTTTCATCTAGCGTGGCGTGCGTCCCCTTGTTCCACCCCTCCGTGGAGGATCCATGCCCACGTCCCCGTCCCGGCACCTGGCTGCCCTGATCACCGGCGCGTCGCTGGTCGTCCTGGCAGGCTGCGGCAGCTCGTCGGGCTCCGACAGCGGCGGGAGCGCCTCCCAGAGCCCGGCTGCCGCCTCCGTGATACCGGTCGTGACCTCGACGAATGTCTACGGCGACATCGTCGGGCAGATAGGCGGTACGAAGGTCGACGTCACCTCGATCATCAGCGACCCGGACCAGGACCCGCACTCCTACGAGGCCAACACACAGAACCAGCTGGCCCTGTCGAAGGCGAAGGTCGTCGTCGAGAACGGCGGCGGCTACGACGACTTCGTGGACCGGATGCTGAAGAGCGGCGGCTCCTCGCCCGAGGTCCTCAACGCCGTCAAGATCTCCGGAAAGACCGCGCCGAAGGGCGGCGAGCTCAACGAGCACGTCTGGTACGACTTCCCCACCGTCTCCAAGATCTCCGACAGCATCGCCGCCGCCCTCGGCAAGGCCGACCCCGGCGACGCGGCCACCTTCACCAAGAACGCCGAGACCTTCAAGGCCAAGCTCCGGCCGCTGGAGGCGAAGGAGGCGCAGATCAAGAAGGAGCACGGCGGTGAGGCGGTCGCCATCACCGAGCCGGTGCCGCTGTACATGATCGAGGCGAGCGGGCTCAAGAACGCGACGCCCGCGGAGTTCAGCGAGGCCATCGAGGAAGGCAGCGACGTCTCCCCCAAGGTCCTCCAGGCCGCGCTGGCACTCTTCTCCGGCAAGAAGGTCGAGGCGCTGGTCTACAACGCGCAGACCTCCGGACCACAGACCGAGAAGGCCGAGGCCGCGGCCAAGGCGGCCGGCGTCCCCGTCGTCCCGGTGACCGAGACCCTGCCCAGCGGCAAGGACTACCTCGCCTGGATGACCTCCAACGTCGACGCGCTCGCGGGCGCGCTGGACAAGTGACCCGCCCCGGTCGGATCCCGGCACAGGGCGCAACCGGCGCGGTCGTCAGCCTGCGCGGGGCCGCCCTGTCGTACGGCGAGCGTGTCGTCTGGCGCGACCTCGAACTCGACGTACAACCGGGCGAGTTCGTGGCCGTGCTCGGGCCGAACGGCGCCGGCAAGACCAGCTTCGTCCGGGCCCTGCTGGGCCGGCAGCCACTGTCCGCCGGGACGCTGACCGTGCTGGGCCGTTCGCCTCGCGAGGCGGCACGGCAGATCGGATACGTGCCCCAGCAGGCGGAGTTGTCGGCGCAGGCCATGCTGCGCGCCCGCGACCTCGTGCGCTTCGGCATCGACGGCCACCGCTTCGGACCCCGGCTGCGCACCGGAGGTGTCCGCCAACGGGTGGACGAGATCCTCGAGTCGGTCGGGGCGTCGGCGTACGCGGACGTCCCGCTCGGCATGTTGTCCGGCGGAGAGCGCCAACGTGTGCGTATCGGGCAGGCGTTGGCGACCGATCCGCGGCTCCTGCTGTGCGACGAACCGCTGCTCTCGCTCGACCTGCACCACCAGCGGGCCGTCACCGAACTGGTCGACGCCCGCCGCCGTTCGCACGGCACGGCCGTGGTCTTCGTGACCCACGAGATCAACCCGGTGCTCGGCCTGGTGGACCGGGTGCTGTACCTGGCCCGGGCCGGTCACCGGATCGGTGCGCCGGAGGAGGTCCTGACCTCCGCGTCCCTGTCGGAGCTGTACGGCACGCGGGTCGACGTCGTCCGTGTCCAGGGGCGGGTCGTGGTCGTCGGCGCCCCCGACGAGACGGCCGCGCCGCCGCATCACGCCCCCGAGATCGAGGAGGTGCGCTCATGACGCTCGCCGACGGGGTCTGGCAGCAGATCTTCAGCTTCGACAACTACGGCGAACTCCTCGCGCTGGTCCGCAACTCGCTCGTCGCGGGAGCCGCGCTCGGACTGGTGGGCGGGCTCGCCGGGGTCTTCGTCATGATGCGTGATCTGCCGTTCGCGGTGCACGGCATCAGCGAGTTGTCCTTCGCGGGGGCCTCGGCCGCGCTGCTGCTGGACGCGAACATCGTGGTGGGCTCGATCGTCGGTTCCCTGCTCGCGGCCGGCACGATCGGGGTCCTGGGGGCACGGGCGCGGGACCGCAACTCGGTGATCGGCATCATCATGCCGTTCGGGCTCGGTCTCGGCGTGCTCTTCCTCGCTCTCTACAAGGGGCGGGCGGCCAACAAGTTCGGGCTGCTGACCGGGCAGATCGTCGCGGTCGACACCCCGCAGATGGCCTGGCTGCTGGGGACTTCGGCGCTGGTCGTGGTCGCGCTGGCGGTCATGTGGCGGCCGCTGTCCTTCGCCAGCGCCGACCCGGACGTCGCCGAGGCACGGGGTGTGCCGGTGCGGGCGCTGTCGTTCGCGTTCATGCTCGTACTGGGGCTCGCGGTGGCCCTGTCGGTGCAGGTCGTGGGCGCGCTGCTGGTCCTGAGCCTCGTCGTCACGCCGGCCGCGGCCGCCGCCCGGGTCACGGCGTCGCCGGTGCTGCTCCCCGCGCTCAGCGTGCTCTTCGCGGTCCTCTCGATCGAGGGCGGCATCCTGCTGGCGCTCGGCAGCTCCATCCCGATCAGCCCCTACGTCACCACCGTGTCGTTCACGATCTACGTCGTCTGCCGCGTGGCGGGCAGGCGGCGCGTACGCCGGTGGGGAGCGCGCCAGCCGGTCCTGGCGTCCTAGGCGTCGGAGCACGCTCGTGTCAGGGGCGGTCCTTCAGGACCACCCCTTCGGGTCAGGGCGCCAGAGGGACCTCCACGTCGACCCGCCCGTTCCCGGGAGCTTCGGGCGACGGCCCCGGCGAGATCGCCACGGCACCGAGCACCCCCGCCTGCCTGAGCGCAGGCCCAGGCCCGAGGCCGGTTGCTCAGGAGCGTGGCGTGACCAGCCCCGCGTCGTACGCCACGATCACCGCCTGGATGCGGTCGCGCGCGCCGACCTTGGCGAGCACCCGGCTGACGTGCTTCTTCACCGTGGACTCGGTGAGCTTCAGCCGCTCGGCGATCTCCGCATTGGTCCAGCCCCGGCCGATGGCGACCAGTACCTCGTGCTCGCGTCCGCTGAGCGAGGCGACGCGCGGGTCCGGGGCCGCGGTGGGCGGCGGGGCGACCTGATGGACGTAGGTGTCCAGCAGACGTCTGGTCAGGCTGGGGGCGACGACCGCGTCGCCCGTCGCGACGGCCTCGATGCCGGCGATGAGTTCCTCGGGGCGGGCGTCCTTGAGCAGGAAGCCGCTGGCTCCGGCGCGCAGCCCCGCGTAGGCGTACTCGTCGAGGTCGAAGGTGGTGACGATGAGGACGCGGGTGCGGCCACCGGCGGCGACGATACGGCGGGTGGCCTCGATGCCGTCCATGCCGGGCATGCGGACGTCCATCAGGACGACGTCGGGGCGCAGTTCGGCGGCCATGCGCACCGCCTCGGCGCCGTGTTCGGCCTCGCCGACCGGCGTCATGCCGGGCGTGCCGGTCAGCAGCATGCGGAAGCCGAGGCGCTGCAGGGGCTGGTCGTCGGCGATGAGGACGGTGGTCATGAGGCGCGCTCCCCGGGTTCGGGCTTGGCCGGGGCGTCGAGCAGGACGTCCACGACCCAGCCGCCGGTGCCGTCGCGCGGACCGATGGTGACGGTCCCGCCGTACATCGCGGCCCGCTGCCGGATGCCGACGACACCGTGTCCGGGCTCGGTCGCCGGGTGCGGTCCTTCTCCGTGCCGTGGCCCGCTGTCGGTCACCCGGACGTGGACTGCGCCGTTCTCCACGGCGACGGTCACCTCCGCCGCGGCTCCCGCGCCTGCGTGCTTGAGGGTGTTGGTGAGGGCTTCCTGGACGATGCGGTACACGGTCAGCTGCACGCCGTCGCCGAGCGCGGCCGGATCGCCGCCCGTCCGGTACGTCACCTTCAGCCCCGCCGCGCGGACGCGCGTGAGCAGTGCGTCCAGGTCTCCGATGCCGGGCAGCGGGCTGAGCGAGGCGTCCTCCGGCTGTTCCCGCAGGACGCCGAGGGTGCGGCGGAGCTCGCCCATGGCCTGCCGTCCGGTGTCGCCGATGAGGCGCAGGGCCTCGACGGGTTCCTGACCGCCGTGTACGGCGAGGGTGGCGGCGCCGTCGGCGAGGCCGACCATGACGGAGAGGTTGTGGCCGACGATGTCGTGCATCTCGCGGGCCACGCGGGAGCGTTCGGTGGCGGCCATGAGGCGCTCGCGCTGCTCCCGCTCGATCTCCAGCCGTTCGGCGCGGTCCTCCAGGGCCGCCATGTAGAGCCGGCGTGTACGGAAGGTCAGGCCCAGGGCCACCGCGGCGGTCGTGGTGCCCAGCAGGAAGAACAGGCCGACCAGCGGCCGGTCCACCGGGACCAGGACACAGACGGCCAGGGTCGTCTCCAGGACGATCAGTCCGGCCGCCCAGGCGAGCGTGCGCAGCGAGCCGCGCAACGCCAGGCTGTAGAGGGCGACCAGCAGACTGACGCCGGCCTGCTGCCAGATCCCCAGCGACCACTGGACCAGGGAGATCAGCGAGACCGCGAAGAAGGCGACGGCGGGCGCCCTGCGCCGCCACCACAGCGGCAGCACGAGGGCGATGGCGCCGACGGCCATCACCCAGGTCGGCACGTCGGACCCCTGCCGGGCGCCACCGAACGGGCCCTCGTCGCCGCCGGTGAACACGTCGGGCAGGCTGACGGCGGCCACGGCCAGGACCACGACCGTGTCGAACAGCCAGGGGTGCCGTCGGTCCAGGCCCTGCTGGCGCCGCTGTCCGCGCAGCAGCCGGCCCAGGACCGGGTGCGCCCACGCGGCGTCGAGCCCGGAGGACGGTGACACCGCCGTCTCCGGGCTCTGTTCCGCCTGCCGGGCTCTCATGCGTCCCATTGTCGGGTCTGCGTCGATCAGGCGTCGGTCCGCGCCAGCCGGTACGCCGCGCCGGCGAGCGTGAGCACGACCCACCCGACGAAGACCGCCAGGCCCGCCCCCGGGCTGAGGGAGTCCGCGGACTCGTGCAGGGCGTAGATCGCGCTGCCGGCGTTGCCCGGGAGGTAGGGCGTGATGGTGTCCTCCCAGGAGTCGGGCAGCAGTGTCGCCAGGCCGCTCAGGATGAGCAGTACGCCGACCAGGATGGCGATGCCTCCGGCGGTGGACCGCACCAGGGCGCCCAGGGCCACACCCCATACGGCCACCAGGCCGAGGTAGAGGCCGGCGCCCACGAGGCTGCGCAGCACACCGTCGTCGCCGAGGGACAGCGCGATCTTCTCGCCGTCCAGGCCCAGGCCGCCGAGCGCGAAGGCGGCCAGCGCGGCCACGGTGGTGACGACGAAGGCGACGGCCCCGAAGACGGCGCTCTTCGACCACAGCACCGGCAGTCGCCGGGGCACCGCGGCCAGGGTGGAGCGGATCATGCCGGTGCTGTACTCGCCGGCGGAGACCAGCACGCCGAGCACCCCGATCGCCAGCGAGGCGAAGGTCAGTCCGGTCAGGGCCAGGCTGACGGCGTCACTGGCACCGCCGCCCGGTCCGGGCGGACCGTCGCCCGCGACCGCGTCGGGGCTGTAGGTGGCGGAGGCGATCGCGCCGATGGCGATCAGCAGGAGCAGGGCGACGCCCAGGGTGATCCAACTGGAGCGCAGCGACCAGAACTTGGCCCACTCGGCGCGCAGGACTCGACGGCCGGTGACCTTGTAGGGAGGGCGTACGACGGAGAGGGTCGGGGCGGTCATCAGCCGGCCTTCCGGGCTGCCTCGGCCGGGGCGCTCTGGTACTCGACCTCGTCACGGGTGAGTTCCATGAACGCCTCCTCCAAGGAGACGGACTGGGGGGTGAGTTCGTACAGCGGCACTCCGTGCTGTGCGGCGATCAGGCCGATCTCGCGGGAGCCGCGTCCGGAGACCAGCAGTTCCTCCGTGGAGCTGGAGGAGATGACGACGTCCGGTCCGGCCAGCAGCGCCCGCAGCTTCACCGGCTCGGTGGTGGCGACCTTCACTCCCCCGCCCCCGGCCTCGCGGGTGAAGTCGTCGACCGTGGTGTCAGCGAGCAGCCGGCCCCGGCCGATGATCACCAGGTGGTCGGCGATCAGGGCGGTCTCGCTCATCAGGTGCGAGGAGAGCATCACGGCCCGGCCCTCGTCGGCCAGGCGGCGCAGCAGGTTGCGTACCCACAACACGCCTTCCGGGTCGAGGCCGTTGACGGGTTCGTCGAGCATGACGACGGCCGGGTCGCCGAGCAGGGCGGCGGCGATTCCGAGCCGCTGGCCCATGCCGAGGGAGAAGGCGCCGACGCGTTTTCCGGCCACGCTGGACAGCCCGGCCAGCTCGATGACCTCGTCGACCCGGCGGCGCGGGATGCCGTGGGTGTGGGCCAGCGCCATGAGGTGGCCGATGGCGGAGCGGCCCGGGTGGACCGACTTGGCCTCCAGCAGGGCGCCGATCTCCTGGAGCGGTGCGGAGTGCTCCGCGTAGCGGCGGCCGTTGACGGTGGCCGTGCCGCCGGTCGGCGCGTCCAGGCCGATGACCATGCGCATGGTCGTGGACTTTCCGGCGCCGTTGGGGCCGAGGAACCCGGTGACCTCGCCGGGCTTGACGGTGAAACTCAGTGAGTCGACGGCTGTCCTGTCCCCGTACCGCTTGGTCAGGTCGCGTACTTCGATCATCGGGCGTCGTCTTTCGCGTCGCACCGCCACGGCGGACCCGTGACGTCTCTCCCTCCTCACGCTAGGGGCGCCCTCGCACCCGTCCCTGGGCCCGCGGATGTCACTTCGCGGCGCCGTTGGTACCGCGGTACCAACGGCGGGTCAGCCTCCAGGATGACCTCGCCGGGACGCGCGGAATGCCTGGGCTGCACGGAACCGGCCGACCTGCGCGGAATCCTTTCTTCGGCGCGCGTGGCGTAAGTATGGTGATCTCGTGAAGGCACTCCTGTTGTCCGGTGGCTCAGGTATCCGTTCGCGCCCCATCACCCGTACGTCGGCCGAGCAGCCCGTGCCGGTCGCGGTCCGGATCTCGTCGTGACGAGCCCTTCCCTCTGCGCCCACCCTGGTGGGGCGACGCTTCCAGCTCTGTGCGAAAAGAGAGGTCCAGCCCGATGAGCTCCAGGATCCAGCCGACCGCCCAGGTCGACGAGACGGCCACGATCGGCGACGGGACGACGGTCTGGGACCTGGCCCAGATACGGGAGGACGCCCGGCTGGGCAGCGGATGCATCGTGGGCCGCGGAGCGTATGTCGGCCCGGGCGTGCGGATCGGCGACAACGTCAAGCTCCAGAACTACGCGCTGGTCTACGAGCCCGCGGTGCTCGCCGACGGCGTGTTCGTCGGCCCCGCGGCGGTCTTCACCAACGACTACTTCCCGCGCTCGGTGGACCCGGAGGGCCGGCTGAAGCGCGGCGGCGACTGGGAGGCCGTGGCGGTGGTGGTGGCCGAGGGGGCGTCGATCGGGGCCCGTTCGGTGTGTGTGGCGCCGGTGCACATCGGCCGCTGGGCGCTCGTGGCGGCGGGCGCCGTGGTGACCCGGGACGTGCCCGACTTCGCGCTCGTGGCCGGCGTTCCGGCGCGCCGCATCGGCTGGGTGGGCCGGGCGGGCGTACGACTGACCGAGCAGGAAGGCGAGTTGGGCGTGTGGGAGTGCCCCGAGACGGGCGAGCTGTACGACGAGAAGGACGGTGAGCTCGTGCCACGCGCATGACTCCCGTTTCCGTTGTTTCCCTAAAACCGCAAATCATCGAACATCTACAGGCATAACGTGTGTGCGATCTGTGCAGACCGAGCACAATAGGCACACGAACCAGTAGTGCCCAGGGGGGGTTACGGGGTGGGGACACCTATGCCTGCTGCCAGGAGCGACGACCACTCCGGCGCCTGACGTCCGCCTTCTTCCGCCGTATGGCCATCCGTGCCAGCGGCGATCCCAGTCTGCGCAAAACCGGACCCACAGGGGGGTTGGTGTGCCCAAAAGATGACCAACACACGTCTGGCGGCGCTCGGTCATGAGGAGCCGCCGCTGCTCTCACTCGCCCAACGACTGCTGTCGGTGGCCGAGTTGGGGCTCCCGCAGATGCTGCTCCCGGGTGGTGAAGCCTTCTCCTTCACCATGTCCGGGCGCAAAGCCTCCGACGGTTCCTGGACGTTGGACCGACGCGGGACCAGCACCCGGTACGCGGCCATCACCGCGCTGGGCGTCGAGTTCCTCCCCGAGGACCGTCAGCGCGCGGTGCTCGCGGGGCGTACCGCCCAGGAGTTCACGGGTCTGCTGATCGAGTCGCTGCCCGCGGTGACCAACCTCGGTGACGCGGCGCTCATCGCCTGGGCCGCCGCCGAGACCGGGCACCCCAAGCTGTCCGACGCCCTCGCGCGCGTCGAGGCCCTGGACGAGGACGGCCGGCCCCAGTACACCGTCGAGGCGGCATGGGTGCTGTCCGCGCTCGCGGCGGCGCGTGGCACGGTCGACGTGGAGAGACGTTTCACCGCCGCCCGTGACCGTCTGCTGCGGGCCCGCGTCGGCGACAGCCCGCTGTTCCCGCACGCCACCGGACCCGGCCTGGTGCCCTGGTACCGGGCCCATGTGGCCTGCTTCGCCGACCAGACGTATCCGCTCCAGGCCCTGGCCCGTGCCCACGCCAGCGACGACCAGGGCGGCGACCCGGAGGCGCTGGCCGCGTCCGAGGCGTGCGCGCGGCGCATCTGCGAGCTCCAGGGCGACGGCGGGCAGTGGTGGTGGCACTACGACGCGCGCACCGGCGGTGTCGTGGAGGGCTACCCGGTCTACAGCGTCCACCAGCACGCGATGGCCCCGACCGCACTGTTCGACCTCACCGACGCCGGCGGCGGCGACTTCGGTCCGGCGATCCGCAAGGGCCTGCGCTGGATGGCGGAGGTGCCCGAACTGGGCGCGGGACACGAGCCGTTGATCCTCGACGAGCTCGGCGCGACCTGGCGCAAGGTCTACCGGGGCGACCCGAAGAAGGCCGTACGCGCCGCCCGGGGCCTGGGCACCCGCCTCGCGCCGGGCCTGCGGCTGAAGTCCCTGGACCGGGTGTACCGCCCCCTGTCCGTGGACCGCGAATGCCGGCCGTACGAGTTCGGCTGGATGCTCTACGCCTGGCAGGGGGGCCGGATATGAGCGAGCGCCGGACCCTGTTCGGGGTCGAGCTGGACCCGCTGACCATGGACGAGACCGTGGAGCGCTGCCTGGACGCGGTCCGGGAGGGCCGTCAGCTGGAGATCGGGGTGGTCAACGCCGCGAAGCTGGTGAACATGCGGCGCGACCCGAGGCTCGCCGAGGCCGTGTCCGGGTGCGATCTCGTCGTCGCCGACGGACAGGCCGTGGTCTGGGCCGGCCGGGTGCTGCGCGCCCCGCTGCCGGAGCGGGTGGCCGGGATCGACCTGTTCCTGCGGCTGCTGGGCGAGGCGGAGTCGGCGGGCATGTCGGTGTACTTCCTGGGCGCCAAGCGGGAGGTGCTGGAGGAGATGCTGCGCCGGGTCGCCGACCGCTTCCCCGGTCTGAAGGTCGCCGGCAGCCGCAACGGCTACTTCGACGACTCCGAGCAGGCGGCCATCGCGGACGACATCGCGCACAGCGGCGCCCAGATGCTCTTCCTTGGCATGACCTCGCCGAAGAAGGAGATCTTCACCGCCACCTACGGCGCGCGCACCGGCGCCCGGGTCGTGCACGGGGTCGGTGGCTCCTTCGACATCCTGGCCGGGATCACCAAGCGGGCCCCCGCCGCCTGGCAGCGGATGGGCCTCGAATGGCTCTACCGCACGCTCCAGGAGCCGCGCCGCCTGGGCCGGCGCTATCTCACCACCAATGCTGCCTTCGTCCTGATGACGGCGCGCGAGTTCATCCGGCCCACCCCGCAGGCCGCTTCCGCGAACAGGAGTCACTGATGCGTGTCGTCGTGGTTGGACAGGGATACGTCGGCCTGCCGCTGGCCATCCGCGCCGCCGAGGTCGGACACGAGGTGATCGGCTACGACGTCGACGCCCGGCGGATCAAGAGCCTGGCCGCCGGTGAGTCCTTCGTCGAGGACGTCTCCTCCGAGCGGGTCCGCGCGGCGCTGGACAACGGCACCTACAGACCCAGCGAATCGGCCCGTGACTGCGGGGGGTTCGACGTCGCCGTGGTGACCGTGCCGACCCCGCTGCACGAGGGCACTCCCGACCTGCGGTACATCAAGGAGTCGGCGGTCGCCCTCGCCCGTTATCTGCGCCCCGGGGCCACCGTCGTCCTGGAGTCGACCACCTATCCCGGCACCACCCAGGAGCTGTTCGGCCCGCTCCTGGAGGACGGTTCGGGCCTGACCGCGGGCGCCGACTTCCACCTCGGCTACAGCCCCGAGCGCATCGACCCCGGCAACGCCGTCTGGGGCTTCCAGGAGACCCCGAAGGTCGTCTCCGGCGTCGACGCCGCCTCCCTCAAGGCCGTTCAGGACTTCTACGCCGAACTCGTCGACACCACCGTGCCGGTGAGCTCGCCCAAGGAGGCCGAACTCGCCAAGCTCCTGGAGAACACCTTCCGGCATGTGAACATCGCGCTCGTCAACGAGATCGCGATGTTCGCCCACCACCTGGACATCGACGTCTGGCAGGCCATCGAGGCCGCCTCCAGCAAGCCGTTCGGCTTCATGAAGTTCACGCCGGGACCGGGCGTCGGCGGACACTGCCTGCCGATCGACCCCTCCTACCTGTCCTGGCGGGTGCAGCGCGAACTCGGCCAGAGCTTCCGGTTCGTGGAGCTGGCCAACGACATCAACAACCACATGCCCGAGTACGTGGCGCGCCGCATCAGCGACCACTTCAACGCCCGGCGCCGTTCGGTGAACGGCTCGCGGATCCTGCTGCTCGGCCTGGCGTACAAGAAGAACACCGGTGACGCCCGGGAGTCGCCCGCCCTGCGCATCTCCCAGCTGCTGCTCGACATGGGGGCCCAGGTCAGGGCGGCGGACCCGCATGTCGTCGAGAGTCTGCCGGTGGACACCCGTCTGGTGCGGGTCGAGCCCACCCCGGAGGAACTGTCGGCCGCCGATGTGGTGGTCCTGCTCACCGACCATGACGGCTTCGACTACGAACTCGTCGCCGAACACGCTCCCTTCGTCCTGGACTGCCGCCGCCGGCTGCCGTCGGGACCCACGATCGAGGTGCTCTGAACCATGCCGCGCATCGTCTGCGTCGCCGGGGCCCGCCCCAACTACATGAAGATCAAACCGGTGATGGACGCCCTGGAACGCCGGGGCGCCGAGGTGGTCCTCGTCCACACCGGCCAGCACTACGACCCGGCCATGAACGACGTGTTCTTCGCCGACCTCGGCATCCGGCCGCCCGACCGCTTCCTCGGGGTCGGCTCCGGCAGCCACGCCGAGCAGACCGGCCGGGTGATGACCGCCTTCGAGCCGCTCCTGGACGAGGTGCGCCCGGACATCGTCGTGGTGGTCGGCGACATCAACTCCACGCTGGCCTGCGCCCTGGTCACCGCCAAGGCCGGGCCGCTGCTCGCCCATGTCGAGGCCGGTCTGCGCAGCCGTGACTGGGGCATGCCGGAGGAGGTCAACCGCGTCGCCACCGACCGCGTCAGCGACTACCTCCTGGCCCCCTCGCCGGACGCGGTCGACAACCTGCGCGCGGAGGGGTACCGGGAGGACCAGATCCACCTCGTCGGCAACGTCATGATCGACACGCTGCTGACCAACCTGGAGCGGGCCAGGGCCTCCGACATCCTCGATCGATACGGGCTGGCCAAGGGCGAGTTCGGCCTGGTGACCCTGCACCGCCCCGCCAACGTCGACGACCCCGAGGTCCTCGCCGGGCTCCTCAAAGCCCTCGGCGAGATCGCCGGCCGCTGCCCGCTCCTGCTGCCCGTGCACCCGAGGGCGGCCCAGCGGCTGGCCGAGATCGGTGTCCCCGGGGGCGTCAGGCTCGTACCGCCCGCCGGATACCTGGACTTCATCGCCCTCCAGGACTCCGCGCGTGTCGTGCTCACCGACTCGGGCGGGGTGCAGGAGGAGACCACCGCGCTGGGCGTGCCGTGTGTGACCCTGCGCGACAACACCGAGCGGCCCATCACCGTCGAGCAGGGCACCAACGCGCTGGCCGGGCGGGATCCGGCACGCATCGTGGCCACGGTGAACCGGGTCCTGGACGAGCCTCCCGCGCCGCGCCGGCCGGACCTGTGGGACGGCCGCGCGAGCGACCGCATCGCCGACGTACTGCTCACGGGAGGCACCGCCGGCACCCGCCCCAGACCCACTGATCAGCCGAGACCCGGTGACCCATCACTCCCCATATGATCCGCCTGAAACATAAGCTCGTCGAACATCTGGTCGCTAGGGGGGACCGTCATGGATCTCGCTGAGATCTTCCGGGTCATGCGCAGGCGTTGGTACATCCTGCTGCCCGGGCTGCTGCTGACCGTGGGGCTGACGGTCGCCGTGACGCTGGTGGTTCCCGTCACGTACCAGTCGCAGAGCACGGTGATCCTGCTCAACTCGGAGAAGGCCACCGTGGCCTACGACGGCAACCCGTTCCTGAGCACCCAGACCTCGCTCACCGGCATGGCCGACAGCCTGGCCCGCAATCTCAACTCCGACGACTCCGTACGGGAGCTCAAGTCCCGTGGCGCGCAAGGCACGTTCGAGGCCAAGCTCGCCGACAACGCCCAGGGGCCGCTGATGTGGCTGACCGTCACGGGCACGGACAAGCGTGCCGTGCTGGCCTCGGACAAGATCCTGACCGAGTACGCCGACGAGCGGCTGAAGCAGTTCCAGGAGGACCAGTCGGTCGCCCCGAAGGCCATGATCCGGCTGACCACGATCGTGTCCCCGCAGCCACCGGTCGCGCAGACCAAGACCCGGCTCGAGTACATGATCATGGCCGGGGGCCTGGGCCTGGTACTGAGCCTGGTCGCCGTCTTCTACGTGGAGGCGCGGCGCCGGTCGCACCCGCGGGACGTCGTGGAGCCGGCCGATGTCCCGGAGACGCCGGCCGCATCGCGCACGCCCTCCCCCGCTCCGGCGGCCGAGGAGTCGGCCACGGAACAGACCATCGCGCTGCGCACCCCGCCCGCCTGGGCACGGTCGGCCGGGAACCGACCTGCCGCGGAGACGAAAGCGGGGCGGTCCGCCGTCGTCATGGCACCCGCCGCCGAGCCGCTCGACGAGGAGTCGACCAGTGGACAGCGTTCGCACACCGGACAGCGGGACCGCTGAGCCGAGCGACACCCCCGCTCCGCCCGCTGCCCCCTCCCTCGGCAAGAAGGTCCGGTCGGCGGCCCGTTGGAGCCTGATCAACACCGTTGTCCTGCGTCTGGGCAACTTCGCGACCGGCATCGTGCTGGCACGCTTCGCCCTGGGCCCCGCGGAGTGGGGCGTGTACGGCATCGCCCAGACCGTGCTGCTGGTCCTGCTCTCCGCGAACGAGCTGGGAGTGAGCCTGGCCATCGTGCGCTGGGAGGGGGACCCCCGGCGGTTCGCGCCGACCGTGCTGACCCTCAGCACCCTCTCCAGCGGCCTGCTGTACGTGGCACTGTTCGCGGCGGCACCGACGGTGGCGGACCTGCTCGGCTCGCCGGACGCCACCGGCGTCCTGCGGGTGATGTGCCTGTGCGTGCTGATCGGCGGGATGGCGGCGGTGCCCGCCCAGTTCCTCACCCGTGACTTCGCCCAGGGCAAGCGGATGATCATCGACGGGCTCAACTTCGTGATCAGCACCTCGCTCACCCTGCTCCTGGCCTTCCAGGGCTGGGGCGCGATGAGCTTCGCCTGGGGAGCCGTGGCGGGCAACTTCGTGACGCTGATCGGCTGCTGCCTGGCCGCACCGGGCACCCTGAAGTACGGCTGGGACGCCGGGCAGGCCCGGGAACTCCTGAGGTTCGGGCTTCCGCTGGCAGGGGCGAGCCTTCTGGCCCTCGCGGTGGTCAACGTCGACACCATGGTGGTGGGCGCGACGCTGGGCAATGTGGCGCTGGGCTTCTACGTGCTCGCCTTCAACATCTCCGGCTGGCCGGTGCGGATCATCTCCGAGGCCGTGCGCCGGGTCTCCTTCGCCGGTTTCTCACGCCTCGCCGAGTCGCCCCAGGCGCTCGCCCACGGCTTCAGCCGTGCCCTGGGCGTGGTGGTCACCGCCACCGTCCCGCTCTGCGTCCTGCTGGCCGGCCTCGCGCGACCGGCCATCGAGCTGATCTACGGCGGCCACTGGGCGCCCGCCGCCGCGGCGCTGCCCTGGCTGATGGCCCTCGGTCTGATCCGTATCGGCAGCGAGCTCGCCTACGACTGTCTGATCGCGATCGGACAACGCCGCTCGCTCTTCATGGTGCAGGGACTGTGGCTGGTGACCCTGGTCCCGGTGCTCCTCGTCGGCGCCCGTCTGAACGGCATCGTCGGCGCCGCCCAGGCCCATGTCCTGGTCGGCGGCGGCATCGTGGTGCCCGTGTTCCTGTTCGCCCTGAGCCGTGGTGGCGTCGGTGTCGGCCTGATCGCCAGGGCGTGCGCGTGGCCCTTCCTCGGCGGGGCCGTGATGACCGCGATCATCCTCGGCCTGGAGCACTCGTTCGGCGACGGTCCGTTCGCGCTGCTCGCCCTCAGCACGCTCGCCCTGGCCGGCTACACGCTGTGCGTCCTGCCCAGCCGCGACTTCCTGCGCGGCGGCGGCGACCGGCCCCCGCGCGGCCGCCACCGGTCCACCGCACCGGTCGGCCCACCCGACAGGACTTGAGGTGAACCCGATGTCACGGCGCATCAGCCGTACCTCGCTCACGGGACTGCTGTTCGCGGCCTTGGTGGCCGTCTTGTGCGCGGCCTGCTCGGGCTCGGAGCGGGCCTCGTCGTCGAAGTGCCCCGGGGACGGGCCGAGTTGCCGTGCGAGCGGGTCCCCGGCGGTGTCGCCGAGCACCGCGGCGTCGACCGCGGTCGGCGAGGCGACGGACCGCCCCGCCGCCTCGCCCTCCCCCTCGGCCTCGGCCTCGCCGACGAAGAAGCCCACCGCGAGCGCGAGCGCGTCCGGTGCCCCCGCGTCCAGGGTCAACTGCGCCTCGCCGGGCGCCTGCGGATTCCCCGACGCGGACAGCACCGGTCCGCGGATCCCTCTCAAGCCCAAGAAGACCGGGTACTGGGCGATCCGTACGGACGGGCTCGTCATCCGGGGCCAGGACATCACCGGCTCGCTCGACATCTACGCGAACAACGTCACCGTCATCGACAGCAAGATCACCTCGGACAGCTGGTGGGGCATCAACCTGCGCCCCGGGTTCAGCGGTCTGAAGGTCCTGCACTCGGAGATCACGGCCGTCCCCGGCAAGGGGCCCGACAACGGCGGTGTGGACTACGCCGTGTCGAACATGGGAGGCAGCTCCATCGAGGTCGGCTGGTGCGACGTCTCGGTGTTCGGCGACGCCCTCTCCATGGGACAGGGCAATCTGCACGACAACTACGTGCACGACATCGAGCCGTTCATCAACCTCGGCGGCGAGTGGCAGCACACCAACGCGGTGATCAGCGGCGGCGGCAACACCGGCCATCTGATCATCCGCCACAACACCCTGCTCAACGAGACCAGCCTCAAACAGGGCGCCTCCGGAAGCATCGGCCTGTTCGCGGACACCGGGGTGGTCCGCAACGTCACCGTGGACGACAACTGGATCGCCGGCGGCGCGTACGCCCTGTACGGCGGTTCCACGGGCGCCACCGGGATCAAGGTCACCGACAACATCTTCTCGACCGAATACCACCCCGCCTCCGGCGGATACGGCGTGGTCGCGCACTGGAACCACGGCGGCGCCGGAAACGTGTGGCGCGACAACCGGCTGTCCGACGGCCGCCTGGTCCAGCCGGAGCCCGCCTCGTGAGCGGCGTCGCGCGCCGTCTCGCGCGGGCGCCCTGGACGCTGCTGAAGGCGGTGTTCGGCTGGCTGGTGCTCTTCGAGGCGAGGAACAAGGTCCTGCTGGCCCCCTCCGCGATGCGGCTGCGCCGGACCGAGGACGCCGAGACCCGACGGCTGGCCGCCGCCCTGGCGACACCGCCCACGGCGCTGGTCGCCACGGTCATCGCCACCCACCGACGCCCCGAGGCGCTGCGTGCCGCGGTGCGCTCGGCCCTGGACCAGACCGTGCGCGACCAGGTCGTGATCGTGGTCGACGACGGCGCGGGACTGCCCGAACTCCCCGACGACCCGAGGCTGTTCGCCGTCTCCCTGGCCCACAACACCGGAGTCGCGGGCGTCGTGCGCAACGTGGGCATCCGCCTCACCCGCTCCCGGTACGTGGCGTTCCTGGACGACGACAACCTGTGGGAACCCGACCATCTGGAAAGGGCGTTGGCGGCCCTGGACTCCCCCGGCGGGCCCGACGGCGTCTACACGGCACTGCGCCGCGTCCTGCCCGACGGCACCGAGAGCGACGTCCTGTCGGTGCCCTACGACCGGCGCCGCGCCGCCCGCGAGGCCTTCCTGGACACCAACGCCTTCGTCGCCCGCCGCAATCGCTCCCTGCACTTCAGCCGGCTGCGCCGCACACCCGAGGTGCTGCCCCGTGAGGACTGGGAGTTGATCCGCCGGTACGGCCGCCGGCATCGGGTGCTGCATGTGCCGTATCCGACCGTCCGGTACCTGATGAACCCCGCCAGCTTCTACACGCAGTGGCGTCAGCCCCGCTGACGCTCCCACCATCCGCTCCGACCACAGGTGGTTGATCCGATGCCCCGATCCCGGGCCCTCAGAAACAAGTTCGTCGACGCGCCCGGCTCCCTGGGCGAACGCATGCGCGTCGCCCGCTGGGAGCGGTTCCGACGCTGCTTCCCCGGAATCGAGAACATGAGCGTCGTGGACCTGGGCGGCACGGCCGAGATGTGGCTGCGCGCACCCGTGCGCGCCAAGCACGTCCACCTGATCAACCTGGAGGAGCATCCCTCCGACGTGCCCGACTGGATCACCACCGAGGTCGCCGACGTCACCGACCCGGAGGTCGCCGCCGAACTGAGCGCCAAGGGCGGCTACGACCTGGTGTTCTCCAACTCGACCATCGAGCACGTCGGCGGCCACAGCCAGCGGCAGAAGTTCGTCGCCGCCGTAGAGCAACTGGCCCCGCGGCACTGGATCCAGACCCCCTACCGCTACTTCCCCGTCGAGCCGCACTTCGTGGCACCCGGCTTCCAGTTCCTGCCGCTGGCCGCCAGAGCCCGTCTGGTGCGGCGCTGGCCGCTGGTGCACAGCCGCCCCGACAGCCCGGAGTCGGCGATGAACGCGGTGATCAACATCGAGCTGCTGACCCGCACCGAGATGCGCTACCTGTTCCCCGACTCGGTGCTCCTCAGCGAGCGGGTGCTCGGTGCCCCGAAGTCCCTCATCGCCGTACGAAGGGAGCGCTGATGCTGAACAACCTCATCAACAGACATGACGCCGACCGGCTGTTGCGCAAGGTGCGGAAGCTGGACCTGGACCCGGTGCTGGCCAAACTCCGGGTGCGCGGCGGCGCGCGCGTGGTCCAGCACTGGTCACAGGTCGACCCGTCGCTGACCGAGTGGTGGGCGATCCCTGCGGTCATCAGGCGGTGGAACCTGCTGATGACCGGCGACGCGGACACGTCCTTTCCCCAGTACGTGGCCGCCAAGCACTTCGCGCCGCGCACCGATCTGCGCGGCCTCTCGCTCGGGTGCGGCACCGGCGGCAACGAGCTGCTCTGGGCGAAGACCGGCGCGTTCTCCCTCCTGGAGGGCGTGGACGTGGCCCAGCAGCGGATCGACTTCGCGACTCGGACCGCGGCCGAGGAGGGCCTCTCCGATGTGCTGCGCTTCCGGGTCACGGACGTCAACCGGATGGCGGCCGACGGGGAGCGCTTCGACGTACTGCTGGGTCTCCAGTCGCTGCACCACTTCGACAACCTCGACGAGACGCTGCCGCGGCTGTCCCGGCTGATCGAGCCCGACGGGACGTTCGTGGTCGACGAGTTCGTCGGGCCGACCCGGTTCCAGTGGACCGACGCCCAACTGGATGCGGCGAACGCGCTGTTGGCCCTGCTGCCCGAGGAGCGGCGGCGACTGGCGGACGGGCGGATCAAGCGGCGGGTGGTGCGGCCGAGCAGGTTGTCGATGGTGCTGGACGATCCCTCCGAGGCGGTGGACGCGGCGGCGTTGCTGCCGGGGTTGCGGCGTGAGTTCGAGGTTGTCGAGGAGCGGCCGTACGGGGGGACGGTGTTGCACATCGCGTTCTCGGGGATCGCGCACAACTTCCGTGATCAGGAGCCGGAGACGTTGGCGTTGCTGGAGCGGTGTTTCGCTGCGGAGGATGCTGTGCTGCCGGAGGTGGGGCACGACTTCGTTGCCATGGTGTGCCGGCCGCGGAGTGTCGACTAAGGGGGTGCCGCGATCTGCCCGCTGTCGGCTGCGGGACCGTCGTGGCTGGTCGCGCAGTTCCCCGCGCCCCTTTGGGGCGCCTCAGGGGCCCGGCGTCTTGCGCAGGGCACCCGGCCTCGCCAGAGCTGCCGCCGCCGCTCGGCTTGCCTTGCGGCCCAGTGCTGCGCGTGACGTTTCGCGGAGCAGGACCGCTGCCCGGAAGGCTGCGGTGGCCAAGGCGCCGTGGCGCCGGCGGTACAAGCGGACCCGGTTGAGGGTGAGGAGGGTCCACAGGCGGGGGGACACCTGGGAGTCGCCTCCCAGGTGGACGGCCTCGGCCACCGGTTCCAGCTGGGTGGCGTAGCCCTTGTCCCGTGCCCGTAGGCAGTACTCCGTCTCCTCCGAGTAGAGGAAGAAGGACTCGTCCCACGGGCCGCACGCCGTCAGGCAGTCCGCCGATATCGCCATGAGCGCGCCGGTCGCCCAGTCCGCTCGGGTGGGGTGCCGGTAGGCGGCGGGGTCGGTGACGAGTTCGCTCAGGGCCGGGAAGCGGCCGGCCCGGGTGTTGCCGATCACGGCCTCGCCGAGGGCACGGAGCACGGTGGACTCGCGGCGCAGTGAGCGGTGGGGTGTGTCGCTGCCCTCTTCGTACAGAAGGGGTACGGCGATGCCGACGCCGTCGCCGAGGCTGTCGACGAGCAGCTTGGCGCAGCCCTGGCGCATCCGGATGTCGGGATTGCAGATCACGACGGCGCTGTACTCGCCGGCCGCGCCCAGCGCGGCGTTGATGCCGGCCGCGTACCCGGCGTTGCGGCCGGTCTGGACGATGGTGGTGTCCGGCGCCAGCTCCCGCAGCACGTCGACGGTGTCGTCGGCGGAGTCGTTGTCGGCGACGACCAGCCGCCAGTCGAGTCCTGCCATGCCCTCGGGAAGCGCGGCGAGGAACCCGGGGAGCACCGAGGCGCTGTTCCAGGTGACGGCGAGGACGGCGACGGGGCTCATCGGGACTCCACGAGTTCAGGGAGCTGGGCTTCGGACGGCTTACGGGAGACGGGGACCTCGGCCGCCGCCGCGGCAGCCGCGGCCTCACGGCGGACGAAGCCGAGGTAGCTGCCGCCGGCCCCCAGGGTTAGGAAGAACATCCCGGCGTACATGGGGAAGCTGAGCGCGTCGAAGGTGGCGCTGATGACCAGCGCGACCAGCGCCGAGGCGAGGAAGGCCTGCCCGAGTTCGCGGTCCGAGTCGGTGCGGGCGAGACGGCGGATGGTGCCGCCGGTGTGGATGCCGGTGACGAACAGGGCGAGCAGCGCGACCAGCCCCACGATGCCCATCTCGGCCAGGGTCAGCATGTACTGGTTGTCCGTGAAGAAGTACAGGTCGGGTGTGAAGGTGCCGAATCCCCTTCCGAACCAGGGGTGTTCGTCGAGGTAGGGGACGATCGCGCTGTACTTCACGGTGCGCGCCTGGGTGCTGCTGTCGGAGCCGGACAGGAAGCTCGCGAACAGGTTGGTGATGGTGCCGATCAGCCCGGGGATGATCACCTTGAAGCCGGCCACCGACCCCAGGATGATGCCGATCGCGGCCCAGCGCCGCTGCGGCTTCCAGCGGGGCACCATCACCAGGATCACGATGAGCGCGCCGATGATGGACGTCCGGGAGACCGTCAGCGGCAGCGCGCCCGCCATGATCGCCACCGGCGCCCAGCGGCGCAGCGCACCGGCGTGCCGGCGTACCGGATCGAAGGCCTGGTGGACGGCGAAGGGGACGAGGATGGCCAGCATGCCGCCGAACTCCAGCGGATGGGCCGTGGTGGAGCGCGGCCGGGTGAACGAACCGCGGTCCATGGCGCTGATCCCGGCGGTGCTGGACTGGAGGCCGGGGATGCGGATGGAGTCGGCGATGTTGGTCGCGGCGAAGAAGTCGTAGTAGCCGATGAGGGCGACCACCGTGCCCAGGACGACGAGCCGGCGCATCAGGGTCTCCAGCCGGTCGCGCTCCTGGATGCCGGCCGAGGCCAGCACCACCAGCGCCACCCAGACCCCGAGCCCGATGAGCCCGCGGTCGGCGCCGAGGACCTCCTCGTGCGTGCTGTCGCGGGTCGCATCGGCGACGTAGGACAGCAGCACCGCCACGGCGAGCAGGCACATCGCCACGCGCGGCAGCCTGGTGCCCTCGGCGGGGCGGATCCGGCCGCCGAGCCAGGTCGCGAGGTACCAGAGGAGTCCCAGCAGGGCGAAGACGTTGGCGGGGGTGCCGACGCCGCCCAGCGCGGGCAGGGTGAGGTTCGAGGGGACGAAGAAGGCCAGCGCGAGATAGCCGGTGAGGATCGTCGTGGCGTCCAGTCGCCGGGTCAGCAGGCCCCTGGGCGCCCGCTCGGGGGGCTTGGCGCGATGGCGGCGGGGGATGTATCCGTCCCGGGCGCGTCCGCGGCGGCGGACCACCGCGACGCCCTCGGCCAGGATGGACAGCAGGAACGCGCTGACGACGCCGACGATGACGACCGACGCGATGTTCTGGTACCGGGCCTTCGGCTGCGAGACCGGTGTCTGGGGCAGCACGACCGGCGCGGCCTGCACGAGGTACCCCCTGGGCACCTTGGACGCCGCTTGCAGGGCCTTCAGCTGCTCCCCGGTGAACTCGGTGAGGGTGGTGGTCTCCTCCAGCACCTTCTCCCGGTCGGTCCCGGTGACGCTCAGGGTGAGCAGCGGGCTGTCGGCGGCCGGCGCGAATCCGACCGTGTACCGGTCCGTGACGCCCCGGGAGTGCAGTTCCTTGGCCGACTCGCTCGACTGGAGCGTCCTGATCAGCACGTCGGCCGTGACGACGAGTGAACCGCCCGCGTTCGAGATGGGGTTGCCGAAGGTCGGCGCCAACTCGGCGACCGCCGTGGAGTCCAGGAGCGTGACGGAGCTCTGGGACTGGTAGGAGACCGGGACGGTCCGGTACAGATAGCCGCCCGCGAGAAGGCTGAGCAGGGTGAGGGGCACCATGAAGTACCAGCGCCTGCACATGATCGCCCAGATGTCGCCCAGGCTCATGAGAACTCTCCCCGGTGTGATTCGGTGGCGGCCCGCCCCGGCGCCTGCGAGGATCGAGGCCGACGGAAGGAATCCCTGTGTCGCCTCGTGACGTCGCCGAAGCGCTGCTCCGCCGCTGGTACGTACTGTTGCTCGCGCTCCTGCTGACGGCTGCCGGAGCCTATCCGGTGCTCCGGCCCACCCCGCAGTACCTGAGCTCGGCGGTGGTCGTCCTCAAGCCGCCGGCGACCGGCAACCAGCCCAACCAGCTGACCAATCTCCAGCCGCCGCTCGCCACGCTCTCGTACGGCGTCATCCAGCAGCTCGAATCGCCCGCCGGGCGCGCGGAGTTGGCTTCCGCCGGGGTCCATGGCAGGTACCAGCTGATCCCGCGCAACAGCGGCACCAGCGCGACACCCCGCTATCTGATCCCCTCGGTGCAGGTGCAGGCGCGCGGGGGCGATCCCGCCGCGGCCGACACCTCGGTCCGCCGGATCATCGACGTCTACGCCCGGCATGTGGCGGACGTCCAGGAGGCGCAGGGGATCGCGCCGGAGTCGCGGATCAACGCGTCCGTCCTGGTCACGCCGAGCGCCGCGCAGGTGCAGGGCACCAAGAGCCGCGCGCTGGCCGGTACGGCACTTCTGGGCGGGCTCGCGGGGATCGTCGGCGCGCTGTGGTGCGACCGGTACGCGCTGCGTCGCAGGTCCAGGAAGCAGTCCTCCCCGAACCCGGACCCGCTCCCCCAGGTCGGCGGGGTGCCGGTGGCGGGCTGAGCCACGGAGCTTCCCGCCCGGACGGCCCGTCACGGGCCTCGGGTCGAGCATGGGCGTCATCAGAGACCGCGGCGCTTCCACGACTCCCACCACAGCCACTCCCGCCCGCGCTCGGCCACGGCCGACCACACGAGCGGTTGCAGATACGGCATCGCCTTCGCTCCGATCCGCTGTCTGAGCCGTAGCGCGCGGTATTCGGGCAGCGCCGCGTACCCGGGCAGGCACTCCTCGGCGAACGCCACCAGGTCGTCGACCGGGACGACGTCGGTGCGCCCCCGGTCGTAGGCGCGGTAGGCGCGGCGCAGCGCGAAGCGGGCGAGGCGGGTGTGCACGGCGCCGGCGAGCCGGTCGGCCTGTGGCAGCAGGTCGGAGCACTTGTCGAGCACGGAGTCGTACGCCACCAGGCGCTGGCGGAGGTCGTCGAGCTGGCCGCCGAAGTCGGTGGTGGACATGTTGTTGCCGTGGACGCGGTAGAAGGCCTGGTCGGCGCCGCGTACATAGCCGACGTCGGCGCGGGCGGCGAGCCGCATCCACATCTCGATGTCACCGGCGTGCGGAAGCGCGGGGTCGTAGCCCCCCACCTCGCGCTGGAGGCTGGTGCGGACCACGACCTCGGGCGAGGTGATGCAGCCGGTGCCCTCGCGGAAGCGGCGCTCCAGCCACCAGTGCCCGGGGTAGACGACCGAACCGGTGCCGCCGGTACGGGCCTTGGGCAGCGGGCCGCCGTGCTGGAAGCGCAGGGGACGGCCGTAGGCGAACCCCGCCTCCGGATGGGCGTCCAGGAGCGCGGCGGCGCGTACCAGGGCGCCGGGGACCAGACGGTCGTCGGCGGAGAGCAGTGCCACGTAGTCACCGTCGGCCCATTCGAGGAGGCCCTCGTTGTAGGTGGCGATGTGGCCCTTGTTGGTCTCGTGGACGCGGACCTCGATGCGCGGGTCGGAGGCCGCCAGCTTGCGGGCGGTCTCCGCCGAGTCGTCGGGCGAGGCGTCGTCGATGATGAGGACCCGGACGTCGACGCCGTCCTGCTCGTCCAGGACGCTGCTGACGCAGTCGGCGAGGAAGTCGCCGTACTTGTAGCAGGGGATCACGACACTGACGGTGGACATCGGTGATGAGGCCAATCCCCGGTGCCGGCCTCCGTGGAGGCCGGCACCGGTGCGCTCTAGTGCTTCTTACGGACGGTCTTGCTGGTCAGGGTCCAGTCCCGGGACTTCACCGTGTGGTGCTTCTTGTCCCGGGCCGTGACCGTGATCGTGAACCGCGTGCCGTCCGGCAGCGGGGCGGACAGATGGACGGACACCTTGTGGGTGGCCCGGTCGTAGTCGAGGACGGCCTTGACGTGGAGCTTCCTGGCGACCGCGGCCTCGGCGCCCGGCAGGATGGTCAGCTTCGCCTTCACCGACCCCAGCTTCGTCGCGCTGGGCAGCGTGGTGACCAGCGGGTCGGAGGCGTCGGCGGTGTGCGCCAGCAAGGAGGAGGTCTCCTCCGACGTGGTGCCCGACGTGAGCGAGGCGGACGGGTTCTCGGCGGTGAAGATCGGCCCGACCCAGTAGTTCGCGGATCCGTAGGAACTGTTGGGGAAGGCCACGTCACTGCCGTATCGGTAGAGCCCGTTGCGGGCCGTGCTGATGTCGGCGGTGGCGGTCAGCGGATACGACTTGTGGGCCGACGCGAAGTAGCCGCCGTCCACCGCGTAGTTGCCGTTCGGTGCGTGGTAGGAGACGACGTACGCGGTGTCCGCGCTGATCGCCACCGGGGTGGCGAAGGTCATCGTCTGCCAGCCGGAGGCGGACTCGCTGGTGAAGGTGCCGGAGGCCAGGAGCGTGCCGCTGGTGGACCAGAGGCTGCCCGTGTGGGTGCCGGTGTTGGTCGCGCCCTTGTAGAAGGTGACGCCGGTGACCCAGCCGCTCGCCGAGGACTGGAACCGGGTGCCCAGTTCGAGGGAGTTGGGGTCGTCGGTGACGGCGGTTCTGGCCGGCACGGTGTTGGAGTTCCACAGCGTGCACGGGCAGGTGACCGCGGGCGGGGTGTTGCTGGTGGTGAACGTCCAGGTCACCGGCGCCGACATGGCGTTGCCCCACAGGTCCTCCGCCCGGACGGAGGCGGTGTACGTGGTGTGCAGCTCCAGCTCCGTGGACGGGGTGAAGGTCGCCTTGTTCGACGCGGGCAGCGTCTTGGCGCCCGGCACGGTGTTGCCGTTCGGGTCCTTCACGGTGAACGTCAGCGTGTCGCCGTCGATGGCGTGGTCGAAGACGGCCGACACCGGTGTCGTGATCGCCGCGCCGGTGGCCCCCGAGGTCGGGGACGTCGAGGTGACGACGGGCGGGGTGGTGCTGGCCGTCGCGGTGTCCAGCACCACGTCGACCCAGTAGTTGCTGCCCGAGGACTGCGAGGACGGGAAGGCGCTGGTGGAGCTGTAGCGGTAGACGCCGTTGCCGCCGTCGGTGCCGGACTTCAGGGCCGTGAGCGGGGCGAGGCCCGCGGAGTTGTCGGAGAAGTAGCCGGCGTCGTAGGAGTAGCCGCCGTTGGGGGCGAAGTACGAGGCGACGTAGGTGGTGTTGGCCTTGACGGTGACCGGGGTGGCGAAGTTCAGCTGCTGCCAGCCGGAGGCCGTCTCGTTGGTGAAGGTGCCGGTGGCCAGGCGGGTGCCGGAGGCGCTCCACAGGCTGCCGGTGTGGGTGCCGGTGTTGGCGGGTGACTTGTAGAAGCGGATGCCGGTGATCGAACCGGCCACCGTGGTACGGATCTTGACGCCGAGCTCCAGCGGTCCGGCGTCGCCCGCGTTGAGGGTGCCGGGGACGGCGGTGGCCGGCCAGATGGTGCAGGGGCAGGCCTGGGGGCCGACGGTCAGCGGGATGGTGGTGACGGCGCCGATGTTGACGCTGTCGTCGACCGCGCGGACCTTGATGGAGGCGCTGCCCGGGGTCGTCGGCGTCCAGCTGTAGGTCCAGGACGTCAGTCCGGTGGCGGCGTTCCAGGTGGTGCCGCCGTCGGTGGAGACCTCCGTGCGGGCGACGACTCCGCCGCCGGAGTCACTGGCGGTGCCGGAGATGGTGACCGGCTTGAGCGCCGGGACGGTGACCCCGGAGGCCGGGCTGGACACGGTGATGGTCGGGCCGGTGGTGTCGGTGGAGGCCGTGGCGCTGACGAGGTTGCTCTGCAGGTTCTTCGGCTGGACGCCCATGTCGGCCAGCACGTTCACGGTCGCCTGCTGCATGCGGACGTCCTCGGTGACCACCACGTCGTCGGGGTCGTAGGTCGGCAGGTTGGTCAGGCCCCACGACCACTGCACGGTGCCCGCACCGAACACGAGGGCTCCGGAGTCCTGGTCGCGGAACTCGACGAGGTTGTGCGTCGCCGTCCCGTTGCCGTACATGTTGCCCCAGTCCAGGCGGTACTTGCCGTCGTCGATGTCCACCGTCGTGGACGACAGATGGATCGCGCCGGCCGGCCTGGTGCTGTTGACGATGTCGCTGTCCCACTCGTAGCCGAGGGTGCCCGTCGGGAACGTGGCGGTCTGGCTCGACGTGAGGTTGGCGATCGAGGTGTTGCGCCACAGCCGGTTCTTGCCGTACGAGCCGGGGACCGTGATCGCGTCGGCGCGGTAGCCGTTCACCGTGAACATGGAGCCGGTGAGGATGTTCGGCGGCTGGTAGTCCATGCCGTACTGGGTGCTGGTCGGGTCCATCCAGGTGCCGGTCCACTCACCGCTGGGGTCGGCGATGCCGTTGCCCTGCACCATCTTGGTCATCTTGTAGCAGGTCAGGGTGCGGTTCGAGGTGCTGGTGCCGTCGATGCTCGGGGTGAGCCGCGTCTTCCAGAAGACCTCGTTGCCGCTGAAGTAGGCCTGCCGCACACCGGCCTTGCGGGCCGCCAGGACGTTGTCGTACTGGCTCTGCGTCCAGTATTCGTCGTGTCCCGAGGACAGGTACACGTCGTGGTTCTCCAGCAGGGTGTCACCACGGGTCGACACGTCCACGCCGGACAGATAGCTGACGTCGTAGCCGTTGCGCTCCAGCCAGGACAGCATCATGAACTCGGAGCCGTAGATGCCGTTGTCGCCGCCGATGTCCAGCGGCCGGTTGTAACTGACCTCGTAGGCACGGCCGTCCGGCGCGGGCCCGGTGCCGCCGTAGAGGTCCTGGCCGCCGTAGTCGTTGTAGGCCTGCCAGGTCTGGTCGCTGGTCTGTACGACGATGTCGGAGGTGCTGGAGTCCTTGCGGACGACGAACGGGTACGGCATCAGACCGTCGCCGTCCGTCTGCGTCAGGTTCGCGATGTAGAGGCCGGACACGGCGTCGCTGGGCACGGTCCAGTTCACTGTCACGGGCCAGTTGCCGCAGTCGACCAGGCCTGTGCCGGCCTTGGTGGTGCAACTGGCGGGGTTGTTCGTGTAGTTGGCCGGATAGGTCACGGCGGCCTGGGCCGCGGTGGAGATCAGGCGCGCTCCGTCGCCGCCGTACCAGCCGAGTCGGTAGATCTCCACGCGGTACGAGACCGGTGACTGGATCTTGAACTGGACGGTGTCACCGGCCTGGACGCTCTCCTTGGTGGTGAATCCCTTGATGTCGCCGTAGGAGTTGGGCGAGTACCAGTCGGACATCGGGCTGCCCGCCTTGGAGTTCTCGCAGACGATCGCGTTGGAGCCCGTTCCGCAGGGATCGGACGCCGCCTGCGCGGGTACGGCCTGCGGGAGCACCGCCCATATCAATGCTGCTGCGACGGCGAGGCGCCCGCCCCGGAGCCGTCTGCCCCATCTGTTCATGTGTACCTCTCAGCGGTGCTGTGCAGGAGCGCCCCGTGCCGTGGGGGTGGAGCGTGTTCGGGGGCCGGTCAGCCGCGGAGCGCGTGGGTGAGGGTGTCCACGACGCGTTGCTGCTGGTCGGCGGTGAGGTGCGGGTGGAGCGGAAGCGACAGGATCCGGTCCGCCGTGTGCTCGGCGTGCGGGAACTCGCCCCGGGCGTGGCCGAGATGGCGGTACGCCGGCGTGAGGTGGACCGGGGCGGGATAGTGCACTCCGGCACCGATGCCCTCGGCGTTGAGCTTGCCGACGATGGCGTCGCGGTCGGCGCCGGCGATCTGGACGACGTACAGGTGCCAGACGTGGACGTTGCCCGTGTCCGTCGTCGGGAGCACGACCCGGCCGGTGGCCGCGAGGTCGGCGAGGAGTGTGTCGTAGCGGGCCGCGGCCGCCCGTCGGGCGGCGTTGCCGTCCGCGAGGCGGGCGAGCTTCGCGCGCAGGACGACGGCCTGGAGCCCGTCCAGCCGGCTGTTGAACCCCGGTACGTCGTGGCGGTACTTGGCGACGCCGCCGTGGTTGGCGATCGCGCGCACCAGGTCGGTCCGTTCCTGGTCGTCGCTCAGCACCGCGCCCGCGTCGCCGTAGGCTCCCAGGTTCTTGCCCGGGTAGAAGCTGGTGGCCGCGATGGTGCCGCTGCCCGGTGACCGGCCGTCGCGGGTGGCGCCCTGGCACTGGGCGGCGTCCTCGACGATCCGTACGTGGTCGGGGAGTCGGCCGGCGAGTGCCGTCACATCGGCCATCTGCCCGTACAGGTGCACGGGCACCACCGCGCGGGTGGCCGGGCCGACGGCGTCCAACGCCGCCTGGGGATCGAGGAGATAGGTGTCGGGCAGGCAGTCCGCGAGGACCGGTGTCGCACCGGTCCTGGCCACCGCGCCGGCGGTGGCGATGAACGTGTTGGCGGGTACGACGACCTCGTCGCCGGGCCCCACCCCGCTTGCCCGCAGGGCGAGTTCGAGGGCGTCGGTGCCGTTGGCGACGCCCACGCAGTGCGCGACCGAGCCGAACTCGGCGTATTCGCGCTCGAAGTGGCGGACCTCGTCGCCGCCGACGAACGCCGTGTCGGCCAGGACCCGTTCGAATCCGGCCCGTACCTCGTCGGCGACCTCCTCGTGGGCCGCTTTGAGGTCCACCAGCGGGATCTGGTTCATGTCAGCGGTCCCCCCACTGTTCGTTCGCGAGTTCTGCCAGCGCGGGCGCGTCCGCCGCGCGCAGTGGTCGGGCCGGGCTCCCCACCCAGACCTCGCCCGGCGGTATGTCGCCGAGCACGTTGCTCCCCATGCCGATCTGCGACCAGGCGCCGACCGTCGTGCCTTCCCTGAGCAGCGCGCCGGAGCCCACATAAGCCCCGCGCTTCACCCGCACTCCCCCGCCCAGGCGGACGCCGGAGGTGAGGGTGGCGTAGTCCTCGACCACGTCGTCATGGGTGAGGACGACGTGCGGCATCACCGCGACATGGGCGCCCAGCCGCACGGCGGCGGTGAGGGCGCAGTGCGCGAGCAGGACCGAGCCGGGACCGATCCACGAGGTCGACGACACCACCGCCGTCGGGTGGACCACGGTGGCGTAGCGGTCCGTCGGCAGGCCGAGTCTGCGGACCAGCCGGACGCGGGCCGCGTAGTCCCTCGGGTTGCCCACGCAGATCACCACGCGGGCGTCGGGCAGGTGGTGGACCAGGTCGCAGCCCCCGAGGACGGGCACCCCGTCGACCTCGGTGCCGTGCAGAGCCGGGTTGTCGTCCAGGTGCCCGAGCAGCTTGGACTCGCCCGCGTCCAGTACGGCCTGTGCGGTCTCCCGGGCGAAGCCGCCCGCGCCGACGATGACAAGTCCGGTCATCTGTGCGCCTGTTCGCGCAGGGCCGCCACGACGCGGTCCTGCTGGGCCTCGGTCATGGTGTGGAACAGCGGCAGGATGAGCGAGTCCCGGGTGATGCGCTCGGTGACCGGCAGCGGTGCGCCGGGGTGGCCCGCGTAGGCGGGTTCGAGATGCGAGGCCATGATCCCGCGCCGGGCGGAGACACCGGTCTCGGCGAGTGCGGCGAGCAGGTCGTCCCGGCCGACGGGGAAGTCGCCGTCCAGCAGCACCCAGTAGGACTGGAAGTTGCTCTGCCCGTGCGCGGGGTCGCGTACGGGGGTGAGGCCGGGGACGTCCCGGAGCAACTCGTCGTAGCGGGCCGCCAGTTCGCGGCGGCGCGCGATCATCGCGTCGAGTTTGCCGAGCTGGACCAGGCCGATCGCGGCCTGGACGTCCGTCATCCGGTAGTTGTAGCCGACCTCCAAGTAGCTCTCCAGGACCGGCTTGTCGCTCGCATGGCGGTCCGCGGCGGAGGCGTTCATGCCGTGCTCGCGCAGCCGGCGCAGCCGGGCCGCCCACTCGGCGTCGTCGGTGGTGACCATGCCGCCCTCGCCGGTGGTGACGAGCTTGCGGGGGTGGAAGGACCACGCGGCGATCAGCGCGCCGTGGCCGACGGGCTTGCCGCCGACGGTGGAGCCGATGGCGCAGGCCGCGTCCTCGACGAGCGGCAGGTCCCAGTCGGCGCAGGCGGCGCGCAGCGCGTGCACATCGGCCGGTACGCCGCCCTGGTGGACGGCGAGGACGGCCTTCGTACGGGGGGTGCGGACCGCGTCGACGGTGGCCGGGGTGAGGTTGCCGGTAGCCAGGTCGACGTCCGCGAACACCGGCTCGGCGCCGACGTACCGTACGGCGTTGGCGGTGGCGATGAACGACAGCGAGGGCACCACGACCTCGTCGCCGGGGCCCAGTCCCAGGGCGACGAGCGACAGGTGCAGGGCGGTCGTACAGGAGCTGACCGCGACGGCGTGCTCGGCGCCCACCCGCTCCGCGAAGGCCCGCTCCAAGGCGGCGACCCGGGGTCCCTGGGCGACCCAGCCGGACAGCACCGCGTCGGAGGCGGCCTTGGCCTCCTCCTCGCCGAGCCAGGGGATCATCACCGGGATGCGGTCGGTGCTCACTTGGCGGCCTCCCGCTCCGAACGCCACCACTGCACCAGGTCCTTGAGCCCCGTGCGCAGATCGATCTGCGCCGTGAACCCGAGCCGCTCGGCGGCCCGCGAGGTGTCCGCGAGCCGCCGGCTCACCCCGTTCACCGCGCGGGCTGGTCCGTGCACCGGCTCCAGCCCGGACGCGCCCATCGCCTCGAGGAGGCCGTCGGCGAGTTCGCGCAGCGAGGTCTCCGTACCGGAGGCGACGTTGAACACCTCGTCGGTGAGATCCGACTCGGCGGCCAGCACATTGGCCCTGGCGATGTCGCGGACGTCGACGAAGTCCATGGTCTGCGTGCCGTCGCCGAGGATCAGCGGCGGCTCGCCCGCCTCGATGCGCTCCATCCAGCGGATGAGCACCTCGGTGTAGAGGCCGTGGATGTCCATCCGGGGGCCGTAGACGTTGAAGTAGCGCAGCGCCACGTAGTCCAGGCCGTACATGGCGTGGAAGCTGCGCAGCATGCCCTCGTTGAAGGCCTTGGCCGCGCCGTAGAAGGTGTCGTTGTTGTACGCGTGGTGGCGCTCGGTCGTCGGGAAGGCCTCGGCCATGCCGTAGACGGACGCCGACGACGAGGCGACGACCTTGGTGACGCCGGCCGCGGCCGCCGCCTCCAGGACGTTGAAGGTGCCGTCGACCAGCACCTCGTTGGCGAGCCGCGGCTCCTCCGCGCACTGGGTGATGCGGATCGCGGCGAGGTGGAACACCAGCTCCGCGCCCTCGGTGACCTTCTTCACGGTGTCGATGTCGCGGACGTCGCCCTCGACGACCTCCACGACACCGCTGGGCAGGGCCTGGGCGAGGTTGGCCCGCCGTCCGCGCACGAAGTTGTCCAGCACCACGATCTCGCGGGCGCCGCCTTCGGCCAGGAGGTCGACGAGGTTGGAGCCGATGGTGCCCGCTCCCCCGGTGACCAGGATCTTCTTGCCTCGTACGCTGCTCAACTGCACTTCCTTCTCAGCGGACTTCTCAGTGAACGTCTCGGTGAACGCGTCGGTGCGAACGGTCAGTGGCCGGTGCGCAGGCCGACGACCGCGCCCCTGAACTCCAGGCTGCGGGAGGCCGCTTCGAGGATGTCCAGCACCCTGAGACCGGCCCGGCCGTCGGTCAGCGGCGCCCGGCGCTGCCGGATCGCGTCGCCGAACTCGTCGACCATGCTGCGCAGCGCTTCCTTCTCGCCGATGGCGGGGGCGACCATGTCGCCGGAGCGGTAGGAGATGAGCATGTCCCGGCGTTCGTCCGCGCCGATCTCCTGGGGCGAGGCCAGGTCCACGCCCCGGTCGAAGATCGCCACGCGCTGGGCGGGGTTGAGGTCGTCCCAGACGAGGGTGCGCTTGGAGCCGCCCACCATGGTGGTCCGCACCTTGGTCGGCGAGAGCCAGTTGACGTGCACGTGGGCGATGGCACCGGTGTTGAGGGTGAGCGTCAGATAGGCCACGCAGGCCTGTCCGGCGCCGATCGGGTCGGCCCCGTGGGCGGCGACGGCGACCGGCTCGACGGTGTCGGGGAGGATGAAGTCCAGGATCGACAGGTCGTGCGGGGCCAGGTCCCACAGGACGTCGATGTCCTTCTGGACGAGCCCGAGGTTGATCCGGACGGAGTCGACGAAGTGGATCTCGCCGAGTTCGCCGGAGCGGACCAGTTCCCGGATACGGCCCACCGCGGGTGTGTAGCAGTAGGTGTGGTCGCACATCAGGGTCAGTCCGCGCTCCTCCGCCTCGGTCACCAGGCGCAGTCCGTCGGCGTAGGTCGCCGCGAGGGGCTTCTCCACCAGGACGTGCTTCCCGGCGCGCAGGGCGGCCAGGGCGATGTCGAGGTGGGTGCCGGCGGGCGTGGCCACCGCGACGGCGTCGACGGCGGGGTCCGCGAGGACGGCCGCGTAGTCCGCGGTGGGCCGGACGGTCGAGTAGCCGCCCAGGACCCGCTGGGCCCGCTCCACGTCGAGGTCGCACAGCCAGCGAAGCCGGAAGCGCTCGCTGGCCTGGAAGTTGCGGACGAGATTGGGGCCCCAGTAGCCGGCCCCGACGACGGCGACTCCCAACGGCTCCGCGGTCTCGGTCACTTGGTCCCCCTGCTTCCGGTCCATCAGTAGGCCCCCGTTCCGCGCACCACCGCGGATCCGGTGCGCGCCAGGATCGACAGGTCAAGCCCCATCGACCAGTTGTCCACGTATCCGAGATCGAGCCGGACCGCCTCGTCCCAGGGCAGGTCGGAGCGGCCGCTCACCTGCCACAGCCCGGTGAGGCCGGGTTTCACGAGCAGCCGCCGCTTGACCTCCGAGGGGTACTCCTCCACCTCCTCGGGCAGGGACGGGCGGGGACCGACGAGCGACATGTGGCCGCCGATCACATTGAGCAGCTGCGGCAGTTCATCCAGCGAGGTGCGGCGCAGGAAGGAACCGACCCGGGTGATCCTCGGGTCCTGCTTCACCTTGAACAGCAGTCCGTCGCTGTTCTCGTTGAGGTGCTCCAGCTCGGCGCGCAGCGCCTCCGAGTCGGGGCGCATCGTGCGGAACTTGAACATGGTGAAGTGATCGCCGAACCGGCCCACCCGCTGCTGTCTGAAGAGTGCGGGGCCGGAGCTGTCGAGGCGGACGACCAGGGCGATCGCCAGCATGGGCAGGGCGAGCAGGACCAGGAGCAGCGCCGCGAGGGAGCGGTCCAGGAGTTCCTTGGGCAGCCGGGAGGCGCGGGAGAGGTTCGGCGCCTGGATCCGCATCAGCGGCACACCGTTGGTGGGCCGCACGGTCAGCCGGGCGGTGGACACGTCGGCGAGCACGGGCGCCAGCAGGAAGTCGACGCCCTGCACGGCCGCCGTCCAGGAGATGCGGCGCAGTACGGAGGCGTCGTACTCGGGCGCGGGCAGCACCACGACGGTGCCGATGCCCAGGGCCCGGATGACGTCGTCCATGGTGTCGACACCGCCGAGGACGGGGAGCCCCAACCTGCGGATCTGCGCCGCGTTCTGAGGGTCGCTCAGACACACCCCTGCGGCCTGGAGTTCCTGGACTCCGCCGCGGCGCAGCACGGCGACCAGTTCCACGATGCCGTGCGAGGGACCGACCAGGAGCGTCGCGCTCCCGCCGCGCTCCCGCGCCCATCTCTTGTGCAGCCGGCGGCGCAGCGCGTACCGGACCAGCAGGGCGAGGGCGGCGGCCGGCACTGCGGCCATGGTCATGTCATGGAGAAGGTCCGGGTCGTGGGTGAAGGTCCAGTGCGCGAAGGCGGCCAGCGCGGGCAGTGCGACGGCGCCCCGGAGCACCCGCCGGTACTCCTCGGTCCCCAGCCCCAAGGCCCTGCGGTCGTAGGTCCGGTGGGCCGCCATGGCCGCGAGCCACACCGGGGGCAGCACCAGGGCCACCGCCCAGCGGCCGTACACCGCGTGGATCACCAGGGCCGCGACGACGGCCGCGAGGCCGTCCGCGACCAGCAGAACTATCCGGTACTTCTTTTCCCAAGGTCTTCGGCGACCTTGTGGAGTCCTGTGTTCCACATCCAGTTGCTCATGCGTGACCTCAATGGTCATGCGCCCCCCACCACGTGCGCGGTTACCCCTGACCGAACACCGATGCGTCCCCGACACAACGGCAGATGAAAGAAAGAAGCCTCAGCGGTTCCCCAACCGCCCCATGTCCCCTGCATGTTGGCTCGTGCCTCGCGGCCTCACGTTCCCCACCCAAACCAGCTCGGCGGCCCTCAATCTAGACCACCGAACACAGTCACGGGAACAGTTGGACGAAACACACATCGCATTAGTGACATCGACTGCATACTGCCCAGGTGACGAGCATCGTGATCCCGGCCCACAACGAAGCGCAAGTCATCGGCCGGCTACTCGATTCACTTCTGGCCGATTCCGAATCCCGCGAGGATGTAAACGACATCGTGGTCGTATGCAATGGCTGCACGGACGACACCGCGCGGATCGCGGCCGCCCGCGGCCCGCGCGTGCGGGTGGTGGAGATCCCCACCCCGTCCAAACACGCCGCCCTGCGGGCCGGTGACGATCACGCGCGCGGCTTCCCCCGCGTCTACGTGGACGCCGACGTCGTGATCACGGGAGCCGACGTACGAGCACTGACCGAGCCCCTGGACGACGGCGTCTCCGGCATCCTCGCCACCGCGCCGGAGCGGCGGATTCCGTTGGACGGCTGCGCCTGGCGGGTGCGCGCCTACTACCGGGTGTGGCAGCAACTGCCGGTCGTGCGCGAGGGGTTGTTCGGCCGTGGCGTCATCGCGGTCTCCAAGGCCGGACACGCCCGGATCGCCGCGCTGCCGCCGCTGATGGCGGACGACCTGGCGGCGTCCCTGGCGTTCGCCCCCGCGGAGCGGCTCGTGGTCGGTGCGGCCGGTGTCGTGGTCCATCCGCCGCGCACGTGGCCGGATCTGATCAATCGGCGGATCCGGGCCGCGGTCTCCACCACCCAGGTCGAGCAGCACCGGGGACCGGGGGAGGCCACGGCCCGCACGAGCAAGGCGGATCTCACCGCCCTGCTCCGCAGGGAGCCGAAGCTCCTCCCGGCGGTCCTGGTCTTCGTCGCCGCGGCGGTCGTCGCCCGGCGCAAGGCGCAAAAGGCCATCAAGGAACGGGACTTCGGCACCTGGCTGCGGGACGAGAGCAGCCGGCAGAACTGAACGCAGCGCGACTGGAGTCCTGGACATGTACCTCACCGACCGCTCCGCACCCGCCGGGGCGGACACCGAGCGGGGCCGAAGACGCGGCCCGCGGCCCAAGGTCGCCCCGGTCGTCCTCGTGCTGGGCACGGTCAGCCTGATCACCGACATCTCCTCGGAGATGGTCACCGCCGTCCTGCCGCTCTACCTCGTCACCACGCTCGGCTTCAGCCCCCTGGGGTTCGGCGCCCTCGACGGCGTCTACAACGGGGTCAGCGCGCTGGTCCAGCTCACCGGCGGCCATCTCGCCGACCGCGTGCGCAACCACAAACTGATCGCCGGGCTCGGATACGGACTGTCCGCGCTGTGCAAACCGCTGCTCCTGCTCGCGAGCAGCGTCGGCGCCCTCGGCACGGTCCTCGCCCTGGACCGCACCGGCAAGGGCCTGCGCACCGCCCCGCGCGACGCGATGATCTCCCTGTCCACCCCGCCCGACCGCCAGGGCCGCGCCTTCGGCATCCACCGCGCCATGGACACCACCGGCGCGATGCTCGGCCCCCTTGCCGCGTTCCTCATCCTGAACGCGGCGACCGACGGCTACGACGCCGTGTTCGGCGTGAGCGCGTGCGTGGCCGTGCTCGGCGTGGTCGTACTCGTGCTGTTCGTACCGGGCAGACGCCAGGACGCTCGGCCCGATGGCGCCGGCGTGCCGCGAGACGCGGCACCCGATGCCGCGAAGCCGCCCGTCCGCGTCCGCGAAGCGCTCGCCCTGCTCCGCCTCCCCCGGCTCCGGGCCCTCGCCGGCTGTGCCGCGCTGCTCGGTCTGACCACCGTCAGCGACGCGTTCGTCTACCTCTTGCTGCAACGGCGCGCGGGCCTCGCCGAGGAGTGGTTCCCGCTGCTGCCGCTCGGCACCGCCGTGGTCTTCCTGCTGCTGGCCGTGCCGCTGGGCGCGCTGGCCGACCGGGTGGGACGGCACACCGTCTTCCTCGCCGGGCACCTGGCCCTGCTCACCGCCTACGCGCTGCTGCTGTGGGCCCCGGCCACCCCGGCCCTGCCCTTCCTCGTCCTCGCCCTGCACGGTGTGTTCTACGCCGCCACCGACGGGGTGCTTCCCGCCGCCCTGGCCGCCACGGTGCCCGAGCATCTGCGCGCCAGCGGCCTCGCCATCGTCGGCACCAGCCAGGCGCTGGCCCGGTTCTGCTGCTCGCTGGGGTTCGGCGCCGCCTGGACGATGTGGGGCTACGGCCCGGCGCTGGCCGGCTCCGCGGTCGGGCTGCTGTGCGGCGCGGCCGTCGCGGGCCTGGTGCTGAGGCCGACGGGAGGCACCCGGTGACGACCACGGCGAAGCGGGACCCGATGACGACTCCACCGAACAGGAACCAGATGACACCACTCCGCCGCCGCCTGATCGTCCTCGTCACGGCCGTACTGCTGCTCGCGGGGCTGGGCACCGGCATGGTCCTGCGCGCCGCCGACCGCGCGGACCGGGCGAACCAGCCGCAGGCGGGCGGCCCCGCCGTCAGCGGGGGCAAGGTGACGCTCGGCCAGAAGGACCGGCTGATGTTCGTCAACGCGGCCGCCGGCCCGCACCGCACCGCGGTCGCCTCGGTCCCGTCCACCGAGCCCAAGAGCGGGCGCACCGCCTCGGACCTGAAGTGCGCGCGCTTCTACGCGGCCGCCGGCACCGGCGTCTGCCTCCAGTCCGACACCGGCGTCCTCAAGCAGAACAACCGGGCCCTGCTCCTGGACGCCGACCTGCGCACCCGGCACACCTACTCGCTCGCGGGCACCCCCAGCCGGGCCCGGGTCTCCCCCAGCGGCCGCTTCGTCGCCTGGACCGTCTTCGTCTCGGGCGAGTCCTACGCGTCCGCGTTCTTCTCCACCAGGACCTCGATCCTGGACACCCGCACCATGAAGCTGATCCCCAGCCTGGAGACGTTCGCCATCGATCTGGAGGGCAAGTCCTACAAGGCGGCGGACGTCAACTTCTGGGGTGTCACCTTCGCCGCCGACGACGACACCTTCTACGCGACCCTGAACACCGACAACAAGACCTATCTGGTGCGGGGTTCGGTCTCCCGGCAGTCGGTGACCACGCTCGTCGAGAACGTGGAGTGCCCGTCCCTCTCCCCGGACGGGACCCGCGTCGCCTTCAAGAAGCGGGTGCTGTCCCGCACCGACCTGTGGCGCGAGTACGTCCTGGACCTGCGGACCCTGAAGGAGACGGCGCTGGCCGAACGCCACAGCGTCGACGACCAGGCCACCTGGCTGGACGACGAGACCGTCGCCTACGCCCTCCCCGCCGAAGGCAAGGTCGGCACCAGCGACCTGTGGAGCGTGCCCGCGAACGGCACGGGCACGCCCCGACTGCTGCTCGCCGGGGCTTCCTCCCCGGCGCCGCTCTAGGCCCAGGCGGTCACCGGGGTGAAGGAGCTGTCCGACCGGAAGAGATCCGTACCGTTCGAACGCTCCACCCGCAGCTGGTAGTTGTAGTGGCGCAGGTAGTACCCGGGGTAGTTGTACGACTCGAAGCGGATCGAGCCGCTCGTGCTCCCCGTGCGCGCGATGAACGTAGCGTCCCTGGCGAACGTCGACGTGCCGTCGTTCGCGTCGAAGCGGGCCCGGAAGTCCCAGTGGCGCAGGTAGTTGCCGGAGGAGTCGCGGAAGGAGTAGCCGTTGGAGTCGGCGAGGCCCGCGACGACGGTGAAGGTCGACGCCGTCTTCTCGGCGGAGGTGCTGGAGCCGGTCACCACCGGGAGGTTGAGCAGGGAGGACTGCGTCTGCCAGTAGCGGGTGGAGTAGTTGGCCGACTGGAAGGACCGCGTGACGTTCCTCGCCAGGGTCGGGCCGCCCGAGACGGTCTCCTTGATGACGGTGAAGTGCCGGGCCGTACCGGACACGACAGGGAGTGCGACCGGCGCCGACCAGGTGGCGAACGTGTTGTAGCTGTCGCTGTAGTAGTAGTTGCCGTCGCCGTAGCCGTCGAAGAACAGCCGCCAGCCGCCGTTGTCGAGCTGGACGAGCGCCGGGCCCTCGCGGTAGCTGCCCCAGCCGGCCCAGTCGCCGGTCCTGGAGATCGTGTAGGGGCCGGTCAGCGAGGAGGCGGTCGCGTACTCGATGTACTTGGTCGTCTCGTTCTTGGTGAACGCGTGGTACGTCGAGCCGATCTTCACGATGAACGTGTCGATGTGGTTCGCGCCGATGCCCGACAGGGCCACCGGTGAACTCCACGCGGTGAGCGCGGAGTTCGTCGCCCTCAGCCGATACGGGGTGAAGATCCACTCGTCGCTGGTGACCGAGCAGGACACGATGACGTTCACACTGCCGTCGCTGTCGACGAACCACTCGGGCGCCCAGGCCCGCGACAGGTTGGCGATCGGGACCGTGTAGTCGTACAGGAACGTCCAGTTGAGCCGGTCGGAGCTGCGGGCGAAGCCGATGGTGGTGCTGACGTCCTGCCAGGTGTGCGTGGTGTAGGTGATGTAGTAGTAGCCATCGGTGTGCCTGAAGACGCTGGCGTCGCGGATCCTGTTGCTCGGCGGGGTGTAGGCCGAGGACTTGGCGAGGCGGAAGTCGAGGGCGTCGTCCGACTGGTAGACGTTCACCGTGCCGTCGTTGCTGTTGAGGAACGGCACGATCGTGTAGCGGGTCGCGGAGCCGCTCGGCGGGGCGGCGGCGTGGGCGGCACCGGGGAGTTCGCCCAGCAGCACGGCCGAGGCGGGCAGGGCGGCCATCGCGCGCAGCAGGGTACGGCGGGACATGGGGGGTCGTGTGGTCACGGGCGGCTCTCCTCGGACGAACAAACAACGCGGCTCTGATGTCCGACATGCCGAACGAGGTTCGGAAAGTCGATCAGAAGGTAGGGGCGAGGCTGAATCGCGTCAATGGTTTGCGCACGACCTGACGAGCCCTGTGGGACACCTGTGCCGCGCACCGAACGTCCGCGCCCACCAGAGGCGTTCCGGGACAGCGCTTCCACAGGTTACCGTTCGGTAGACCACGCGCTCCCGGAGGTGGAGGGATTCACATGCCGCTCGACCGCGCCGCAGGTCTGGTGGAGTCCGCCCGTGCACTGGCCGACGGGGAGGTGACGTCGAGGGCCCTGGTCGAGCGGGCCCTGGCGCGCATCGACGCGACGCAGCCCACCCTCAACGCCTTCCGGGTCCTACGGGCCGAAGCGGCCCTCGCCGAGGCGGACGCGGCGGACAAGGAGCTGGCCGCCGGAGTGCGCAGGCCGCTGCTCGGCGTACCCGTCGCCGTCAAGGACGACATGGACGTGGCGGGCGAGCCGACCGCGTTCGGCTGCCAGGGCGAGTTCCCCGCGGTGACTCAGGACGGGGAAGCCGTACGGCGGTTGCGGGCGGCCGGAGCCGTCGTCATCGGCAAGACCAACACCTGCGAGTTCGGGCAGTGGCCCTTCACCGAGGGCCCCGCCTTCGGCGCGACCCGCAATCCATGGAGCGCGGAGCACACCCCGGGCGGCTCCTCGGGCGGTTCCGCCGCCGCCGTCGCAGCCGGCCTGGTACCGGCCGCGCTCGGTTCGGACGGCGCCGGATCGGTGCGCATCCCGGCGTCCTGGACCCATCTCATCGGCATCAAGCCGCAGCGCGGCCGTATCTCCACCTGGCCGCGCGGCGAGTCCTTCCAGGGCATCACCGTCAACGGCACCCTGGCCCGCACGGTCGCCGACGCCGCGCTCCTGCTGGACGCGGCGAGCGGCAACCACGACCTGGACCCGCACCGGCCGCCCGCCGTCGACGCCTCCGGCGCCGTCGGACGCGACCCCGGCAGGCTGCGCATCGCCCTCGCCCTCAAGCCCCCGTTCACCGCGCTGCCCGCCCGGCTCCAGCCCGAGGTGCGGGCGAAGGTCGTCGAACTCGCCGAGAAACTGGCCGCGTTGGGGCACCACGTCGAGGAAGCCGACCCCCCGTACGGGCAGATCGGGCTCACCTTCATCCCGCGCGCCACGGCCGGTCTCGCCGAGCGGGTCGGCGAGGCGCCCTTCCCCGCGCTCCTCGACCGGCGCACCCGGGACGCCGCCCGCCTGGGCCGGCTGCTCGGCGGGGCACCGCTGCGGGCGGCACGGCGGGCCGAGGCGGTCCTGCACCGCCGTATCGGCGGGTTCTTCACGTCGTACGACGTGGTCCTCGCGCCGACCACGGCCGCTCCCCCGCCGCGCATCGGCTCGATGCTGAAGCTGGGCGGGCTGGCCACCGATCGCGCCATGATCGCCGCCTGTCCCTTCGCCTGGCCGTGGAACGTGCTGGGCTGGCCCGGCGTCAACGTCCCCGCCGGGTTCGTCGGTGAAGGCCTCCCCGTCGGGGCGCAGTTGCTCGGACCGGCGAACAGCGAGCCGCTGCTGATCTCGCTGGCCGCGCAGGTGGAGGCGGAGCTGCGCTGGCACGAGGTGTGGCCGCCGGTGCGGGAGATCGCGACGGATTCCCCGGCCGCGTGACGGCGTTCGGCCCTTACCCTGTGACCATGGACGATGCGTCGATGGTCGGGCTCATGGGTCGGGTCACCGGAACGGTGGGGCCCGGGCTCGTCGGTGAGGTGATCGTCCGGGTGCGGGGCGGCGCCGAGCACTTCCTGGCCTACGCGGCCACCGGTACGGACCGTATCGAGCGCGGCACCGTGGTGATGGTGGTGGAGTACCAGGCGCCCAGGACCGTCTACGTCCAGGCGGCGTACGACAGTTGAGCATGCTCCACCGCAGGTGAGAGCGGTATTCGTCAAGGTTGTGACAAGGATCCGCAAGGGTCTGTACCCCGGCCTCGGCGAGGCGCACACTCCCTTCGTTCGGTGCCGAAAGGGCACCATGCAAAGGGGGCGAATGCCGATGGTCATCGGCGTCGTTGCGGGGATCGCGGTAGGCGCGGTCCTCGTGTTGATCGGTGTGTTCAAGATGATGTGGCGCGTGGCCGAGCCCAACGAGGCGCTCATCATCTCCGGTTCCAAGCACAGGACCGAGGGCCTTGAGGAAGGCATGGGATTCCGCATCGTCACGGGGCGCGGCACGCTGGTGCTGCCCGGCGTGCAGGCGGTGCGCAAGCTCTCGCTGGACCTCAACGAGACCGAGCTGCACGTGGATTGCGTGACCCACCAGGGCATTCCGCTCAAGGTGCGGGGCGTGGTCATCTTCAAGGTGGGCGACGACTTCGTGTCGATCGCCAACGCTGGGCGCCGTTTCCTGGACCAGCAGAAGCTGATGTCCGAGCGGGTGCACAACGTGTTCGCCGGTCATCTGCGGTCCATCGTGGGCGGGTTGACGGTCGAGGACATGATCCGTGACCGGGAGAAGCTCACCGGGCAGACCCGGGCCGCCTGCGGCACGGAGATGGAGAAGCTGGGGCTCATCGTCGACTCCCTCCAGATCCACGAGATCGAGGACCCCACCGGATACATCCAGAACCTGGCGATGCCGCACGCGGCGGCCGTCCAGCGGGACGCGCGGATCGCGCAGGCGGAGGCCAACCGGCTGGCCACGGAGGCCGAGCAGAAGTCGTTCGCACGGATGGCGGAGGCCACCCGGGACAGTGAGATCCTCCAGGCCGGCTACCAGGCCGAGCGGGACAAGGCGGGCGCGAAGGCACGCCAGGCCGGTCCGCTCGCGGACGCCGCGGCCCGGCAGGAGGTCGTCGTCCAGGAGACCCGGATCGCCGAACTCGAGGCGCAGCGGCGGGAACAGCAGCTCCAGGCGGACGTCCGCAAGCCGGCGGACGCCCAGGCCTACGAGAAGCGCACGCTCGCCGAGGCCGAGCGCGACGCGCGGATCTCCGCGGCCGAGGCCAAGGCGAAGGAGACGGAGCTCGCCGCGGCGGCCGAGGCGACCCGGGTCAAGACGGCCGCGAGCGCCGAGGCCGAGGCGACCAAGGCCCGGGGTACGGCCATGGCGGCGTCGACCCGGGCCACCGGCGAGGCGGAGGCCGCGGCGGCTCAGGCCAAGGGACTCGCGGAGGCGGAGGCGTCCAGGGCGAAGGGGCTCGCGGAGGCGGAGGCCATCAAGGCCCGGGCCGCGGCCCTCGCCGAGAACCAGGAGGCTGTCGTCGCCCAGCAACTGGCCGAGAACTGGCCGGAGATCGTCAAGGCGGGCGCGTCCGCGTTCGGCAACGTCGACAACATGGTGGTGCTCAACGGCGCCGACGGCATGGCGGACATGTTCGCCAAGGCGCTCACCATGGGCGGCACCGGGCTGGGCCTGGCGCGGCAGCTGCTCGCGAACATGAACCAGAACGGGCAGGCCCCGGCGGGGACTTCGTCCCTGAACGGGCTCGCGTCGCCGCCTCCGTCGCAGAAGGTGCCCGTGGAGGAGAAGTAGCCGTCGGCGCACACGGGGGCACCCCGTAAGGTGCCCCCGTGACTGCGTTTACCGATGAGAACGTCCCCGGCCGCTTCGGCCCCACCGCGACCACCGAGGCCGACGTCCGCAAGGTGGGCCGGGTGCGCACCGAGTACTCACCCGCGCACGACGGGGACCCCGACCCCGGCGAGATCGTCTGGACCTGGGTGCCCTTCGAGGAGAACGACGGACGCGGCAAGGACCGGCCGGTGCTGGTGGTCGCCCGGGAGGCGGCCGGGACCTTCCTCGCCGTGCAGCTGTCCAGCAAGCGGCACGACGGCGACCGCGAGTGGGTCGCGATCGGCAGCGGGCCCTGGGACCGCACGGGCCGGGACTCCTGGGTGGATGTGGACCGCGTGCTGCGCCTCCACGAGGACGGCATGCGCCGCGAGGCCTGCGCCCTGGACCGGGGACGGTTCAACCTGGTCAGGAACCGGCTCCACGAGCGCTACGGCTGGACCTGAATCACCTTCTCGAAGGCCCCCCGCACGACCTGACCCTGCGTGCGGTCCAGCACCCCGAACACCACGTGCTCGAAGGCCGCCGCGAACCGCCCGCCCGGCCCCAGCAGCGCCTGGAACGCCCCCGCCACCTGCACGGGATCGTTCTGGAACACCCCGCAGCCCCACGCCCCCAGCACCAGCCGCCGGTACCCCTCGGCCGCCGCCACCTCCAGCACCCGCTCGGCGCGCACCGCGAGGGCCCGCGGCAGCTCGGCCGTGCGCTGCGGCACCGTACGCCGTACGACGCCCGCGTTCGGCGCGGCCGCGGTCAGGAAGCCGGCGACGTAGGGCTCGTCCAGCAGCCGGCCGCGGTCGTCCCGGAACACGGGCACGGCCGGTGAGTGGATGACACGGTCCGTGTAGAACGCGTCGCGGTGGGCGCGGTGGTGGTCGTAGAAGTCCTTGGCCTCCCGTACGCACGCGTACAGCGCGGAGGCCCGGCACAGGGCCTCTTCCTGGGCCTGGGCGCCGTTGAGATAGCCGCCGCCCGGATTGCGGGCCGAGGCGAAGTTCAGGACGGCCGGCACACCGCCGAGCCGCCGGGCGGCCTCCAGGCTGCTCTCGCCCGTGACCTCGACGAACGTGTCGGCGGGCGGGATCTCCGGTACCGGCACGGGCTCCGGCCCGTACATCCGCGTACCGCTCCGTGCGGCCTCGACCTGCGCCGCGATGGACACCTCGCGTCCGTCGGAGGCGCGATAGAAGCCCTCCTCGACGATCTGCTCCGTCTGCTGTGCGATGCCCCGCAGGCGCGCGCTCATGGCGCCACCCCCGTGGGCGCCGCGAACGCGCGCCGTGCGCGCTCCCCCGTCGTGCTCATGCAGGCATCGTGGGCGATGCTGGTCATACGGTGCAACAGAGTTTCCCGGCCTCGAAACACCCAGCAAACACCCAGAAAACGGAGATCGTCAGCCCCGATTACGACGATATGCACTCTTGTGCGAAACGCCGCGAGGGTTTTGGGTGGGACGAGTTATGCCGGTCCGGCCAACATCATCCGGGCCGGTGGCATGGTGGAATCTCAGGAGGATCCCGACATGTCCGATTCAGTAACCGACTGTAGCGACTGTACGGAGCCCCGCACCGCTCTGTCCGCCGCCGAGGTGGAGGCCCTGGTCCGGGGCATCTGCTTCAAGACCGGACCGCCCCGCACCGTCGGGGTCGAGGTGGAATGGCTCGTCCACGAGCTGCGCACACCGCAGCTCCCCGTCACACCCGAACGGCTCGAAGCGGCCTACGCCGCCCTGCGGACCGTGCCCCTCAGCTCGGCGCTCACCGTCGAGCCAGGCGGCCAGCTGGAGCTGAGCTCGCCGCCCGCCGCCTCCCTCATGGAGTGCGTGGACACCGTCTCCGCCGACCTCGCCGCCGTCCGCGCGGCGCTCGCCGGGCACGATCTCGGCCTCGTCGGCGTCGGCCACGATCCCTGGCACTCACCCCGCCGGTATCTGCACGAACCCCGCTACGACGCGATGGAAGCCTGTCTGGACCGTACGGGCCCGGCCGGCCGCGCCATGATGTGCACCTCCGCCTCCGTTCAGGTGTGCCTGGACGCCGGCTACGAGGAGCCGGGGCCGCTCGGGCACGGGCGGCGCTGGTGGCTGGCCCACCAGCTGGGCGCGGTCCTGGTCGCCGCGTTCGCCAACTCCCCGCTGGCCGGCCGCGAGCCCACCGGCTGGGTCTCCACCCGCCAGCTGCTGTGGATGGAGATCGGCGCGGGCCGCGCGGGCGCTCCCCCGCTGGACGGGGACCCGCGCGAGACGTGGGCGCGTCATGTGCTGGACGCCCCGGTGATGTGCATCCGCCAGGACGGCCGCGCCTGGGACGTCCCGGACGGCATGACCTTCCGCGACTGGACCCGCTCCGCGACCCCGAGGCCGCCGACCCGCGAGGACCTCGACTACCACCTCACCACGCTGTTCCCGCCGATCAGACCGCGCGGCCACATCGAGCTGCGCATGATCGACGCCCAGCCCGGCGACGACGGCTGGATCGTGCCGCTCGCCGTGACGACGGCGCTCTTCGACGACCCCGAGGCCGCCGAGACCGCCTACCGCGCGGTGAAGCCGCTGGCCGAGCGGGCACTGGGGCTGCCCGCCCCGCACAATCCGCTGTGGCTCGACGCCGCCCGCACCGGCCTCGCCGACCCGGAACTGCACGACGTGGCCGTCCAGTGCTTCACGGCCGCCCTCGACGCGCTGCCCCGGCTCGGCGCCACCGCCGAGGTGACGGGCGCCGTCACGGCGTACCTGGAGCGGTACGTCCTCCAGGGCCGCTGCCCCGCCGACGATCTGCTGGACCGGTTGCACGGGAAGGACCTCCGCTCATGACCGACGACGCCGAGACGCTCCGCGTCCGGGCGCTGCACACCCTCACCACGGCGCGCGACCGCACGACGCTGCTGACCAGCTGTGTCGAGGATCCCGATCTGACCGCCCAGCACTCGCCGCTGATGTCCCCGCTGGTGTGGGACCTCGCGCACATCGGCAACCAGGAGGAGCTCTGGCTGCTGCGGAACGTCGCCGGGCGGGAGGCGATGCGCCCCGAGATCGACGGCCTCTACGACGCCTTCGAGCACCCGCGCGCGGAGCGGCCCAAGCTGCCGCTGCTGCCGCCCGACGAAGCCCGGCGGTACGCGGCGGAGGTGCGCGGCCGGGTCCTGGACCTGCTGGAGGGGGCCGCCTTCCACGGGACGCGGCTCACGGAGGCGGGCTTCGCCTTCGGGATGATCGCGCAGCACGAACAGCAGCACGACGAGACGATGCTGATCACCCATCAGCTCCGCACCGGCCCGCAGGCCCTGACGGCCCCCGACCCGGACCCCGCGCCCCTCTACACGGGCCCGGCCGAAGTCCTGGTGCCCGGCGGCCCGTTCATGATGGGCACCTCCGACGAGCCGTGGGCGCTGGACAACGAACGCCCGGCCCACCGGCGGGAGGTGGCGCCGTTCTACATCGACACGGCTCCGGTCACCAACGGGGCGTACCAGGAGTTCATCGAGGACGGCGGCTACCGGCTGGACCAGTGGTGGACCCCGGCGGGCTGGGACCACATCCGGCAGCACGGCATCGACGCCCCGCTGTTCTGGCGCCGGGACGGCGACCAGTGGCTGCGCCGCCGCTTCGGCGTCACCGAACTCGTGCCGCCCGACGAGCCCGTGGTGCACGTGAGCTGGTACGAGGCCGACGCGTACGCCCGCTGGGCCAGGCGGCGGCTGCCCACGGAGGCCGAGTGGGAGAAGGCCGCCCGCCACGACCCCACCACCGACCGCTCGATGCGCTATCCGTGGGGTGACGCCGACCCGGCGCCCGAGCACGCCAACCTCGGCCAGCGGCATCTGCGCCCGGCCCCGGCGGGCAGCTACCCGGAGGGCGAATCACCCCTCGGTGTACGCCAGTTGATCGGCGACGTGTGGGAGTGGACGGCGAGCGACTTCCAGCCGTACCCGGGCTTCGAGGCGTTCCCGTACAAGGAGTACTCGGAGGTGTTCTTCGGCCCCGAGTACAAGGTGCTGCGCGGCGGTTCGTTCGCCGTGGACGCGGTGGCCTGCCGGGGCACGTTCCGCAACTGGGACTACCCGATCCGGCGGCAGATCTTCTCCGGCTTCCGCACCGCCCGTTCCGCGGAGGGCGTCTGATGTGCCGTCACCTGGCCTATCTGGGCCCCGAGGAGCCGCTCGGGCGGCTCCTCACGCAGCCCCCGCACAGCCTGTACCGGCAGTCCTGGGCTCCCCGGCACCAGCGCTACGGCACCGTCAACGCCGATGGTTTCGGGGTGGGTTGGTACGCCGAGGGCGACCCGGCGCCGGCCCGCTACCGCCGGGCCGGGCCCATCTGGGCGGACCAGTCCTTCGCGGACCTGGCCCGGGTCGTCCGCACCTCGGCACTCCTCGGCGCGGTCCGGGACGCCACCCTGGCGGGCGCGGACGCCGAGGCCGCGGCGGCACCGTACGCGAGCGGGCCGTGGCTGTTCAGCCACAACGGCGCCGTCAAGGGCTGGCCCCGCTCCCTGGCGCCGTTGACGCAGACCCTGCCCGCCGCGGATCTGCTGGACATGGAGGCCCGTAACGACTCGGCGTTCGTCTGGGCCCTCGTCCTGGCCCGGCTCCGCGCCGGTGACGACGAGAGCCAGGCGCTGGCCGACACGGTCCTGGAGGTCGCCGAGGCGGCCCCCGGCTCCCGCCTCAACCTCCTTCTCACCAACGGCGAGACGATCACCGCGACCACCTGGGGCGACACCCTGTGGTACCTCACCTGCCCGCGCGGCACGGTCGTCGCCTCCGAGCCCTACGACGACGATCCGCACTGGCAGGAGGTCCCCGACCGCACACTGCTCGCGGCCAGCCGCACGGACGTGCTGCTGACGCCCCTCAAGGAACCGTCCGTGGAAGCACTGAAGGAGCCCCGTACGTGAGCCCGTTCCTTCTCACCCGCACCCTGCCCGAGGACGCCACCGAGGCCGCCCTGCGCGCCGACGTCCTGCACGGTCTGACCCGCACCCCCAAGACCCTGCCGCCGAAGTGGTTCTACGACGCCCATGGCAGCGAACTCTTCGATCAGATCACGGAGTTGCCCGAGTACTACCCGACCCGCGCGGAGCGGGAGATCCTCGTCGCGCGCGCCACCGAGATCGCGGCGGCCTCCGGCGCCCGCACCCTCGTCGAGCTGGGCTCGGGCTCCTCGGAGAAGACGCGGTACGTCATCGACGCGCTGACCGACCTGGACACCTACGTGCCCGTCGACGTCAGCGAGAGCGCCCTCACCCAGGCCGGACACGCGCTGATCGCGGAGCGGCCGGGGCTGGACGTGCACGCCCTGATCGCCGACTTCACGGCCGAGCTCACCCTGCCCGGGACTCCGGGCCCCCGGCTGCTGGCGTTCCTCGGCGGCACGATCGGCAATCTGCTGCCGGCCGAGCGAGCGGAGTTCTTCTCCTCGGTGCGCGCCCTGCTCTCCCCCGGCGACGCCCTGCTGCTCGGCACGGACCTCGTCAAGGACGAGAAGGTGCTGGTCAGGGCGTATGACGACGCGGCCGGGGTGACGGCCGCCTTCAACAAGAACGTCCTGACGGTCGTCGACCGGGAACTGGGTGCCGACTTCGATCCCGGCGCCTTCGACCATGTGGCGCTCTGGGACGCTGAGAACGAGTGGATCGAGATGCGGCTGCGTTCGCGCGTCGCGCAGACCGTGAAGATCCCCGCGCTGGACCTCGCCATCGACTTCGCGGCGGGCGAGGAGCTGCACACCGAGATCTCGGCGAAGTTCCGCAAGGAGGGTGTGCGTGCCGAACTGTCCGCCGCGGGGCTGGAGCTGGCGCACTGGTGGACGGACAGCGAAGGCCGGTTCGCGCTGTCGCTCAGCACGGCGCGGTGACGGACGGCTCGCGCTCCGCCGTCACCTGGGGCACGGTGGAGCCATGACGAATCACACCTACCGGGTGACCGAGATCGTCGGCACCTCGCCCGACGGCGTAGACCAGGCCATCCGCAACGGCATCGGCCGTGCCTCGCAGACCCTCCGCAACCTCGACTGGTTCGAGGTGACCCAGGTGCGGGGCCAGATCGAGGACGGACAGGTCGCGCACTGGCAGGTGGGCCTGAAGGTGGGCTTCCGCCTGGACGAGTCGGACTAGCGGTACCGGCTCAGGTCCGCCCCTCCCGCTCCTGCGCGGTCTCCAGCGCGGCGGAGGGGGCGGTCCAGCGCGCCCGTACGACCCTGAACCCGGCCCGTTCGGCGTCCTCGCAGACCAGCTCGTCGTCGTCGACCAGCACCCGGATCTCACGGGTGCGGGCGAGCCGGCGGAGGATCTCCAGCTTGGTGCGCCGGGCGGGCCTGCGGTCGTTGTCGCGCCGCATGTGGATCCGCCCCTCGGGCAGTCCCTGCGCGGCGAGCCAGTCGAGCGTGTCCTGGCGGCAGCGCTCGGGCCGGCCGGTGAGATAGACGACCTCGCACTCCTCGGCGCTCTCCAGGACCAGGGCGATGCCCTGCGGGATCGGCGGGTCCTGGGGCGCGGCGGCGAAGAAGCCGTCCCAGTCGCGGGGCTTGCGCTCCAGGAAGCGCTGGCGGTGGGCCGTGTCGGCGAGGGTGTTGTCCAGGTCGAACACGGCGAGGGGCGGTCTGCTGCTGTCGGTCACACGCTCCACCCTAGAACCCGGCAACCTTCTCGCGCCGTGCACCGACTCCTCTGCGACATGGCACGCAGGCGGAGGCGGGAGGCCCCATGAGGAACACGGCGATCTGGTCGGCGGTGGTCGCGGGCGCGGCGACGGCATCGGTACTCATTCTGGCGGGTGAGGCGTCCGGCGCGCCGCGCACGCTGGTGGTGGCCACGAACGGGAGCGACTCGGCCGCCGGCACGCTCGCGCAGCCGCTGCGAACCCTCCAGAAGGCGGTGGACCTGGCGCTGCCCGGCGACACCATCGCCGTACGCGGCGGCACGTACGCCCTCACCGACAACGTCACGATCACCACCTCGGGCACGGCGTCCCAGCCCATCTCCCTCGGCGCCTACCAGGGCGAGCGGGTCGTCGTCGACGGCGAGCAGCTGCCCGCGAGCCACACCCCGGTCGGCGGCAGCATTCCCCGGGCCGAGCGCGGGGCGATCCACCAGGAGGCGTCGTACTGGCGGATCTCGGATCTGGAGATCGTCAACGGCCCCTACGGGATCTACTGCGACGGCTGCAACGGCAACGTCTTCGCCCGCCTGAGGACCCACGACAACTACGAGTCGGGCTTCCAGCTCCAGGGCGCGTCCAGCAACAACCAGATCCTGAACCTGGACAGCTACGCCAACCGCGACCCCCGCAAGAACGGCGAGAGCGCCGACGGGCTGGCCATCAAGGAGGGCGGCGGCGCGGGCAACGTGGTGCGCGGGGCGCGGTTGTGGAACAACGTCGACGACGGCTTCGACGCCTGGAAGTTCACCTCGCCGATCACGATCGAGAACACGGTCGCGTACGGCAACGGCGTCAACCGCTGGAACTTCCCCGACTTCGCGGGCGACGGCAACGGCTTCAAGCTCGGCGGCGGCAGCCCGGCCCCGGCGGTCGGCCACACCGTGCGGAACAGCGCCGCCTTCAAGAACGCGGCGCACGGCTTCACGGACAACGGCAACCCGGGCGCCCTCGCCCTGACCCGCAACTCGACATGGGCCAACGCCGGCACCGGCTTCGACGCGGACGGCCCGGGCGGGACGGCCACGCTCACCGCGAACCTCGCGGTCGCCGACGCCCGCGCGGCGGCTGTCGGTTCGGGGACGGCGGTCAGCGGCAACTCCTGGAATCTTGGCGGTACTTGGAACGCGTCGTCGGTCCTGAGCACGGACCCGGCACCGCTCACGGGGACGCGTGCCGCGGACGGCTCACTGCCCTCGGCGCCGTCGTTCCTGGTGCCGCGCAACGGGGCGGGCGTGGGGGCCAGGTTCTGAAGGGCTCCGGCAGCCGGGCGCGGCGACGACCACAATTGTTAATGGGATCCATTTTCATGTAGCGTCCTCGGTGCCCGTCGTCCCACCGAGGAGGTCCCTGTCATGGCTGTCCCCAAGCGGAAGATGTCCCGCAGCAACACCCGCCACCGCCGCGCGCAGTGGAAGGCGACCACGCCGTCCCTGGTGCCCGTCACCATCGACGGCGTCCGTCACCTCGTACCGCAGAACCTCGTGAAGGCCTACGAACGCGGCCTGCTGCGCCCCGAGGGCTGAGCCCCGATGCCGCACGACCGACTGCCGGTCACCGTCCTGTCCGGATTCCTCGGGGCGGGCAAGACCACGCTGCTCAACCATGTCCTCGCCAACCGCGAGGGCCTGCGCGTCGCCGTGATCGTCAACGACATGAGCGAGGTCAACATCGACGCCGCGCTGGTGCGGGGCGGCGAGGCCGCGCTGTCGCGGACCGAGGAACGCCTGGTCGAGATGACCAACGGCTGCATCTGCTGCACCCTGCGCGACGACCTGCTGGAGGAGGTGGACCGGCTGGCCCGGGAGGGCCGCTTCGACCACCTGCTCATCGAGTCGTCGGGCATCTCCGAACCGATGCCCGTCGCGGCCACCTTCGCGTTCGCCCGCGACGACGGGGCCACCCTCGGGGACGTCGCCCGCCTGGACACCATGGTCACGGTCGTGGACGCGGCCAACTTCCTGCCCGAGCTGGACAGCGGCGACGAACTGGCCGAGCGCGGACTGGCCCCCTTCGAGGACGACGAACGCACGGTCAGCGATCTGCTGGTCGACCAGGTCGAGTTCGCGGACGTCATCGTCCTCAACAAGCTCGACCTCGTGGACGTGGACGCCGCGGCCCGGCTGCGGGCGGCACTGCGCCGACTCAACCCCGTCGCCCGGATCGTCGACGCGCACCACGCCCGCGTGGACCTCCGACAGGTCCTGGGCACCGGCCTGTTCGACCTGGACCGCGCGCAGCAGGCGCCGGGCTGGGTCCAGGAACTCAACGGCGAGCATGTCCCCGAGACCGAGGAGTACGGCGTCTCCTCCACGGTCTTCCGCTCCGAACGCCCCTTCCACCCGGCCCGGTTGTGGACGTTCGTGACGGAGCATCTGGACGGCGGCGCGTACGGCCGGATCCTCCGCTCCAAGGGCTTCTTCACCCTGGCCAGCCGCCCCCACGTCACAGGTCTGTGGTCCCAGGCCGGCTCGGTGGCCCGCTTCGAACCGTCGGCGGCGCGCGACGAGGAGGCGCCGTACGCACAGGAACTGGTCTTCATCGGTACGCGGTTGGAGGCCGCACGGCTCCACAGCGCCCTCGCGGCCTGTCTCATGGCCCCGGAGGAGAGCGTCCCGGCCGCCGACCCCTTCCCCGCCTGGGACACGTACGGCATCGACGACACCTGCGAGCACGAGCACGCCGTAGCCGCGCCCTGACACCGGGTGACGCCGGGAATGTCACGGCGTCCGCGGCGTTGAACCCCCTGTGAGCCACCTGACCGCCGCCACCCGCTTCTCCGTCCTCGACCGGTCCCGCACCCGCGAGGGCCACTCGAACGCCGAGGCGCTGCGCGACACCGTGCGGTTCGCTCAGGAGCTGGAGGGGCTCGGATATCACCGCTTCTGGGTCTCGGAGCACCACGGGGTGCCCGGCGTCGCCGGTTCCGCGCCGACCGTGCTCGCCGCCGCCGTGGCCGGGGCGACGCGGACGATCCGGGTCGGGACGGGCGGCGTGATGCTGCCCAACCACCGGCCGCTGGTCGTGGCCGAGCAGTTCGGCGTCCTGGAGTCCCTCTTCCCGGGCCGCATCGACATGGGGCTGGGCCGCTCGGTCGGCTTCACCGACGGTGTGCGCAAGGCGCTGGGCCGCGGCAAGGACGACGCCGACGACTTCGAGGGCCAGCTCGACGAACTGCTCGGCTGGTTCCGCGGCACCTCCCCGACCGGTGTGCACGCGCGCCCCGCGGAGGGGCTGACCGTGCCGCCGTTCGTCCTGGCGATGGGCGAGGGCGCTTCGATCGCGGCCCGCGCGGGCCTGCCCATGGTCATCGGCGACCTCCGCGACCGCGAGAGGATGCGGCGCGGCATCGACCGCTACCGCACCCACTTCCGCCCCTCCCCCTGGGCGCCGGAGCCGTACGTCGTGATCTCCGGCTCGATCGCGGTCTCCGCCACCCCCGAAGGCGCCCGCCGCCTCCTGGTCCCGGAGGCCTGGTCCATGGCCCACTCCCGCACCCGCGGCACCTTCCCGCCCCTGCCGCCCGCCGAGCGCGTCGAGTCCCTGGCCATGACCGCGAAGGAGCGGGGCTTCTACGAATCCGGCCTCACCGGCCACATCGCCGGCACCGAGGAGCAGGTGGCGCACGAGCTGGAGACGGTGCTGAAGGAGACGGGCGCCCAGGAGGTCCTCGTCACCACCAGCGGCTACGACCGTGACGCGCTGCTGGACTCCTACCGACGGCTCGCCTCGATCGTCTCCGACTAGAGTTCCCCCTCATGCACCACCCACATGACCTGTATGTCCGAGTCCGCGGCGCCCGAGAGCACAACCTCAAGGGTGTGGACGTCGACATCCCGCGGGACGTACTGGCCGTGTTCACCGGGGTCTCCGGGTCCGGGAAGTCCTCGCTGGCGTTCGGGACGATCTACGCCGAGGCGCAGCGGCGGTACTTCGAGTCCGTCGCACCGTACGCCCGCCGGCTGATCCATCAGGTGGGGGCACCGAAGGTCGGGGAGATCACCGGGCTGCCGCCCGCGGTGTCGTTGCAGCAGCGTCGTGCGGCGCCGACGTCCCGTTCGTCCGTGGGGACGGTCACCAACCTGTCGAACTCCTTGCGGATGCTGTTCTCCCGGGCCGGTGACCACCCGCCGGGGGCCGAGCGGCTCGACTCGGACGCCTTCTCGCCCAATACGGCGGCGGGAGCGTGCCCGGAGTGCCATGGACTGGGTCAAGTGCACGGTACGACCGAGGAGTTGCTGGTCCCCGACCCGTCGCTGTCGATCCGGGAGGGCGCGATCGCGGCGTGGCCCGGTGCCTGGCAGGGGAAGAACCTGCGGGACATCCTGGACGCGCTCGGGTACGACGTGGACCGGGCGTGGCGCGAGCTGCCCGCCGAGGAGCGGGAGTGGATCCTGTTCACCGACGAGCAGCCGGTCGTCACGGTGCATCCGGTACGGGACGCGGACCGCATCCAACGCCCGTACCAGGGCACGTACATGAGCGCCCGGCGCTATGTGATGAAGACCTTCTCGGACTCCAAGAGCCCGACGCTGCGCACGAAGGCGGAGCGGTTCCTCAGCAGCGCGCCCTGCCCCGCGTGCGGCGGCAGCCGGCTGCGGCCGGAGGCGCTCGCGGTGACCTTCGCGGGGCGGACGATCGCCGAGCTCGCGGCGCTGCCGCTGACGGAGCTCATGGGCCATCTGCTCGCCGTCGACGAGACCACACGCGTCCTCACCGACGACCTCGCGTCCCGTATCGCCCCCGTCCTCGAACTCGGCCTCGGCTACCTCAGCCTGGACCGCTCCACCCCCACCCTGTCCGCCGGTGAGCTGCAACGGCTGCGGCTGGCCACCCAGTTGCGCTCCGGACTGTTCGGGGTGGTGTACGTCCTCGACGAGCCCTCCGCCGGGCTGCACCCGGCGGACACCGAGGCGCTGCTGACGGTGCTGGAGCGGCTGAAGGCGGCCGGCAACTCGGTGTTCGTGGTGGAGCACCACCTCGACGTGGTGCGCGGCGCGGACTGGCTGGTGGACGTGGGTCCACGGGCCGGTGAGCACGGCGGCGAGGTGCTGCACAGCGGTCCCGTGGCGGACCTGGCCGCGGTCGAGGAATCGGAGACGGCACGGTTCCTCTTCGGCCGCTCCCCCGCGCCCGTACGGGAGGTGCGCTCCCCGAAAGGCCAGTTGAAGGTCGGTCCCGTCACCCGGCACAACCTGCGCGGGGTGACGGCGGAGTTCCCGCTCGGCGCCTTCACGGCGGTGACGGGCGTCTCCGGGTCGGGGAAGTCGACGCTCATCGGGGAGATCACCGAGGAGTCGGCGGGCGTGGGACGGCTCGTCTCGGTCGACCAGCGGCCGATCGGACGCACGCCGCGCTCCAACCTGGCCACCTACACCGGCCTCTTCGACGTCGTCCGCAAGGAGTTCGCGGCCACGGACCAGGCACGGGCACGCGGCTTCGGGGTCGGCCGGTTCTCCTTCAACGTGGCCGGCGGCCGCTGCGAGACCTGTCAGGGCGAGGGGTTCGTCAGCGTCGAGCTGCTGTTCCTGCCGAGCACGTACGCACCGTGCCCGGACTGCGGCGGGGCCCGCTACAACCCCGAGACGCTCGACGTGACGTACCGGGGGCGGAACATCGCCCAGGTGCTGGACCTGACGGTGGAGTCCGCGGCGGAGTTCTTCGCCGACACCCCGGCCGTCGCCCGCAGCCTCGCCACCCTGCTCGACGTGGGTCTCGGCTATCTGCGGCTGGGCCAGCCCGCCACCGAGCTCTCCGGTGGCGAGGCCCAACGCATCAAGCTGGCCAGTGAGTTGCAGCGCGGGCGCCGCGGCCACACCCTCTACCTCCTCGACGAACCGACCACCGGCCTCCACCCGGCCGACGTCGAGGTCCTGATGCGCCAGCTCCACGGACTCGTCGACGCCGGACACACCGTCATCGTCGTCGAGCACGACATGTCCGTCGTCGCGGGCGCGGACTGGGTCATCGACCTGGGACCGGGCGGCGGCGACGCGGGCGGCCGGATCGTGGCGGCGGGGCCGCCGGCGGAGGTGGCCCGGGCGAAGGGCAGCGCCACGGCGGCGTATCTGGCCGCGGCGCTCCGTTCGCCGGCCGGCGTGACTAGTCGTTCGGCTGGGTGAAGCGGATGCTGTTGCCGAAGGGGTCGCGTACGCCGCAGTCGATGCCGTAGGGGCGCTCGGTGGGTTCGTCGGTGATCTCGACGCCGCGGCCGCGCAGGGTCTCGCACGTCTTGCGGCAGTCGTCGGTGCTGAAGATGAGGTGGCCGCCCATGGCGCCCTTGGTCAGCAGATCGCGGACCTGCGCCGCCGTCTCCTCGGACAGCGCCGGCTGCCCCGGCCGCTCCAGCAGGATCTGCCGGTCCGGATGGCCGGGGACGTTGACGGTGAGCCAGCGCATGAAGCCGAGGTCGGCGTCGGTGTGGACCTCCAGGCCGAGCTTGCCGACGTAGAAGTCGAGGGCCTCGTCCTGGTCGAGGACGTAGATCTGTGAGTGTGTGATGGCGGTGAACATGCGCCTCACGCTACCGAGCGGGCGCGGCGAAAACTTATCCAAAACTGCTCAGTCGGCCGCGTCCCTGGGCCGGGTCCACGCCTTGGTGAAGCACGTCGGCACGGCGATCGCCGAGGCCTGTCTGCGGTACGTCCTCGGTGACCGGCCGACGATGTCGCGGAAGGTGCGGCTGAAGGTCCCCGGGCTGCCGAAGCCGACCGCGAAGCAGATGTCGGTCACGCTGCGGTCGGTCTCCCGCAGCAGGAACATCGCCCGCTCGACACGACGCCGCTGGAGATAGCGGTGCGGTGTCTCGCCGAACGTGGCACGGAAGGTGCGGGTGAAGTGCGCCGGGGACACATGGGCGATCCGGGCCAGGGCCGGGACGTCCAGCGGCTGCGCGTAGGCGCGGTCCATGGCGTCCCGGGCCCGCAGCATACGGCGGTTGGTCTCTTCGGCGGCGCGGCTCACCCCGCCATCACATCACCTAGGCGACCAGCGCCGAGTGGATCCAGCCGGGTTGGGGCGAGGCCGTGGGCTGCGCGGCCAGCGCGAGCGAGCGGCGGTCGGCGTGGCTGCCGGGCGGGATGACGTCCCGGACCTCCACCTCGGCCACCAGCCCCCGCGCCGACACCACCCGCCACACCGAGGCGAGCAGGGTGTCCTCGCCGACGAAGGCGGGCGCGGTGCTGGCCGTGCCGCCGTCGAACCGGTACCGCAGACGCACCGGCTGGACGGGGACCCCGGCGTCCAGCGCGGCCTGGAAGACGGCCCGGCGGAAGGTGCCCTGGGCGCGGCCGCACCAGGTGCTGCCCTCGGGGAAGACCGCGACCGCCTGGCCCTCGCGCAGGGCCTGCGCGATGCGGGCGACCGTGTCCGGGAGGGCGCGCAGCCGGTCCCGGTCGATGAACACGGCCGCCTGTCCGACCAGGGGACCCGCCACCGGCCACTGCCGGATCTCGTTCTTGGCGACCATCCGGGCCGGGCGCACGGCGGCGAGCAGCGGGATGTCCAGCCAGGAGATGTGGTTGGCGACCAGGAGCAGTCCGCCGGTGGGCGCGGCGGCGCCGGTGACACGGACCCGGACGCCCGCGGCCCGTACGATCCACCGGCACCACCGCCTCACCGGCCCGGCGGGGATCAGCCCGCCGAGCGGCGACAGCACGACCCCGGCGAGCACCAGGACCATGACCGCCGCCAGCCGCAGCACGGCGCGCGGTAGCGCCGTGCCGGACCCCGCCGGCTCCACACACGCCCCGGGGGTGCAGGGCGCGCTGGGCAGCCAGACGCTCATCAGGCCGGTACGAGGGAGAGGAAGTGCCGCAGATAGCGCGGGTTGACCCGGCGCATCGACAGCAGCACATACAGGTCGGCGACCCCGAAGTCCGGGTCGTGGGCGGGCTCCCCGCACACCCAGGCGCCGAGGCGGAGGTAGCCGCGCAGCAGGGCGGGGAGTTCGGTGCGGGCACCTCCTGCCTCCCCCGGCACCCAGGGCAGCAGCGGTCGTACGCGGAACTCCTCCGGCGCGAGGTGCTTGTCGCGCACCCGCTCCCAGGTCGCCGACGCGAGCGCGCCGCCGTCCGCGAGCGGGATCGAGCAGCAGCCGGCCAGCCACTCGTGGCCGCGGTCGACCATGTAGCGGGCGATGCCGGCCCAGATGAGCCCGATGACGGCGCCGTCGCGGTGGTCGGGGTGCACACAGGAGCGGCCGACCTCGACGAGGCCGGGGCGCAGGGCGTCGATGCGGGTGAGGTCGAACTCGCTCTCCGAGTACAGCCGTCCGGCCACCGCGGCCCGCTCCGGCGGCAGCAGCCGGTAGGTGCCGACGACCTGGCCGGTGCGGGTGTCGGTGACGAGCAGGTGGTCGCAGTAGGCGTCGAAGGGGTCGATGTCGTGGCCCGGCTGCGGGGAGGAGAGCAGGGCGCCCATCTCCCCGGCGAACACGTCGTGGCGCAGCCGCTGGGCGGCGCGTACGTCGGACTCGTCGCGGGCGAGGGTGACGGTGTAGCGGGTGGGAGCGGCGGAGAGGGGCGGGGAGTCCAGAGCGGATACGGCGGTCATGGCTCACTCCAGGTCACGGGCCGGTTCGGGGACGGCACCCGGTGGGCCGGTGGATCCGGCCCGCACCCTCTGTTCTTCCTACGCCGATTGGCGTGTACGTGACCGGTTCCGGGAGCTCTGATGTGGGGAGGTTGAACGGCTCGGGCCGGGTGTCGGGGGTGCCGGACTCCGTCGACGGGCCGGTGTCGGACAGATGGCCGACGGGGGCAACCTCCGGACCCGGAGGGCCGTCTCCCTTTCGGAGCTGATCACGAGGGACGGAGGCACACGCGTGGGGGACGTGTCGGTACAGGCCCTGGACGCGTTGCCGTGGGAGCGGCTGGTGGCGGTGTACCCGACCGCGTCGGCCAAGGAGGTGCACCGGGTACTGCGCCATCTCCTCAGCAGCGGTCCGGCCTCGACCGAGGACGACTGCGCGCCGCTGTTCTCCGGCCTCTCGCTGGAGGGGAGCGGTGTCAGCTCGGCGGCCACGGCCACGTTGCCGTTCGTCGTGGCGCTCGCCGCCGACCCCCGCACGGGCGCACGGGCGACACTCGTGGAGCTGCTGGGCAGCCTGGCCCGGAACGCCGAACACTGCGCGCCGCACCTGGTGGACCCGGGCTGGCCGGACGCCTGGGAACAGCAGCGCCCGGCGATCCAAGCCCTGCTCACGGACCCTGATCCGGTGGTACGACGACATGCCGTGCCCCTCGCGGAGGGTTCCGCCCGGTTGCTGGAGCGGTGGCGGGCCGAGCCGGACCTGTCGGTACGGCTGCCCGTGCTGTTCACGTTGGCCCGGTTCCCCGAGGACACCGAGGCCCGCGCGGTCCTGGCCGAGGCACTCCGCGACGACGACCCCGTCGTACGGGTCGCGGCCGTGCACGCCGTCTCGGAGACGGACCCGGGGATCGCGCTGCGGGAGCGGGAGCAGTTGCTGGCGGACCTCGTCGATCCCGCCATACGGGCACGCCGGGAGGCCGTCTGGTACCGGCCGGACGTGGAGCACCCGTACACCCGCGAGGCGGTCGCCTTCTGGACAGCCGTCCTGTTCGAGGACACGCCCGCCGAGGCGACCGCGTTCCTGACCCGGCTGGCCGCGGCGGCGGACCCGGCCGAGGACACCGACCTGCTGCTGGCCGTGCTGGATCACTCCTGGCGGCTGCTGACCCGTCGGCGGTCCGTCGAAGCCGCGCTGCTCCCGCTCGCGGGCGGTCTCCTGGACCACCCCGACCCCGCCGTGCGCTACCGGGCCGTGCACCTCCTCGCCGCCCTCGGCCCCTGTGCCGCGGCCCACGCCGACGCGCTCGCGGCGCTGCTCGACGACCCCGGGGAGGACGAGTTCCTGGAAGGCACCGTCGGCGAGCTCGCCCGCTGGGCGCTGGCCCGGATGAACGACGCGCGGGCGCTGCCGGGCCTGGTCGAGGGACTGTGCGCGACATGGCGCGGGCGCCAGGACCGGGGTTACGTCCTCAGCGACGCGCGCAGCCCCGACCTCGCGGACCTCCTGGGCCCGCTCCGGGCTCACGCGGACACGCTCCTGCCGGCGGTACGGGAGGAGTTGCGGCGGGAACTGGCCGACCCCGACCTGCCCGGCTGGGTGCCGGCCGACCTCCTGGCGACGCTCAAGGCCTGGGGCACGGTCGCGCTGCCCGCGCTGCCGGAGGTCACGGCCTACCTGGCGGACGACTTCCGCCGGCACGACGCCGCCGAGGCTCTGGCGGCGATGGGCCCCGCGGCCGTTGCCGCCGCGCCCGCCGTACGCGAGCGGATGGCCCTCGAACCACCGGGGAACCACCGGTGGTTGCAGTGGATCCTGTGGCGCATCGGCGGCGCGGACCCGGCCGAGACGCTCCGGACGCTCGCGGAGACCCTGCCGAAGCCGGGCGAGCCGCCGTACTTCCCGTACGCCTGGCTCGCCGGCTTCGGCCGCCGGGCCGAGCCGTACGCCGACGAGCTGCGGCGCCTTCTCGCGGAGGCCGAGGACCGGACCCGGGTGGAGGTGGCGGCCGCCCTCTGGACGGTGACGGGCGAACCCGAGCCCGCCCGGCCGATCCTGGAGCAGCAGGTTCTCTCGTTCGTCGCGGGGGACGAGTACTACGGGCTGTTCCATACGGCGTTGCGGACGCTGATCCGCTTCCGTGCGATCGGCCCGACGGTACGGGACGCCCTGCGGGGCCTGCGCGACGAGGACCGCCGTCTGTCCGCGTACGGCGACTACCGCGCGATCCTCCAGGACGAGGAGTTCCGCGAGCTGATCGACGAGGCGCTGGCCGGGTGAACTTGGCGGGACCGGGTCGAGCACCACGCCCGGTCCCGCCCGTCCGCGCTGGACGGCGAACGGTCGGTGAGGGGCGCTACCGCTTCGCCACCTTGCGCGTGGCCCGCAGCCACTCCTTGTTCATGCCGGTGATGGACACCAGCGGGATGCCCTTGGGGCAGGCGGTCGCGCACTCGCCGGTCAGCGTGCAGCCGCCGAAGCCCTCCTCGTCCATCTGCGCCACCATGTCCAGCACCCGCGTCTCCCGCTCGGGCGCGCCCTGCGGCAGCACGTTCAGATGGTTGACCTTGGCCGAGGTGAAGAGCATCGCGGCTCCGTTGGGGCACGCGGCGACACAGGCCCCGCAGCCGATGCACTCCGCGTGCTCGAACGCGAAGTCGGCGTCCGGCTTGGGGACCGGCGTGGCATGGGCCTCCGGCGCGGCACCGGTCGGCGCGGTGACGTAGCCGCCGGCCTGGATGATCCGGTCGAAGGCGGTCCGGTCGACGACCAGGTCCTTGATGACCGGGAACGCCGACGCCCGCCACGGCTCGATGTCGATCGTGTCGCCGTCCTGGAAGGACCGCATGTGCAGCTGGCAGGTCGTGGTGCGTTCGGGGCCGTGCGCGTCCCCGTTGATGACCAGCGAGCACGCGCCGCAGATGCCCTCGCGGCAGTCGTGGTCGAACGCGACCGGGTCCTCGCCCTTGAGGATCAGCTCCTCGTTGAGGGTGTCGAGCATCTCCAGGAACGACATGTCCGAGGAGATGCCGTCCACCTCGTACGTGGACATGGCGCCTTCGGCGTCGGCGTTCTTCTGCCGCCAGACGCGCAGGGTGAGCTTCATGCGTAGCTCCGCTGAGTGGGATGGACGTACTCGAAGACCAGGTCTTCCTTGTGCAGAACGGGGGCGGCACCGGTCTCGGTGAACTCCCAGGCGGTCGCGTAGGCGAACTCCTCGTCCCTGCGGGCCGCTTCGCCGTCCGGGGTCTGGGACTCCTCGCGGAAGTGACCGCCGCAGGACTCGGCGCGGTGCAGTGCGTCGAGGCACATCAGCTCGGCGAGCTCCAGGTAGTCGACGACGCGATTGGCCTTCTCCAGCGACTGGTTGAACTCCTCGCCGGTGCCGGGGACCTTGATGCGCCGCCAGAACTCCTCGCGGATCTGCGGGATGCGCTCCAGGGCCTTGCGCAGACCGGCGTCGGTGCGGGCCATGCCGCAGAACTCCCACATCAGTTCGCCGACCTCGCGGTGGAAGGAGTCCGGCGTGCGGTCGCCGTCCACGGACAGGAGCAGATGGAGCCGGTCCTCGGTCTCCGCCAACACCTCCTGGACGACGGGGTGTTCGGTGGTGACCGTGTCCTGGTGGGGGTTGCGGGCGAGGTAGTCGTTGATGGTGGCCGGCAGGACGAAGTAGCCGTCCGCCAGGCCCTGCATCAGCGCGGAGGCGCCGAGCCGGTTCGCGCCGTGGTCGGAGAAGTTGGCCTCGCCGATCGCGAACAGGCCCGGGACGGTGGTCTGGAGGTCGTAGTCGACCCACAGCCCGCCCATCGTGTAGTGCACGGCGGGGTAGATCCGCATCGGCACCGTGTACGGATCCTCGTCGGTGATCCGCTGGTACATGTCGAAGAGGTTGCCGTACTTGGCCTCGACGGCCTTGCGCCCCATCCGCTCGATGGCGTCCGCGAAGTCGAGATAGACGCCCTGCCCGCCGGGCCCGACGCCCCGTCCCTCGTCGCAGACGTTCTTGGCGGCGCGGGAGGCGATGTCCCGCGGGACGAGGTTGCCGAAGGACGGGTAGATGCGCTCCAGGTAGTAGTCGCGCTCGTCCTCGGGGATCTGGTTCGCGGGACGGGTGTCGCCCTTGGCCTTGGGCACCCAGATCCGGCCGTCGTTGCGCAGCGACTCGCTCATCAGCGTGAGCTTGGACTGGTGGTCGCCGGTGCGCGGGATGCAGGTGGGGTGGATCTGGGTGAAGCAGGGGTTGGCGAAGTAGGCGCCGCGCCGGTGGGCCCGCCAGACGGCGGTGGCGTTGGAGTTCATGGCGTTGGTCGACAGGTAGAAGACGTTGCCGTAGCCACCGCTCGCCAGGACGACGGCGTCCGCGAAGTAGGTGGAGATCTTCCCCGTGACGAGGTCCCTGGCGACGATCCCGCGCGCCTTCCCGTCGACGACGATCAGGTCCAGCATCTCCGTACGCGGGTGCATCTCGATGTTGCCCGCGGCGATCTGCCGGCTCAGCGCCTGATACGCGCCCAGCAGCAACTGCTGCCCCGTCTGACCGCGGGCGTAGAAGGTCCGCGACACCTGTACGCCGCCGAAGGAGCGGGTGTCGAGCAGACCGCCGTACTCCCGGGCGAACGGCACGCCCTGGGCGACGCACTGGTCGATGATCTCGACCGAGATCTGCGCCAGCCGGTGCACATTCGACTCCCGCGCCCGGAAGTCGCCGCCCTTGACGGTGTCGTAGAAGAGCCGGTGGACGGAGTCGCCGTCGTTGCGGTAGTTCTTCGCCGCGTTGATGCCGCCCTGCGCGGCGATCGAGTGGGCGCGGCGCGGGGAGTCCTGATAGCAGAACTGGACGACGTGGTAGCCCTGTTCGGCGAGCGTGGCACCCGCGGAGCCGCCCGCGAGGCCGGTGCCGACGACGATGACGGTGTGCTTGCGCCGGTTGGCGGGGTTGACCAGCTTGGCCTCGAAACGGCGCTTGTCCCAGCGCTCGTTGACGGGGCCGGAGGGGGCCTTGGCGTCGACGACCGGCTCGCCGGTCCCGTAGTCCGTGAAGGAAGTCATGTTCAGCTCACCACTCCGGTCATGACGCCCACCGGTACGGCGATGAAGCCGACCGTGAGCAGCAGCGCGAGGATGTCGGCCGTGGCCTTGAGGGCGCGGTCGCGGGTGCGATTGCCGGCGCCGAGGGTCTGGGCGGCACTCCAGAAGCCGTGCCGGATGTGCAGGCCCAGGGCGAGCATCCCCACGATGTAGATGACGTTGCCGTACCAGGTGGAGAAGGTGTCCACGACGTTCTGGTACGGCCGCCCCTCCTGGAAGCCGCCCGGGTGCACGGTGCCGGTCGTCAGGTCCAGCAGGTGCCAGATGATGAACAGGCCGAGGATGATCCCGCCCCACCGCATGGTCCGCGTCGCGTAACTGGCCCGCGCCTTCTTGTGCACGTACTTCGTGGGGCGCGCCCTGATGTCGCGGCGGCTGAGCTGGTACGCCGAGGTCGCGTGGGCGACCACCGCGACGACCAGCACCACCCGGATCAGCCACAGCGTCCACTCGTAGTGCATGAAGGGCTCGCCGAGCGTGCGCAGCCAGTGCGCGTAGTGGTTGAACTCGCCCGGCCCGAAGAAGATCTTCAGGTTGCCGATCATGTGGACGACCAGGTACATCAGCATGATCAGCCCGCTGACCGCCATCACGGTCTTCTTGCCGAGGGAGCTGTCCCACATGGTGCGTGCCATGGACGGTCGTCGGTCCGTCCGCGTTGCCAGAGCCATGACCCAAGACGCTAGGGCCCAAGGGCCCGATCGGTCCAAGACATGGTCCGGCTTGATTCGATAGGCAGGGGCTATCGTACGAGGATGCAGTTCCAGCAGCTCCAGTACTTCGTGGCGGTCGCCGAGACCCGGCACTTCACCCGGGCCGCCGACCTCGTCCATGTCGCGCAGCCGTCCCTGTCCCAGCAGATCAAGGCGCTGGAGCGGGAGCTCGGGGCGGACCTGTTCCTGCGGGCCCGGGGCAACATCACGCTCACCGACGCGGGCGAGGCCCTGCTCCCGCTGGCCCGGCGGATCCTCGCCGACGCGGACACGGCCCGGCACGAGGTGCAGGAGCTGGTGCAGCTGCGCAGCGGCCGGGTGCGCCTGGGTGCGACACCGAGCCTGTGCACGGGTCTGCTCCCCGATGTGCTGCGCGCCTTCCACGACCGCTATCCCGGTATCCGGCTGATGATCGAGGAGGGCGGCTCGCACGACCTCGTACGGGAACTGGCCCGCGGCGCCCTCGACCTCGCCCTGGTCGTCCTCCCGCTGCCGACCCCCTCACCGGCCCTGACGACGGTGGAGCTGCTGCGGGAGGACCTGGTCGTGGTGTCGTCCCCGGAGGCGCCCAAGCCGGGCGACGGCCGGCGCACGGTACGCATCGCCGACCTGGAGGGCGAGCGTCTGGTGATGTTCCGGCACGGCTACGACCTGCGCGAACTCACGGTCGCCGCATGCCGCGCCGAGGGCTTCGAGCCGGACTTCGCGGTGGAGGGCGGCGAGATGGACGCGGTCCTGGGCTTCGTCAGGGCGGGGCTGGGCGTGGCCGTCGTACCGCGCATGGTGGCGGCCCGGTCGGGGCGGGGGCTGCGGGTCACCCCGTTGGCCCGGCCGGGACTGCACCGGACCATCGCGCTGGCCCACCGCAGCGATGTGGCCCCGCCGCGGGCGGCGCGGGAGTTGCAGCGTATGTTGCTGGAACGCTGAGACGGAGGGGCCGTTGGATCCGATGTACCGGCCGGGCGACGTACTGCGCGTGAGCTGCCCGGACACCCCGGCCACGGTGACGTGCGTCTCCCGGGACCACATCGGCCTGGACTGGCCCTGGTGGCGGCGCGACCCCGACTGCGACTGGATCCACTGGAACGGGCAGGTGGCCCTGCCGCTCGCCACCACTCCCGGCGACCGCTCCCTCTTCCGCACCGATCCGCCGCCGGACCGGCTCACCACGGGCGACACCTGCGTGGTCGGGATCCCCCCGACCGTCGTGCACGTCATCCGCGTCGACCGCTTCGACCCGCCGCTGGAGACCGGACGGTTGCCCCGCCCCACGGTGTGCGTGACGGTGCTGGAGGCCGGTGTGGCCCGCGACCCGGAGCCCGGGGAGTTCGACGAGCAGGGCGAGGAGTTCTACCCCGAGGACGACATCCCCCTCGTCTGCGAACTCCTGCTGCGTCCCTACGCGTTCCTCGAACCCGGCGACGAGATCGCGGACGCCGCGGGGCGGGCCTGGCGGTTCGACGGGCCGTGGGAGTGGTGGCCCTTCGACGGGGGCGAACCGGGCACCCCCGTGTGGCCGTTGACCCTGCTCGCCCGGAAGGGCGGCCCGCTCGTGCCGGGTCCGGTCGCGCGGGCCACCGCGACCGGCTCGCATACGGCGGAGGCCGCGCGATGGCGGGCGCTGACGCGGGTGCGGCCGCCCGGCGGCGCGGGGTCGTGACGGCTCGCCCCGTCCCGCGCCGCCGTACGGCCGTGGCGGCTCAGCCCGTCGCGTCCACCAGCGCCAGCTCGTGCAGCCGCTCCGGCGGGCCCGGGCGGGCGTAGTACCAGCCCTGGGCCGTGTCGCAGCCCAGTATCCGCAGCTGTTCGGCCTGGGCCCCGGTCTCCACGCCCTCGACCGTGACCGCGAGGTCCAGGCTGTGGGCCAGGGAGACGATCCCCTCGACGATCTTGAGGTCGACGGGGTCCGCCGGGAACTGCTGCATGCTCTGGGTGAAGGAGCGGTCCAGTTTGAGGATGCTCACCGGGAGGCGGCGCAGGTTGGCGAGGTTGGAGTAGCCGGTGCCGAAGTCGTCCAGGGCGATGTCGACGCCCATCTCGGCCAGCCGGCGCAACGGCTTCAGCAGGTCGTCGTCCGCGCCGATCAGCGCCGACTCGGTGACCTCCAGGCACAGCGCGTCCGGCTCCACGCCCGCGCGCTCCAGGATGTCCACCGTGTCCTGCACCAGTCCTGGGTGGGTGAGCTGGCACGGCGAGAGATTGACGTTGATGCGGAGCGGACCCGCTTCCTCGTGCCGTTCTCTCCACGCGCGGGCCTGGCGGACCGACTGCTCAAGGACCCAGCGGCCCAACGGGACGATCAGGCCCGTGTGTTCGGCGAGCGGGATGAAGCGGTCGGGGCCGAGGACGCCGTGCTGCGGGTGCAGCCAGCGCACCAACGCCTCCGCGCCGCGCACGCTGCCGTCGCCGAGGTGCACCAGCGGCTGGTACTCGATGAAGAACTCACCGCGCTCCAAAGCCGTCGGCAGCGCCGTGGTGAGCCCGTGGCGGGTGATCGCGCGGGCGTCCGCCTCCTCGTCGGCGAGCTCGAAGCGGTTGCCGCCCGAGGCCTTGGCCCGGTACATCGTGATGTCCGCGCTGCGCAGCACCTCCGCCGCGCTGCGCTCCCCCGCCGGGCCCTCGACGATGCCGATGCTGCCGCGCACGGTCAGCTCCCGGCCGTCGACGCTGACCGGGGCGAGCAGCGCGTGCATGATCCGCGAGGCGAGCTCGTCGACCTCGCGCTCGGTGTCGGTCCCCGTCGTCAGCGCGACGAACTCGTCACCGCCCAGACGGGCGACCATCTCACCGGGCGCGGTCGCGCAGGACTGCAGCCGGTCGGCGACCTCGACGAGCAGCCGGTCGCCGGCCGCGTGGCCGAGGCTGTCGTTGATGGTCTTGAAGCCGTCCAGGTCGAGGTAGCACAGGCCGAAGCGCTGGCCCTCGCCGGCGCCCAGCGCCTTCTCCAGCCGCTCGAAGAAGAACGTGCGGTTCGGCAGGCCGGTGAGCGCGTCGTGCGTGGCCTCGTAGCGCAGCCGCAGGTTGAGCAGCCGGCGCTCGGTGGTGTCCTCCATCAGCGCGAGCTGGTACTGCGGGTTGCCGTCCGCGTCCCGGAGCAGGGAGACCGTCAGATTGGTCCACAGGACCGTTCCGTCAGGGCGGGAGAACGCCTTCTCCAGGTGGTAGTGCTCGCGCTCGCCGCGGACCAGTTCGTCGTAGAGGGTCCACGTCTGCGGCGCGTCCTCGGGGTGGGTCCACTCCATGACGTTGCGGCCGCGCATCATCTGCTCGGAGATGCCGAACATCCGCAGCAGCGCCTCGTTGACCTGGAGGATGTTGCCGTCGAGGTCGGCCATGCCGATCCCTATGGCGGCGCCCTCGAAGACCGCGCGGAAGCGGGCCTCGCTCGCGTGCAGCGCCTGCGCCACCACGCCCTGGGCCTTCAACGCGGCCGCCGAGATGGCCTCCTGCTCGGCCAGGGTCCGCTCGCGCAGCGCCGCGGCGAACCCGGCGGCCATGGCGTGCTGGAGCCGCGAGGCGCGCACCCGCAGGTCCTCCTGGGCGCCGTCGCCGCCGCAGTACAGCACGAGGTAGGCGTCGACGCAGTCCAGGGTCCGGCTGAGCGCCTCCGGGTCGGTGCAGTGCACCGTGACGAGCGCGGCGCCGAGCGCGCGGCCCTCGTCCGCGTCGAAGGTCCTCGCCCGCAGCGCCTCGCTCAACCGGCGGGCCAGCGGCAGCAGTTGTTCCTCGAACTCGGGCCGGGTCGAGGACGTCGTGGTCACCGGGAAGACGGCCCGGCTCCAGATCGTCGCGAACCGGCGCAGTCTTCCCTCCGGCCCGTCCGGCTCGGCGATCACGCGGTACGCCCCACGCCGGCGAACCCGGAGAAGGCCCAGGGATCCTCGTCGTCGGGGTCCCAGGTCTCCGACTCCGGCCGCCAGCGCGGCATCGGCACCAGTCCCGGTTCCACCATGTCGTACCCCTCGAAGAACCGCGCGATGTTCTCGCGCGAGCGCATGATCAGCGGGTTGCGGATGTCCTTGTACACGTCGACCGTGCCGGCGGCCCGCTCGGGTGGCAGCGGGATTCCCTCGTAGGAGGCATGCGTGAGCACCAGCAGACTGCCGGGCGCGAGCGCGTCACGCAGCTCGGCCACCGCACCGTACGGGTCGTCCTCGTCTTCCACGAAGTGCAGTATGGCAACGAGAAGCAGCGCCACCGGCCGGTTCAGGTCGATCAGTTGCTGTACTTCGGCGCTCGCGAGGATCTCCTGGGGCTTGCGGAGGTCCGCGGCGACGACGCCCGCGTCCGGGTTGCCGCGCAGGACGGCCTCGCTGTGGGCGACCGCCACCGGGTCGTGGTCGACGTAGACGACCCGCGCCCCGGGGCTGGCGGACTGGGCCACCTCGTGGACGTTGCCGAAGGTCGGGATGCCCGAACCGATGTCCAGGAACTGGGTGATGCCCTGGTCCGCGGCGAAGCGCACCGCGCGGCGCATGAACGCCCGGTTCGCCTGCATGATCTTGGGGAGTCCCGGCATGAACTCCATCGCCTTGCGGGCCGCCTCGCGGTCGACCTCGAAGTTGTGCGAACCGCCCAGGTAGAAGTCATAGATCCGCGAGACGCTAGGCACCGAGATGTCGATGCTCCGTGGGGCCCAGGCGGGACGCTCCATCTATCTCTCCAAGGCGTAGGCGATCCGGTGTTCGAGCTGAGGCTACTGATCGCCTGCCAAAGGAGCGAGCGGAACCGGAAATTGACCGTCCGTTCCCGGTCACTGCCTGCGGCACGTGCCGGGTTGACCATGCCCAACTCCCGCTGAAACAAGGCAAAACGGCCCGCCCCCCGCGTGCGGTGCGCAGGGGGCGGGCCGGTGGACCGCGCGCGGTGCGTGCGGTCCGGGACTCCGCTGTCGCCTCGGACCTCCCTTCCGCGGTTCGGTACTTACGGGTGGGGCTGTTCGGCCCAGGGGAGACGGCCTACTTCTTGATCGGCTTGCCGTCAGGCGTTATGGCGTACCAAGTGCCGCCGACGCCCTGGCCGTTGGTGTCCCCGGGCTTCTTGTCACCGGCGAAGGTGTAGATCGGCACACAGTCGATGGTCTGCTGCTTCAGTCCGTCGGGCCGGTCGAAGACCACGTAGCCCTGCCCGGTGGGACCGGACCCCTTCAGATTGATGCCCTTGGTGTCATCGGCGTCGACCGGTGCGATGACCGGCCACTTCTCCAGGCACTCGCCGGTGCACGCCGTCTTCATCGGCCAGGGCGAGTCCTTCATGAAGCGGTAGACCGTGTGGCCGTTCTTGTCGACGACGATCTCGCCCAGGTTGGGGTCCTGACGGGTGGACAGCCCGGGCAGGTCGGCCGCCTCGGCGCCGCCCCCGCCCCCGCCGCCGCCGGCCTTCTTGCCGTCGGCGGCCAGCGCGTACCACTTGCCGCCCACACCCTGGCCGTTGACGTCCCCGGCGTTGACGTCCTTGACATAGCGGTACGCCGGCCAGCCGCCGATCGTCAGCTGCTTGCTGCCGTCGGAGCGGGTGACCTCGCCGAGCAGCGACTTGTCGATGCCGTCGCCGGCCGTGGCGTCGTCCGCGGGCACGGGCGGCCAGGTCGTCGCGCAGTCGCCGTCGCAGCTGGACTTCGGCGGTTCGGCGGTGTCCGTGTCGAAGCGGTAGAGCGTCAGCCCGCCGCTGTCCGTCAGCACCTTGCCGAGCTCGGGGTTGGTGACGACGGCCAGCTTGCCCGCGGAGGCGGCCGGGGCCGCAGCGGAAGCCGAGGGGCTCGCGCCCCCGTTGCCCAGGCCGGATCCGATGCCGGTGCCCGCGCTGCCGTAGCCACCGGCCGCGGCCGTCGCGCCGACGTTCTGGCTGCTCGCGGACGGGGCTGCTTCCTGGCCGCACGCCGTCGTCAGCGCCAGCACCGCCGCAGCGCTCGCCACGAGCGATGCACTCCGCCAGGAGGTCTTCATCGTCAACTCCCCAAAGTTGTACGGGTGTTGCGACGCGCCTTCTGCGCCGCCGCACGGCCATGAGTACGGACGGAAGTGGCTGTTGTGTTCAGCGGAGGCACATTTTTCTTTTGGGAGCCTGTGACACGGGCCGCTCACTCGTTCGGGGCAATCCATCGGTACCCGGGAGCGGGACAGCGCGTTCTGGGTTCATGATCTCCGTCGTGCAGCGACCCGAACCGACCCAATACGCCCCGACCATACGGGTGTTGTTGTTCTTGGCACTGACATGGCTGGCCGTCGGCGTACCGGCGAACACGGCGGCCGCCGACGCCTGCGCGTCCGCCTCGACCGGGCCGGACGGCATCCAGGCGGTGGCGGTGGCCGGAAGCCTCACCTGGCCGACTCCCCCGTCCTGCCCGACGCCTTCGCCGCCCCCCACGCCCACGCCGACCCCCACACCGAGCCCGACATGTCCACCCGAACCGTCACCGACGCCGCCCCCGAAGCCGAAGCCCACCCCGACACCCACGCCCACACCGACCCCGCCGCCACCGGCGCCGGCTCCCCCCGCCCCGCAGCCGGCGGCACCCCCGCCCCAGCCGGCTCCCACCCCGACCCCGACCCCCACGCCTCCACCCCCGCCGACCCCGACCCCGACTCCCGCCCCTCCGGCCGAGCCGGCCCCGGCCCCCGCCGCGGCCCCGGTGCACTATCCGGCGTACAAGGCCCCGGCGCCCCCGCGTGCCGCCCGCGGCGGCACGTCGCCGCTCACCTTCGTCCTGCTCATCACGGTGCCCGCGCTGGTCGCCGTCGCCGCGCTGCGTCCGCGCTGATCCCTGGAGGCATCCCTTGCCGGAATGGCTTGTTCTCACCCTCGCGATGCTGGCCGCCTGTGGCGTGGTGGTCGTCATCTCCGTCATCCGCCACAAGGCGGCGGCCCAGGACGAGGACCCCAGCGAGACCCCGGACGTCATCGAGTACATGACGATGTGGATCGGCGTGGTGTACGCCATCGTCCTGGGCCTGGCCATCGCGGGCGTCTGGGAGGGCCGCAGCGCCGCCCAGGACCACGTCCAGGCGGAGGCCGTGGCCCTGCACGAGATCTCGGAGCGCGTACGGGTGTACCCGGCCGACGCCCGCGACCGTATTCGGGACGATGTCAACGCCTATGTCGGACACGTGGTGAACACCGAGTGGAAGGCGATGGCCGACCACGGAGAGGCCACGCAGCGGGGCGCCGACCTCCTGGAGCGGATCCGCCACGACGTCACCGACTACGAGCCGAGGACGGACTTCCAGGCCCAGGCCTACCAGCCGCTCGTCGACCAGGTGGCCGCGGCCGACCAGGCGCGCACCGCCCGTATCAACTCGATGGGGGCGACGATGCCGGGCGTGGTGTGGTTCGGGCTGATCGGCGGGGCCGTCGTCACCATCGGCATGGTCCTGGCCCTGCAGATCCGGCGTACGGCGCGCGAGCTGATCCTCGCCGGCATCTTCTCCGCGCTGATCGCCTTCCTGCTCTTCCTGATCTGGGACTTCGACGCGCCCTACAGTCGGGGCATCACGGCGTCGGCGGAGCCGTTCCTGAACCTCTTCCCGGACGCCAAGGCCTGACGCGCCCTCACCTGACGGTCCGGCCCAGGGACGGTCGCCACGCCGCCGCCGTCCCCCGGCCGGCCCACATCTGTGACCCATTCGCCCGACAGCGTTCGCGCACATGTGCGCACCTTCCTAGCGTTCCGATCATCGAGGTGCATTTCTGGCGCAAGCGGAAAAGGTCCGCTGCTGCTCCTCGGGGACCCGGAGGATTCACCATGCGCGCGATACGCGTAGCCTCGGCCGCTCTGCTGGGCGTCAGTGCCCTCGCCCTCGCCGCACCGGCCGCCGTCGCCAAGGGCGACAACATCACGCCGTTCGGCTTCAGCGTCCTGCCGTCGACCGTCGCGGCGGGCGGTCAGGTCACTCTGCAACTGGAGCGGGACAAGGGCGGCTGTGTCGGGTCCGCGACGGTCAGCTCGGGGGTGTTCGACACGATCTCCATCCCGGGCAACCGGTCGTCGGCGACGGCGGTCGTCGACTGGGACGCCAAACCGGGCGCCACGTACAAGGTGACGTTCTCCTGTGACGGGGTCAGCGGTTCGACGCAGCTGACCATCGCCACCGGCCGCACGAACCCCACGCCCTATCCGTACCCCAACCAGGGTGTGCACGCCGGTGAGGGCGGCACGATCGCCGGGTTCGACCTCAAGGAGATCGGGCTGGGCGCCGCGCTCATCGCCGGCTCGGTCGGGGCGGCGTACCACTTCTCGCGCCGCCGCACCGGCGAGGACGGCACCTGACCGCTCCCCCGCGCAGGCCTTCGCCCCGGAACCCTTCCCAGGGTCCGGGGCGAAGGCCTGCGCACGTGCGCGCGGCTGTCTCCGAAGGGGGTGATCAGATGCGCTTCTCCGAGCGGCGGCGCATCCAGAACACCCCACCGCCGACGGCGGCCGCGGCCACGAGCCCGCCGCCGATGGCCATGTCGGTCGGGGTCGCCCCGGTCGAGCTGCCGCCGCCGAGGCCGCCGCGGACACCGCCGATGACCGTGAAGGCGTCGCTCCTGGTGAGCGGGTTGCGGCCGCCGGTGCAGTTGACCGTGATGGAGTACATGCCCGGGCTCGCGGTCGAGCTGACGGTGGCCGTCCCCCTGGACTGGCTGCTGGAGAACGGTGTCAGGGTCACCGAACCGGTGAACGCGGGCGAGGTGGCGGTGCCGCCTTGGGGGCAGTTGTCGACGGTGATGGTCAGCTGACCACCGCGGGCGATGACGCTGGGCAGGGCGACGATGTTGCTCGGGCTGACGGCGCTGCCCGGACCGCCCGGCATCCCGTCGCGCGCTGCGGCGGCGGGGGCGGCAAGTCCGAGGGCGGCGACCGCGGCGACGGTGGCCGCCAGGGCACGGGTGGTACGCATGTGATCCTCCGCGGAAGACGCCCCGGGAACGGTCCCCGGTGGATCGGCGAGAAAGCGCCTCCCAGAAAGACCCTCAGATGCCGTGCACGCGGGCGCATTTCGGCGATGGTCCGTCCTGGTGAGAGGACACGCCGAACGAAAAGCGCACAATCGGATATTGCCGCAGGTCACGGACCGTCAGAAAATTCCTGCCGTCGGCAACTCGGATGGCGCACCCACGGCGATGGGGGCCACCCGTTCGCTTCTGTCACGTCGCCGGTTCCGTCCGCGGTACTTAGCGTTCTCGTATGCGCGAATGACGGGGCGACGGCCGCGTCGAGAGGGGAAGTCGAATGTCTGCGTCCGAGCTGGCCGATCTGGCCGAAGAGGAGGAGCGGCGGAAGAAGCGCGCTCCTTGGGGCGTGATAGCGCTTGTTCTGCTGACCGGCCTCGCTCTCATTCGGAACGGTTCGGGAGAGTTCGATGTGGGTCCGCCGCAGCCGGCGACCGCCGCTGCGGCGGACAGCCGCGTTCCCGGCACCTTCGCCGGATCGGCGGCGGCACAGCCGTTCTCCGAGCCCGACCGCATCAGGATCCCGGCGATCCAGGTCGACGCGCCGGTCATGCCCGTCGGCCTGGACGCCGACGGCTGGGTGGGCGCGCCGCCACCGGAGGACCCGAACCTGGCCGGCTGGTTCACCGGCGCCGTCTCTCCCGGTGAGAAGGGCACCGCCATCCTCGTGGGCCATGTCGACAACAAACTGGGCCCCGCCGTGTTCTACGGACTCGGGGCCCTGAAAAAGGGAAATCGCGTCGAGGTGCAGCGCAAGGACGGCAAGACGGCCGTGTTCGAGATCTACGGCATCGAGGTCTTCGAGAAGAACAACTTCCCGGGCGACCGCGTCTACGGCTCCAAGGGCACACCGGAATTGCGTGTCATCACCTGCGGCGGAGGTTTCTCCGAGCAGAACGGTTACGCGGGGAACGTCGTCACCTTCGCCCGCCTGGTCGAGGTCCGCTGAGCGGCCCCGACCGGGCGGGCCGATCCGGCGTTATGCGTAGTGCCGTCTGGGGACGGTGATGTGATACCCGGAGTCCAGGAGCTGCGGCAGATAGTCGCGCAGCGCCCGGACACTCTGGGAGCGGTCGCCCCCGGCGTCGTGGGAGAGCACCACGACGCCGGGGGCGGCGCCGTTCTCGACCCGGCCGACGATGGTGCGGGCCGCGGGGGCGGTCCAGTCGAGGGTGTCCACGGTCCAGGCGAGGGGTTCCATGCCGAGTTCGGCGCCGAGCTGGAAGGCGGCGCGGTTCCAGGCGCCGTAGGGCGCGCGGAACCACTCGGGGCGTTCGCCGTAGGCCTCCTCGATGACGTCGCAGGTGCGTTCCATCTCGGAGCGGATACGGCCCCGGCTCAGCCGGGTGAGCAGCGGGTGGGACCAGGTGTGGTTGCCGACGGCATGGCCCTCCTCGGACATCCGGGCCAGCAGGTCCTTGTTGTCGACCGCCATCTCGCCGCACACGAAGAACATCGCGCGGACGTCGTACTCCGCCAGGGTGTCCAGGATGTCGGGGGTGTAGCGGGGGTCGGGCCCGTCGTCGAAGGTCAGCACCATGGTGCGGCCGCGCCCGGACACCCGTAGCAGCGGTTCGTGGCGCACCAGGGTGCGGCGGGGGGCGGTGCGCGGTGGGCCGTAGCCGGTCAGGGGCTGGAGGCGGTAGGCGGACGGCTTGAGCGGGCGGCGCGCCTGGGGGCCCGCGGCGGGGAGCACGGGCCGCTTGGGGGTGTCGCCGGCGCTCGCCGCGAACAGTCCGGCCGTGCCGGCCGCACCGACAGCGGCGGCCCCGGCGAGCAGGGCCCGGCGGCGCGAGAGCAGCCGTGTGAGGAACTGATCCTTCGTCATGACTCATCAGTCGCCCGAACCATGACCGACGCACCAGGACTACACCGGTGCGGCGGCAGGAAAGCACCCGCCCGGCCTATGACGGATCGTCAGCGGCGGCGTACCAGCGGGAAGGGCAGCGTCTCCCGGATCGTCAGGCCGGTGAGGAACATGACGAGCCGGTCGACGCCGATGCCGAGGCCTCCGGTGGGCGGCATCGCGTACTCGAGGGCGTCGAGGAAGTCCTCGTCGAGTTCCATCGCCTCGGGGTCTCCCCCGGCGGCGAGCAGCGACTGGGCGGTGAGGCGGCGGCGCTGCTCGACGGGGTCGGTGAGCTCGGAGTAGGCGGTGCCCAGTTCGGTGCCGAAGGCGACGAGGTCCCAGCGCTCGGCGAGCCGCGGGTCCTTGCGATGCTGCCGGGTGAGCGGGGAGACGTCGGTCGGGAAGTCCTTGTAGAAGGTGGGCAGCTGGGTCTTCTCCTCGACGAGCCGCTCGTACATTTCGAGTACGACGTCCCCGCGGCCGTCGTCGCCGGTGTACGGCACGCCCGCGCGGTCGCAGAGCCGGTGCAGCCGCAGCAGTTCGGTGTCGGCGTCGATCTCCTCCCCCAGCGCCTCGGAGATGGCGCCATAGACGGTCTTGACCGGCCAGTCACCGGAGATGTCGTACTCGGTGCCGTCCTTGCGGGCGATCGGCGAGCCGAAGGCGGCGGTGGCGGCGCCCTGGACGAGTTCGCGGGTGAGGTCGAGCATGACGTCGTAGTCGGCGAAGGCCTGGTAGGCCTCCAGCATCGTGAACTCGGGGTTGTGCTTGTAGGAGACGCCCTCGTTGCGGAAGGTGCGGCCCATCTCGAAGACCTTCTCCAGGCCGCCGACGCACAGCCGTTTCAGGTACAGCTCGGGGGCGATGCGCAGATACAGGTCGAGGTCGTAGGCGTTGATGTGGGTGGTGAAGGGGCGGGCGTTGGCGCCGCCGTGGATCTGCTGGAGCATCGGCGTCTCGACCTCGAGATACCCGCGGTCCAGGAGGCCCTGGCGCAGGGCCTGTACGGCGGTGGAGCGGGCGCGGACGACGTCGCGGGCGGCGGGGCTGGAGACGAGGTCGAGATAGCGCATGCGGACCTTGGCCTCGGGGTCGGTCAGGCCGCGGCGTTTGTCGGGGAGCGGGCGCAGGCACTTGCCGGTGAGCTGCCAGGAGGTGACGAAGACGGTGGGTTCGCCCTTGTCGCTGAGGCCGGCCGGGCCGGTGGCGGTGATGTGGTCGCCGATGTCGGTGCCGGTGCGGAAGTCGTCGAGGCCGCCGCGGTCCCGGGTGAGGGCGAGTTGGTGGTCGCCGGACCAGTCCCGCAGGGTGACGAAGACGATGCCGCCGAGATCGCGGACCCGCATGACCCGGCCGGCGACGGTGACCTGTTCGCCCGCGCGGACCTCGGCGAGGGTGTGGGTGCGCGGCGGGATGCCGACGGGGTAGGGGTCGATGCCCTCGGCGCGCAGCCGGTCCAGCTTCCGGTGCCGGATGCGGGCCTGTTCGGGCAGGCCCGCATCCGGGCCGGCGGCCCCGGCCTCGTCCCCTCCGTCGAGGCCGAGCGCCGACAGCGGCGGCAGACCCTCGGTGGTGGCCGGCCGCGGCCCGGCCTTCGGGTGCCCCTTTCCCCAGAGTTTGCGCAGCGACGGTACGGAGACGAAGCCCTCGGCGATGCCGGAGGCGAGGCCGATGCGGGCGAGGGCGCCGGTGTCGCCGTAGCAGATGAAGCGCGGGTACCACTCGGGGCGGTACTTGGCGTTGGAGCGGTAGAGGGCTTCCAGTTGCCACCACTTGGAGAAGAACAGCAGGAGTCGGCGCCAGAGGCGGAGCACCGGTCCGGCGCCGATGCGGGCGCCCTCCTCGAAGACCGAGCGGAAGACGGCGAAGTTGAGGGAGATCCGGCGGACGCCCGACTTGGGTGCCACGGCGCACAGTTCGGCGACCATGAACTCCATGACGCCGTTGGGTGCGCTGCGGTCACGGCGCATCAGGTCGAGGGAGACGCCGTCGGTGCCCCAGGGCACGAAGGACAGCAGGGCGAGGAGCTTGCCGTCCTCGCCGAGGGCCTCCACGAGGAGGCAGTCGCCGTCGGCGGGGTCGCCGAGGCGGTCCAGGGCCATGGAGAAGCCGCGTTCGGTCTCGGTGTCGCGCCAGGCGTCGGCCCTGTCGACGATCTCCTCCATCTCCGCGTCGGTCAGGGCGGAGTGGCGGCGGATGCGGCAGTGGGCGCCGGTGCGGCGGACCCGGTTGACGGCCTGCCGGGTGACCCGCATGTCCCGGCCGCCCAGGTCGAAGTCGGCCACGTTCAGGATCGCCTCGTCGCCGAGCTGGAGGGCGCCGAGTCCGGCGCGGGCGTAGGCCCTGGCGCCGTCCTCGGAGGCGCCCATCGCGGCGGGCGCCCAGGCGTGCCGGCGGGCCGCGTCGAGCCAGGCGGCGATGGCGTGCGGCCAGGCCTCGCGGTCGCCCACGGGGTCGCCGCTGGCGAGGCAGACGCCGGCCTCGACGCGGTAGGTGACGGCGGCCTTGCCGCTGGGCGAGAAGACGACGGCCTTGTCGCGGCGGGTGGCGAAGTAGCCGAGGGAGTCCTTCTCGCCGTAGGCCTTCAGCAGCGCCCTGATGCGGGCCTCCTCGTCGCCGTGCAGGGCCGCTTCCAGGCGCTGGGAGCGGAAGAGGGTGGCGGCGGCGTTGAGGAGGGCGAGGGCGCCGAAGAGACCGAGGAGGAAGAACAGGGCGCGGGGCGGTGCGCCGTCGAAGGAGCGGCTGGAGACCAGGCCGCCGCAGACCCGGTTGGCGGCCCACAGCAGGCGCTGGCCGCGGGGCAGCGTGCCGGGGAAGAGCTCGACCAGGCCCCAGCCGGCCAGGATGCCCAGGACGAGACCGGCGAGCAGGACCAGGACGGCCCGTCGCACGGCGGCGCGGCGGGAGGCGCCGTAGAACTCCTGGCGGGCGACGACGAGCAGGGCCAGCGCGAGCGCGCACACGACGAGGGAGGGGATGGAGTCGGCGTAGAGGCCGACGGCCACGCCCAGGGCGTCGACGAGGACGAGCAGGCCCAGGTAGACGACGACCAGCCACCAGGCGACCTTCTTGCGGGCGGCGGTGGCGCCGGCGAGCAGGAAGAGGAAGGCGGCGTAGGCGAGGTTGGCGCTGACCGGGACGATCAGCAGGTCGAGCAGGCGGACGACGGGGCGCAGGAGTCTGCGCAGCGGCGGGATGAGGGCGAGCAGCAGGCACAGCAGTCCGAGGGCGCCGAAGAAGGCCGCGAAGCCTTCCGGCACCCTGCTGAGGAGGCCGCTGCCGGGCCGTCGTACCCGGCCCGTGGTGTCCTTCGCCGGTACGGCCTCGACGGTGGCACTCATGTTCCGACTGTAGGAACAGCCGGGCCGTGTCGCTCGTCGGGAGGCCCCGCTCGGCGGCGGGATCCGGGGATTCCGATAGCCTCCAGCCGTGACGGAACAGCACTCGCACCGGTTCGAGCGGGGCACGGACGGGCCGAAGGTCATCGTGGTCGGGGTGGACGGCTCCGACTCCTCCCTGCGGGCGGCGGCGTACGCCGGCGGTCTGGCCCGCCGCCAGCACGCTCTGCTGGCGCTCGTGTACGTGCAGCCGGTGATGGCGGCGGGCGCGGCGCTCGGGGCGCCGGTCTCGGAGACGACCGACGAGATCGCCGAGGATCTGGTCGCGCAGATCCGGCAGGCGACCGAGCAGAACAAGGGCATATTCGACGTGCACTGGGAGTTCCACACCTTCCGCGGCGACCCCTACGGCGGCCTGGTGAAGGCCGCGGACGAACTCAAGGCGGACGCCGTGGTGGTGGGCGCCTCCGAGCAGGCCGGCCACCGGATCGTCGGCTCGGTCGCGGTGCGTCTGGTGAAGGCGGGGCGGTGGCCGGTGACGGTCGTCCCGTAGCGGGTCACCCCGTCGCCCGCAGTGCCTCCTCGCGCAGTCTGTCGAGGACCTTCAGGCCGCCTTCCGCGTCCATGCGCCGCGTGGTGACCCGATCGGGGTAGCACCTCCTGAACATCGAGGTGAAGTGGGTGCCGTAGTGGATGTACTCGTCGCCGTCCGGTCGGGACAGGGGGCGCGCCACGGCGTTGAAGGCCGGTTCGTGGAAATAGGCGAGGGTGTAGCGCTCGCGGTCGGCCAGCCGGACCTTGTGCGGGGTCGACAGCAGGGTGCCGTCGGTCATGAACTGCATGATGTCGCCGGGGAACACGGTGAGGACGCCGGGAACCGGGGTGACGTAGGTCCACGGCTCGTCGTGTTCGTAGCGGCCGGCCATGGACTCGTCGGGGAGCCAGTTGCGGCCCCGTCGCTCGCCGGGCACGGGCGGGCGGATGTGGAGGCCGCCGACCTCGTCCTGGGCGGCGATGACGAGCAGCCCGTAGTCGGTGTGGGAGCCGATGCCGCGTGCGGAGCCGGCGTCGGCGGGCGGGAAACGCAGGACCCGCATGTGGTGCCAGCCGTCGGCGGTGAGGCGGGTGAAGCGGTCGGGGTCGTCCAGACCGAGCCCCAGCGCGACCAGTCGCAGCAGCCGGTGGCCGATGCCGCCGACGGCGGCCATGTAGTCCTTCATGGCACGGGCGTAGGAGGCCGACGGCCAGGGCGCAGGGCCGTGGCACGGCCAGTGCTCGATGACGCGGCGGTCGTCGGCGGGGATGTCGGGGCACACGGTGAAGATCTCCGAACCGTCCTTCTCCCCCGCCGTCTCCTCCTCACCGGAGGCGACGTAACCGCTGTAGGTGAGGTCGGAGACATGAGCGGCCTTCTCCTCGAAAGGTCTGCCGCAGAAGGCCCGGGAGGCGGCCAACGCCGTTTCCATGGCGGCCTGTTGGGCGGGGGTGGCCCGGATCTGGAAGATGCCGTCCGACTGCCAGGCCGCGATGAGGTCCTGTCCCAGGGGCCGATGGGCACGGGTGACGGCGGACGGTAAGCGGAAGGTCTGAAGGGGCGTCAAGGTTCGTTTGTCGCTGCTCATTCGAGATACTCCGAGAGCGATACGAGTGGTTGCGCGACAAACTACTGCCGCCTCCTTCCTCCTGAACAGTCATTCAGTTCACGTGGTCCCGCCATGTATCCGCGGGGCGTCTGGCGCCCCGGGCGCGGGTGGACGGACGCCGGGCGTTTGCCGGGCGGGAAGCGACGTCTCCCACCGCCGGACTCCGGGCGGGTGAGGGCGGCTCCGGGGCGTTCTCCGCCGCAAACCCGCCCGGCGCGTCCACGAGACGGACATGGGCCGGGGGCACCGGCCGGACCGGTCGCCCGGGCCGCGCCGGCCGACCGCCATCGACGTAGGCGGCATCAGCCCCCGTGCGTCACAGGGTGTGCAGGAAGTCGAGCACGATCTCGTTGAACCGCTCCGGCGTCTCCATGTTCGGGTAGTGCGAGGTGCCCTCGATCAGCACCGAGCGCCCGTTCGGGACCGTGCGGGCGAACCTCTCCGCGTCGGCCAGCAGGTCGGGGGAGTCGAGGGCGCCGTTGACCATGAGCACCGGGACGTCGATCTTCGGCACCCGGGACCAGGTGTCGGTCATGGGGACGTGCCAGTTGCGCTCGCCCGGGGTGTGCTTGGCGATGGTGTGCAGGGCCATCTCCTGGACCCGTTCCAGGATGGCGGGGTCGACGTCGTCGACGGTGCGGTTCACTCCGGCCACCGCGCTCAGGAACACCTTCAGCCAGCCCTCGATGTCACCGGCGTTCAGGGTGCGGGCGGACTCGGCCACGAACTGGAGGGTCCGCGGATCCGAGTACTGGAACTCGCTGACCGTGGCGCCGCCGAGGACGACCCCCCTGACCAGCTCCGGGTACTCGATCACGGTGTCGCTCGCGGCGGCCGCGCCCATCGACACACCGACCAGCACCGCGGGACCGGCGTCGAGGTGTCGCAGCAGGCCGGCGAGGTCGTCGGCCCAGCGGAAGGGCTCGCTCGCGTTGGCGGACCAGCCGTGGCCGCGGATGTCCGCCGCGACCACCCGGTACCCGGCCGCGGTGAGGGCCGGTATCTGCGCCTCGAAGACGCGGTGGTCGGTGTAGCCGGAGTGGAGCAGGACCACGAGGTCGCCGGTGCCGGTGTCGCGGTAGGCGATGTCGCCGTCGGCGGACGGGAAGTAGCTCAGTTCCGAAGCAACTGTCATGACAACCAAGGTGTCATCTTCGGGCGGCTTTGACAACCCGGTTGTCATGATGGTCCGGTGCATGATGACCTGGTGAACGACGACATCGAGGAACCACTGCCGCCCGACGAACTCGGCCACCGGGTCAGCGAGGTGTTCGACCTGATCGGCGCGCTCTACCGGCGCGGTCTGCGCAAGCTGGAGCAGAGCGAGGAGGTCGAGGGGGTGTCCGTCGGGGTGCGTTCCGTGCTCGTCCTGCTGCACCGGTACGGGCCCATGACGGTGCCGCAGATGGGCCGGATCATGGCGCTGACCCGGCAGTTCGTGCAGCGGATGGCCAACGAGGCGATGGAGCGCGGCTGGGCTGAGGCCACACCCAACCCGGCGCACCAGCGGTCCTCGCTCATCCGCATCACGGGCGACGGCGAGGCCGTCATCACCGCGATCCTCGCGCGCGAGCACGCCCTGAACCGGCAGGTCGGCGGCGGGCTGACCGAGGCCGAGCTCACGGCGTGCACGCGCGTGCTGAAGGAGATGCTGAGGACGTTCGACCACGTGGACGTGGACTGACCTCCCGCTCCTCCTCCGTCGCTACCTCCCCATCGTCAGACCGTCCTTCGCCGCGCCCCGGCTCAGCACCACGTCCCGGATGCGGTCGCGCACACCGGTCAGCTCGGCGCCCCGCGCGATCACCTCGTTGAGGTTCAGCACCCGGCCGGCGTCGATGTCGAACAGCTGGGGGATGAACTCGGCCTTCCGCACCTCCCAGCGGCCACCAGGCTTCGCCGGCGGGACGAAGGAGAAGCGGGCGATGGTGGACTGGTTGCCGCGCGGGTCCTGTGCGCCCAGGTGGTTGAACATCTCGCCGGCGACCTGGTCGCCCATGCCGTAGACCACCCAGGTGCCGTTGACCTTCTCGTAGGCCTGCGGGACATGGGCGTGGGTGCCGAGGATCAGGTCGATGTCGGGGCGGCCGTCCGTGCGGGCCGCGGTGAGGGAGCGGGCCAGCGTGAGCTGCCGGTCGTCGGGGGCGTCCTGCCATTCGGTGCCCCAGTGCACGGAGACGACGACCACGTCGGCGCCGGCCTGCCGGGCGGCGCGGGCGTCGGCGAGGATCCTGCCCTCGTCGATGAGATTGACGGCCCAGGGCTGCCCCGGCGGCAGGGGGTAGCCGTTGGTGTCGTAGGTGTACGCGAGGTGGGCGACCTTCGCCGGGCCCGCGCTCAGCACCGTGACGGTCCGCGCCTCGGCCTCGGTGCGGGCACTGCCGGCGTGCCGTACGCCCTGGCGGTCGAGGGCGTCGAGGGTGCGGCCGATGCCCTGGGCGCCGTCGTCGAGGCTGTGGTTGGAGGCGGTGGAGCAGCCGTCGTAGCCGGTGGCGGCGAGGCCCTGGGCGACTTCGGGCGGGGACTTGAAGGCGGGGTATCCGGTGTAGTCGCCGTCGGCGCCGTAGACGGTCTCCATGTGACACAGCGCCAGATCGGCGCGGGAGACCAGCGGCTCGACGCCGGAGAGCATCGGGCGGAAGTCGTAACCGGTGCCGCCCGCGTCGAAGCGGGCGCGGTCGATGATGGAGCTGTGCGGGAGGACGTCGCCGGAGGCGACGAGTGTGAAGCCGCGGGACCCGTCGGCGGACGGGGCCGGACGGCCGGGGCGTTCGGGAGATTCGTGGTCCTGGGCCTGGCAGGCGGCGCCCGCGGCCAGGAGGGCCGTGAGGGCCAGGGCCACCTGTCGTCTGCGTGCAATCATCAGCTCACCCCACTGTGATCATATTTACGCACAAATACGTACGAAGATGAGCACAGCCGCAAACTGCCCGGGCATGTTCCTTCGCCCTATGGGCGATGTGGAGGGAACCGTTCGTCGTACCGTTCGTCGACGCGATCGACCGTCCGCCGCAGATCCGGGTGCGCGCCCTGTCCCTCGCGGTCACGCTGCGATGCCATACGGCCATGACGGCCGGAACCACGCTCACGAACGGGACGACCGCCGAGCACGAGCTCGCCGCACTGCAGCGGGAGCACGGCCGGCCGCTCTTCGCATTGCTGCTGCGGCTGTGCGACGGAGACCGGCAGCGCGCCGAGGACCTCGTCCAGGAGACCCTCGTACGGGCCTGGCAGCATCCCGAGGCGCTGCGCGCGGACGACTTCGACTCCGTACGCCCCTGGCTGCTGACCGTGGGACGGCGGCTGGCGATCGACGCACGGCGGGCCCGGCAGGCGCGGCCGCCCGAGGTCGGGGACGCGATCCTGGAGAACGCGCGGGTCTGCGCCGATCACGCCGAACGGGCGGCGGCGGCCCTCGATGTGCGCGAGGCTGTGAAGACACTCACTCCGGAGCACCGTGAAGTCCTGGTGCTGGTGTATTTCCAGGGTGCGAGTGTGGCGGAGGCCGCGGCAGCCCTCGGGATTCCGCCCGGTACCGTGAAGTCCCGCGCGTACTACGCGCTGCGTGCCCTGCGCCGGGTCCTGCCCGGATATGCGGCCGACCTGCGCTGAAACCCATGTTGCGGCAAAGCCTTCGTAAAGCGCCTTGCTGAGGACCATGGTTGAGTAATCGGCTGTCTTCATCCGTGTTCCGCACTGGGGCCCGGCAACGGGCGACGCGCACGCACCGGAGGAAGGCAGGAAGGGATGCTGCACAGAGGTCAAGAGAGCACGGACGGCGCCGGCGGCGGTGAACTCACCGTCCCCATGGCCTGGTTGTACGCCGAGTACATCGCCGACGAGCTGCTGCGGACCGGCGATCTGATGCCGCCGACGTCCTTCGAGTTCCGCGCCGGGCGCGACGCCCTGGCGCTGACCATCTTCCTGTCCGACACCGACGGCGAGCTGTCCGGCATCCGGGTCGTCTCCCAGCTGGAGACCTGGCTGTCCCTGACCGCGTACGACCAGCCGTGGCAGGACTGGGTGCGCGAGCGCATGGCGGGGCTCGCGGCCGAGGCGATCGAATCCGGGGCGCCCTCGCCCGATCTGGACCTGGCCGAGGTGGCCTGGCAATGGTTGGAGGAGACCGAGCTCCTCGCCCCGGACCTCAACGCGGTGCCGGGCGGCGGCTCGGGCATCGGGGAGGACGAGGGTCCGCAGGTGTGGACGAAGGCCTGGCAGCTCGGGCTGCCGCTCGGGCATCTCGCCATCCATCTGTTCTGAGCCGTGCCCGGCCTCGGGTTCCGGCCGCGCACGGCCGTGCAGGGAGCGGTCCCGGACTTTTTTCGAACGGGACCAATCCTCGCGCCGGGCGGCTCCGAATCCAAAGGTTGCGATTCTGCGCGGGGCTTGAGTGATTCGACGGTCCGCTGCGTACGGGTGGGAGCAAGGAGTAACCCCACCCCCACCCAACGGCACGAGGATTCCGCATGAGGTCCCAGGAGAGGCATCGCGACGTCGCCGCGTACGCGCTCGGCGTGCTGGAAGAGGCGGACGCCTTCCGCTTCGAGGATCACCTCATGGAGTGCCCTCGGTGCGCGGCGCACGTCACCGAATTCGGCCCCATAACCCGTCAGTTGATGCTGTACCGGCGCTCCACCCCGCAGTTCGTGAGTCCGCTGGCCAAGCCCGGCCCCCGGATGCTGGACCGGCTGCTCTCCGAGGTCGGGGCGCGCCATCGGTCCGGACGCAGGCGGTTCCTGTGCGCCGTGGCGGCGACCGTCGCGTTCGCGGTGGCCGGACCCGGGATCGTCGTCGCCGCCGGAGGCGGCGGGGGCAAGGCCCAGCAGATCGAGGCGACCGACGCGCGGTCCGGGGTATGGGCCCAGGTCACGGCCGCGGACGAGACCGCGGGCACCCAGGTGGAGCTCAAGGTGAAGGACGGGGCGGGCCCCCGCACCTGTCTCCTGGTGATCGTCGGCCACGACGGCACCGAGGAGACGGTCACCACCTGGAGCGTCCCGCGCCACGACGCCCGTGAGCTCGTCATGAACGGCGCCTCGTCCTACCACCCCGACCAGATCGCCCGCTACGAGGTCCGCACCACCGACGGCGAGCACCTGGTGACACTCGCATCCGGCTGAGGGCGAACGCGCGGCACGGTTCCGGCGTCTCAGGAGCGACAACCGTTCGGTCCTGGGGGAACACATGCGTACACGCGTCGCACAAGCTGTCGGTCTATTGGTTCCGTTCGCACTGCTCCTCGCCGGCTGCGGCAGCGAACACGGCTCCTCACGGTCCCAGACCCGTGATACCGACTCCCGGGCCCAGAAGGTCGCCGACGCCTGGGACGGCTCGCGGGCCGCCGAGGTGTGGCGCAAGGGCTACTACCCGATGGCGGACGTGGTCCAGCTGCCCGACAACGCCTTCCGTAACACGGCCGACAAGACGGCCTACGGCAACCAGAACTTCGTCCTCGACGGTGAACTGCCCACCACCTCACCCGAGAAGGGCAAGGTCGAGTGGCGCGGCGGCGGTTCGCTCACCCTGCCCCTCATGGACGCGCGGCAGGCCTACGACAGCGTGGCCCGCGGCGGCGGCGAGGGACCGCATCTGACCGTGACCAAGGCGAAGTTGGGCGAGACGACCCTGGTCACCAGCCGGGGCCCGGCCACCGTCCCGGCCTGGCTGTTCACGCTGAAGGGGTACGACACCCCGCTCAAGCGCGTCGCCATCGAGCCCTCGGAACTTCCCAAGTCGCCGATCGGGCCCGCCCGGGAGACCCCCATGGACTCGCTGATGCCGCTCGAACAGTTCATCAGGACCAGTGCGGACGGCCGGTCCGTCACCGTCCTCGCGGGCCACGGCGCCTGCGACGACGGGCCCTCCGTGCGCGCCCTGGAGACCGACGGCAGCGTGGTCCTGACCGCGGCGATCGTCGGAGCGAACGACGGTTCGTGCACCGCCAACCTGCTCATGGAGAACGTGACCGTGAAGCTGGAGCGGGAGCTCGGCGAACGGGTCCTCCTCGACGCGTTCACGGGCGCGCCGGTGGCCTACGGACACGACACCCGGCACGGCTGACGCGCTACTTGAGCAGCCGCGACATCCTGCGGTCCGCCAGTGGCCTGCCGCCCGTCTGGCAGGTCGGGCAGTACTGGAGGGAGGAGTCGCTGAAGGAGACCTCGCGGACGGTGTCGCCGCACACGGGGCAGGGTTCGCCGGTACGGCCGTGGACCCGCAGACCGCTCTTCTTCTCGGCCTTCAGCCGGCCGGCCGCCACCCCGCGGGAGCGTTCGACCGCCTCTGTCAGGGTGCTTCTCAAGGCCTCGTACAGACGTCCCGTCTCCGCCGGGGTGAGGGAGGAGGCCAGCTTGAAGGGGGACATCCTCGCCGCGTGGAGGATCTCGTCGCTGTAGGCGTTGCCGACTCCGGCGATCAGGCTCTGGTCGCGCAGGGCGCCCTTGAGCCGGCGGCGTTCGTCCTTCAGCAGGTCCGCGAACCGCTGCTCGTCGAAACCGTCCGCGAGCGGGTCGGGGCCGAGCCGGGCCACGCCCGGGACGTCCTGCGGGTCCTGGACGACGTACACCGCGAGGCGCTTCTGGGTGCCCGCCTCGGTCAGGTCGAAGCCGGCGCCCGTCTCCAGGGCCACCCGCAGCGCGAGGGGGCCCTTGCCGGGGCGGGGCGGGCCGTCGGGGAGGCGGTCCTTCCAATGCAGCCAGCCGGCGCGGGCCAGGTGGGTCACGAGGTGCGGGCCGCCGTCGGTGACGAGGTCAAGGAACTTGCCGTGCCGGTGCACCGCGGTGACCTCGTGGCCCTCCACGGCGGTCAGCGGAGGGTCGTACGTCTTCAGGACGCTGATCGCCACGGGCAGCACCCGCACGATCTCGTGGCCGACCAGGTTCTCGGTCAGGAAGTCCTTGAGCGCTTCGACCTCGGGGAGTTCCGGCATACGTCCAGAGTGCCACCGGGGGCCGGAGTGCTCAGCTCCGCTCCCGCACCACGAACTCGCACCACACGCACTTGCCGCCGCCCCGCGCCTCCACGCCCCACACGTCGGTGAGCAGGTCGACCAGGAGCAGGCCCCGTCCCGAGACCCCCGACTCCCCCGCCTCGCGGCGGCGCGGCAGCGCGCTGGAGGAGTCCTCGACCTCGACGCGCAGGCGGCGGTCGGAGCCGGCCAGGACCCGCAGGGTGACGATGGCGGAGCCCTCGGTGTGCATGAGGGCGTTGGTGACCAGTTCGTCGGCGACCAGCTCGATCTCGTCGGCCCGGTCCCGGGCGCCCCAGGCCCGCACCGCCGCGCGGATCATGTGCCGGGCCTCGGCCAGCGCCTCCGGATCGCCCGAGGCGACGTGCTGCTGGAGGCGGCCGCCGGACTGCGGGGCGTCCAGGCCCCGGCGGCGCAGCAGGAGCAGGGCCACGTCGTCGTCTCCGCCGCGTTCCTCGGCCACGTCGATGAGCAGGTCGGCGAGGTCGCGGACGTCCGCGGGGCCGGCGGCGATGAGCGCGGTGAGGGTCTGCATGCCGTCGTCGAGGTCGGCGCCGGGCGTCTCGACCAGGCCGTCGGTGCACAGCATCAGCGTGTTGCCGGGATCCAGCTCGACCGTGCCGACGGGGTACTCCAGGCGCCCGAACTCGGCGGACAGCCCGAGCGGCAGCCCGCCCTCGACGGGGACGCGGCGGCAGCTGCCGTCGGCCTGCCGTACGAGGGGGTCGATATGGCCTGCCCTCACGACCTGGACGACTCCGGTGGCGAGGTCGGCCTCGGCGTACAGGCAGGTCGCGAAGCGGTCGGTGTCCAGTTCGTGCAGGAAGACGGAGGCGCGGGCCATCACGGTGGCGGGGGTGTGCCCCTCGGCGGCGTACGCGCGCAGGACGATCCGCAGCTGGCCCATGACGGCGGCGGCGTGGGTGTCATGGCCCTGGACGTCGCCGATGACGGCGCCGACCCGGCCGCCGGGCAGCGGGATGAGGTCGTACCAGTCGCCGCCGATGTCCCGGCCGAAGGCGGCCGAGCGGTAGCGGACGGCGACGTCGGCGCCGCGCACGCTGGGGATGGTGCGCGGCAGCATGGCCTGCTGGAGCCCGCTGGCGAGGTCCTTCTCCTGCTCGTAGAACATGGCCCGCTGAAGGCTCTGCGCGATGCTGGAGCCCAGCGCGACGAGGACGTTGCGGTCCTCGGGCGAGAAGCCGCTCCGGTCGCTGTAGAGCAGGCCCATGGCGCCGATGGGCCGGGCCTGGGCGATCAGCGGCAGATAGGCGGCCGCGGTGATGTTGAGGTCGGTGATGTGCGGCCACAGCAGCGGATAGCGCTCGGCGAACTCCTGCGGCGACTCGATGAAGCGCGGGGTCAGGGTGCGCACGACCTCGCTCATCGGGTACGGCTCGTCGATGCGGGTGACGTCGGTCCCGGGGACGAAGCTGCCCGCGGGGCCCTCCGCGACCAGTCTGATCCGGCCGGCCTCGACCAGTCCCATCACCAGGCTGGTGGCGCCGAGATGGGTGAGGCCGTGGGTGTCCTTGAGGACGTCGATGACGTCGTCGACGGTGCGGGCGTAGGCGAGGGCGGCCGTGGTGAGCTGGACGACGTTGGTCTGCTCCTGCCGGGCCTCGTCGCGGCTGGCCCGTCTGCGGCGGTCCTCCAGGTCCTGGACCTCCTGGGTGGCGTCGCGCACGATGCCGACGATGCGGCGCGGGCGGCCCGTCTCGTCGCGCCGGATGTAGCCCTGGGTGTGGGTCCAGCGCAGCGAGCCGTTGCGGCAGCGGATGCGGAAGTAGGTGCCGTAGTTCTCGCTGCCGTCCTTCATGGCCTGGGAGACCAGGGCGTCGAGCCGGTAGCCCTCCGGGGACGGAACCCGGATCGCGAGGGTCTCGGGGTGGCCGTCGTATTCGTCGGGGCGCAGGTCGAAGACCTCGTGGGCCTGGGCGTCCATGTGGAACAGACCGGTGTCCAGGTCCCAGTCGAAGCTGCCCATGCGGTTGAGCGCCAGGATCGGGTCCGGGTGGGCGGGCCAGTCGTCCGGGAGTGACAGGGCGCTCGCTCCCCGATCAACCATGGGGCCACCTTGCCAGGGTTTGTGTGATTCTTCGACTGGTGGGCGTCAGCTTTCCAGCACGGCGGTGGGGCTGTCGAAGATGCTGTCGGTGGTCGTCGGCTCGTCTGGGCTGTCGGGGATCAGACCGCCGCCGTCGGGTACGTCGGGGGTGTCCGGGACGGTCTCGGGGCCGGTCTCAGCGCCGGTCTCCTCCTCGGTGACCGACGGGTCCTCGATCGTGGGTCCGTCGGGCACCGTCGCGGTCGGCGGTGTCGCCGTGGCCGTGGCGGCGGGGCAGGCGGGGTCCTCGGTGACGGGGACGCCGGGGGTGGTGGGGACGCCCGGGGTGACGGTGACGGTCGGGGTCACGCAGTCGGTCGTCGGCCTTTCAGGCAACTCCGGCACTTCCGGCACGGAGTTCCCGGTGCTCGGGCTCGCGCTCAGGCCCGCACTCGGACTCACGCCGGACTCGCTCCGGGACGGGCTCGGCGGGTGCGTCGATGCCGGCGCCAGCGGCTCCGGGCGCGGTACGACGTGGTCGTACCGGGTGTCGTGCCCGCAGCGCCGTTCGATCCAGGTGTTGTCGACGATGTTGATGATCGTGATGTGGGTGACCGCCCGGGGCGCCGGGGCCACCACGACCACCTGGGCGTGCCGGTAGCCGGGCCACGCGCGCCCGCTGGTGGTCGTGGCGCCGCTGCTCTCCCGCGCGGGCGTGAGCGGGTTGCCGCAGGCGCAGCGGACGCGCGGCACACCCCGGGCGTCGACGAGGACGGCCGTGCCGCTCTGGAGGACGGACTGGTAGGTGGTGGTGCGCCCGTCCCGGTAACCGTGGTTGGTGACACGGGTGTCGGCGCGCAGCACGACCGAGGTCAGGGAGCGCAGATACGACGGGATCGAGCCCTGGGAGATGCCCTCGACCCGCGCGAAGGCCCGCCCCTTGGCCGGGTCCGCCGTGAGGTGGCCGATCTGCCGGTTCACATCGCAGCTGCCGGACCCGACGGTGCCGCCGTACAGGCCGGGTGTGCCGCCGGAGATCGACCGCACGCCCGGCTGGGCCGGTTGCTGCGTTCGGGTGACGGGCGACGGTGTGGCCGTCGGGGTCGCCGTCGAGTCCGTGAAGGGGTCGGGGCCCTGGGCCGCGACCGGCTGGAGAAAGAGTTCTCCGCTGGAATTCGTGTTCTCGTCGCCGGAGCCGACGCAGCCGACGACGATCAGCGCCGTCGCGAGCGCGCAGGCCGTGACGAAGGTTCCGGTGGATGGACGCACCGTGCTCTCCCGCCTCATGCCGGGCAGTTCGTCACCATTGTCTGCTTCACTCACTTGGGTTACGCAAGCGGAGGCACGGTACACGGAGCGTGACATAGGGTTCCGGCGCGACAATGAAGGCAGGAGCACGGTCGTGGACTGGTTCACCGCACCCGACTACTGGCTGAGCCGGCTGGTCTTCCAGCGGGCCCTGGCCGGCGTGTACCTCGTCGCGTTCCTGACGGCGGCCCTGCAGTTCCGGGCCCTGCTCGGCGCGCGCGGCATGCTGCCCATCCCGCGTTACGTCCGGCGGATCCCTTTCAAGGCGGCACCGAGCCTGTTCCAACTCCACTACTCGGACCGCTTCTTCGCGGCCTGCGCATGGTCGGGTTGCGCGGTCTCGGCGGCGCTGCTGGCGGGCCTGGACTCCCGGCTCCCGCTGTGGGGCGCCATGGTGCTGTGGCTGCTGCCCTGGGCGCTGTACCTGTCGATCGTCAACGTCGGCCAGACCTGGTACGGCTTCGGCTGGGAGTCCCTGCTCCTGGAGGTCGGCTTCCTCGCCGTGTTCCTCGGCAACGACGAGGTGGCCCCGCCGATCCTGGTGCTGTTCCTGCTGCGCTGGATCCTGTTCCGGGTGGAGTTCGGCGCGGGGCTGATCAAGATGCGGGGCGACGCCTGCTGGCGGAAGCTGACCTGCCTCGACTACCACCACGAGACCCAGCCGATGCCGGGCCCGCTGAGCTGGTTCTTCCACCATCTCCCGCGTCCGCTGCACCGGGCGGAGGTGGCGGCGAACCACGTGACCCAACTCGTCGTCCCCGTCCTGCTGTTCACCCCGCAGCCGATCGCCACGGCGGCCGCGTCCCTGATGATCGCCACCCAGCTGTGGCTGGTCCTGTCGGGCAACTTCTCCTGGCTGAACTGGATCACGATCGTGCTCGCGGTCTCGGCGCTGGAGCTCCCGGGCGATCCGCCCTCGCTGCCCGCCGCCCCGCTCTGGTACGAGATCGTGGTCCTGGCCGTCGCCGCGCTGATCGCGTACCTCAGCTACCACCCGGTGACGAACATGATCTCCCGCCGCCAGATCATGAACCGCTCCTTCGACCCGCTCCATCTGGTCAACACCTACGGGGCGTTCGGCAGCGTCAGCCGGTTCCGGTACGAGGTGGTGGTCGAGGGCACGGCCGACGAGGTGGCGCGCGAGGACTCGGACTGGCGGGAGTACGAGTTCAAGGGCAAGCCCGGCGACCCCCGGCGCTGGCCGCGTCAGTTCGCGCCGTACCACCTGCGTCTGGACTGGCTGATGTGGTTCGCCGCGCTGTCCCCGTCCTACGCCGGTCCGTGGTTCGGCACCTTCGTGGAACGGCTCCTGGAGAACGACCGCGACACCCTCAAGCTGCTGCGCCGCTCGCCCTTCCCGCCCGACGCCCCGCCCCGCTACATCCGCGCCCGCCTCTTCCGCTACCGGTACACGAGCTGGCGCGAGCTGCGGGAGACGGGGGCGTGCTGGGAGCGGACGTATGTGCGGGAGTATCTGCCGCCGACCAGGCTGGCGGGGGTGTCTCAGAGGTCGTAGACGCGGGTGGCGGTCGTCTCGAGGATCCGGGTGTCCGGGCCCGTCAACTCACGTGCGGCGTCCAGCACTTCGCCGTACGGCGCCGCCAGGCGGCACACCGGCCAGTCCGAGCCGAACATCAGGCGGTCCGGGCCGAAGGCGTCCAGGGCGACGTCGGTGTAGGGGCGCAGGTCGTCGACGGTCCAGGTGGTGGGGTCGGCCTCGGTGACCAGGCCGGAGAGCTTGGCGACCGTGTTGGGGTGTGCGGCGAGGGCGCGGAGGTCGGTGGCCCAGGGTTCGAGGGTGCCGGAGGCGATGGGGGGCTTGCCCAAGTGGTCCAGGACGAGGGTGAGTTGGGGAAGGGACGCGGCCGCCTCGACGCAGGCGGGCAGTTGGTGGGGCAGGACGAGAAGGTCGTAGACCAGACCCGCCCCGGCCACGGCGGCGAGGCCCCGCCGTACGTCAGGTCTGAGCAGCCACCGCGGGTCCGGTTCGCCCTGGACCTGGTGGCGGATGCCCTTGAGGTAGCGGCCGCCGGGGAGTTCCCTGAGGCGGGCCAGTTCGTCGGCGATGTCGGGGCGGGTGAGGTCGGTCCAGCCGACGACGCCCGCGATGAGGTCATGGGTGTCCGCGAGTTCCAGGAACTCCGGGGTCTCCTCGGCGACGGTGATCGTCTGGACGAGTACGGTCCGGTCGACCCCCGCGGCGGCCGCCTCGGGCGCGAGGTCCGCCATGGTGAAGTCCCGCCGGATCGGGCTGTCCCCGGCGATCCAGTCCTGGTCGCGCACCGCCAGGTCCCAGAGGTGGTGGTGCGCGTCGACGGTCACGGCAGCTCCCATACGACGGGCAGGCCGGCGGCCGCGCCCTCCTCGGAGTAGTCGTGCACGACGTCGAGGAGCTCGGCCATGCGGGCCTGCCAGGCGACGTTGACGGGGAGTTTCTCCAGCTCGGCGAGGAGCCGGCCGTAGTCCTCGCACTCCAGGACGTGGAAGAGGTCGGTGCCGCTGCGCCAGATGGTCCAGGAGGTGGCGCCGGCGGCGCGGATCGCGTCGGTGAGCTCCTTCGGGACCTCGCGGTGGGCCGCCTCGTACTCGGCGACGCGGTCGGCGCGGACCTTGGTGTGCAGGGCGACTCTCATGACCTCTCCTCCGCCGGCAGGAATCCGGTGTCCCTCAGCTCCTGCCAGAACTCCGGTGGCACCGCGGTCTCGAACTGGTCGGCGCAGTCGTGGACTTCGGCGGCCGACCGGGCGCCCACGAGGACGCTGGTCACCGCCGGATGGGCCGCGCAGAAGGCCAGGGCGGCGGCCCGCAGGGTGGTGCCGTGGCGGTCGGCTACGGACTTCAGGTGCAGGGCCCGGTCCAGCAACTCGGGCGGAGCGCTGGTGTAGTCGTACGTCGCGCCGGGGCGCGGGTCGGCCAGCAGGCCGGAGTTGAAGGCGCCGCCGACGACGACGGAGGTGCCGTGTGCCAGGGCCGCGGGCAGCAGGTCGGTCAGCGCGCTCTGGTCCAGCAGGGTGTAGCGGCCCGCGCAGAGCACCACGTCCACGTCGGTGTCGCGCACGAACCGGGTGAGCATCTCCGTCTGGTTCATGCCGGCGCCGATCGCCCCGACCACGCCCTCCGAGCGGAGCTTCTCCAGGGCCGGGTAGCCCTCCCGGAAGGCCGCTTCGGCGAAGTCGTCGGGGTCGTGGAGGTAGACGACGTCGACGCGGTCGACACCGAGCCGTTCCAGACTGGCGTCCAGGGTGCGCCGGATGCCGTCCTCGGTGAAGTCCCAGACACGGCGGTGGGTGGCGGGGACTGCGAAGCCGTTCACGAGGTCGTCACCGCCGCCGCTCCACGGTTCCAGGCGGCGGCCGACCTTCGTCGAGAGCGTGTACTCCTCGCGCGGGTGCTCGCGCAGGGCCGCGCCGAGGCGGCGTTCGGAGAGGCCGATGCCGTAGTGGGGCGCGGTGTCGTAGTAGCGGATGCCGCGCTGCCAGGCGGCGGACACGGCCGCGTACGCCTGCTCGTCGGTGACCTCGGTGAAGAGGTTGCCGATGCCGGCGGCCCCGAAGCCCAGTCCGCGCGGGGTGCTCACTGGCCCGCCGGGCGCAGTCGCAGGCCCTGCATGCCGCCGTCGACCGCGAGGGAGGTGCCGGTGGTGGCGCCGGACAGCGGGCTCGCCAAGTAGGCGATGGCGCCCGCCACCTCGTCCGCCGAAACCAGCCGGCCGGTGGGCTGGCGGGCCTCCAGGGCGGCGCGTTCGGCGGCGGGGTCGGGGGCCTTGCCGAGGAGGCGGCCGATCCAGGGGGTGTCGGCGGTGCCGGGGGTGACGCAGTTGACGCGGATGCCCTCGCGGACGTGGTCGGCGGCCATCGCGAGGGTGAGGGAGTACACGGCGCCCTTGGTCGCGCTGTAGAGGGCGCGTTGCGGGAGGCCCGCGGTGGCGGCGATGGAGCAGGTGTTGACGATGGCCGCATGCCGGGATCCGCGCAGGTGCGGAAGTGCGGCACGGGCGGCGCGGACCATGCCGACGACGTTGACGTCCAGGACGCGGTGCCACTCGGTGTCGTCGTTGTCCTCGACGGTGCCCTGGGCGCCGATGCCCGCGTTGTTGACCAGTATGTCGAGGCCGTCGAGCTCCGCGACGGCGGCGGCGACCGCCTCGCGCACCGAGGTGTCGTCGGTGACGTCCGCCTTGAAGCCGAGCAGCGGCTCCGCCACCGACGAGGGGTCCAGGTCGAGGACGGCGACCCGGGCGCCGCGTGCGGCCAGGAGTTCGGCCGTGGACCGGCCGATGCCGGAGGCGCCCCCCGTCACCAGCGCCTTGAGACCCTCGAAGTCGTTCATGCAGCCCGTCCCTTCTTCCGCTCGGAGAGGTCCGCCGCCCAGAAGGCACCGTCCGGGAATGTGTACCGCGCGATCGACTCGGTCTTCATGGCGGCCGAGAAGCCCGGCGCGGTGGGTGTCGTGTAGTGACCTTCCCTGATCACCACCGGGTCGAGGAAGTGGTCGTGCAGATGATCGACGTACTCGATGACCCGGTCCTCGGTGGTACCGGTGACCGCCACGAAGTCGAACATCGACAGGTGTTGGACAAGTTCGCACAGACCGACGCCGCCGGCGTGCGGGCACACCGGTACGCCGAACTTCGCGGCGAGGAGGAGGATCGCGAGGTTCTCGTGGACGCCGCCGACGCGGGCCGCGTCGATCTGGACGACGTCGAGGGCGCCGGCCTGGAGGAGCTGCTTGAAGACGACCCGGTTCTGGACGTGCTCGCCGGTGGCCACCTTCACCGGGGCGACGGCCCGGCGGATCGCCGCGTGGCCGAGGATGTCGTCGGGGCTGGTGGGCTCCTCGATCCAGTAGGGGTCGAACTCGGCGAGGGCCTCGGTCCAGCGGATCGCGTCGTCGACGTCCCAGCGCTGGTTGGCGTCGATGGCGACGCGGATGCCGGGGCCGACGACCCTGCGGGCGACGCGGCAGCGCCGGATGTCGTCGTCGAGGTCCGCGCCGACCTTCAGCTTGATCTGCCGGAAGCCGTCGGCGACGGCCTGGTTGGCGAGCCGGGTGAGCTTCTCGTCGCTGTAGCCGAGCCAGCCCGGGGAGGTGGTGTAGGCGGGGTAGCCGCGCTCCAGCAGCGCGGCCGTGCGTTCCGCGGCGCCCTCCCGGCCCTTGCGGAGGATGTCCAGCGCCTCTTCGGGGGTGAGGGCGTCCGTGAGATAGCGGAAGTCGATCTGGGCGACCAGCCACTCGGGGTCGGCGTCGGCGAGCAGCCGCCACAACGGTTTGTCGGCGCGTTTGGCGGCCAGGTCCCATACGGCGTTCATGACGGCGCCGATCGCCATGTGCATCACGCCCTTCTCGGGGCCGAGCCAGCGCAGCTGGCTGTCGCCGATCAGGTCGCGGTTGAGGGTCCCCGGGTCCGCGCAGAGTTCGCCGACGTCCCGGCCGACCACGTGGTGCCTGAGCGCGTGGATGGCGGCCACCTGGACCTCGTTGCCCCGCCCGATGGTGAAGCTGAAGCCGTGCCCCTCGTGTCCGTCGGTCCCGTCGGTGCGCAGGACGACGTACGCGGCCGAGTAGTCGGGGTCCGGGTTCATCGCGTCGGAGCCGTCGAGCTCGCGCGAGGTCGGGAAACGGATGTCGTAGGTGTCGACCGCTGTGATGCGGACGGGGGTCGGTGACACTGAGGGCCTCTCGGTCGGGGTCGTGGGAGCGGGCGGGTCAGTCCTGGGCCCGGCCGGTCGTCACACGGGCGATGATCAGGGCGAGCAGGATGATTCCGCCGTAGATGGCCTGGATCCAGAAGGACGGGACCTGGGCGAGGGTGAGCAGGTTCTGGACGACGCCGAGCAGGAGGACGCCGGTCAGGGCGCCGAACATGGTGCCCTTGCCGCCGTCGAGGCTGATGCCGCCGATCACCGCGGCCGCGAACACGGTGAAGATCATGTTGTTGCCCTGGTTGGCGCTGATCGCGCCCACGTACCCGGTCTGCATGATCCCGCCGACCGCGGCCAGGGTGCCCGCGACCACGAACACGCCGAGCATGACGCGTTCGACGCGGATACCGGCGGCGCGGGCCGCGTCGGCGTTGCCGCCGATGGCGTACAGGGCACGGCCGACGCGGTGGTACTTCAGGACGAGTCCGGCGACCGCGAAGGCGATCGCCGCGACCCACACGGACATCGGGACGGTCAGGAAGGTGGTGGTCGCCAGGGAGTAGAAGCTGTCGGGCATCCCGAACAGCGTCTTGCCCTTGGTCGCGCCGACCAGCAGTCCGCGCAGCACGATCAGCATCGCGAGCGTCACGATGAACGCGTTGAGCTTGAACTTGACGACGAGGACGCCGTTGAACGCGCCGACGGCCGCGCCCACCAGCAGAACCGCGAACAGGGCCAGTGCGGCCGGGAGTTCGGTGCCCCAGCCGGACTGTGCGGCCGGCAGCACGAGCAGCGCGCCCACGGCGGGCGCGATACCGACGACGGACTCCAGGGACAGGTCGAACTTGCCGGTGATCAGCACCAGCGACTCGGCGAGCACGACCATCGCGAGCGCGGCGGAGGCGCCGAGGATCGAGATCAGGTTGCGTTCGGTGAGGAACGAGTCGTTGACGATCGTGCCCAGCACCACGAGTACCAACAGGGCGGGGACGAGGGCGAGTTCGCGGGCGCGGCGGAGCAGGACCGTACGGGCCGAGCGGGGGGCCAGGGCTTGTACGGGCGTGAGCGGTCGGGCCGCCTTGGTGTCAGCCATGGTCCACTCCTTCGATGGAGGCGATCAGCTCGTGGTCGTGCCAGCCCGCCGGGTGTTCGGCGACCACGCGGCCGTGGAAGAGGACGAGGACGCGGTCGCAGCGCCGGAGGTCGTCGAGTTCGTCGGAGACGACGAGTACGGCTGTCCCGTCCTGCCTCGCGGTGTCCACACGGGACAGCAGGGATTCCTTGGACTTCACGTCGACGCCCGCGGTGGGGTTGATGAGCACCAGCAGGCGGGGGTCGGAGGCGAGGGCGCGGGCCATGACGACCTTCTGCGCGTTGCCGCCGGAGAGGTCGGAGACGGGCTGGTCGGGGCCCTCGGTGTGGATGTCGAGCCGTTCGATCAGCTCGGTGGCGAAGCCGCGCTTGCGGTCGCTGCCGACGAAGCCGAAGCGGCCGAGCCGGTCCAGGACGGTCATGGTGGCGTTGTCGCCGATGGTCATGCCGAACACCAGGCCCTGGCCGTGCCGGTCGCGCGGGACGCAGCCGACACCGGCCTCCAGGGACTTGCGCACGTCCCCGAACGGCAGCTGCTCGCCTTCGAGTCGTGCCGTGCCGCTGGTGGGTGTGTGCAGTCCCGTGAACGATTCGGCGAGCTCGGTCTTGCCGCTGCCGCTGATGCCGGCGAGCCCGACGACCTCGCCTCGGCGCACGGTCAGGTCGACGTCCTGGTAGGCGTCCGAGGTGAGGCCACGCGCCTCCAGGACGACGGGTGCGGTGCTGTCCACGTCCCTCGCCGCCACCGTCTGCTCGGCCACGGTCTCCCCGGCCATGGCCTCGACGAGGGCCGCGCGGGGCATGTCGGCCACGGGGGCCGTGGTGATCCAGCGGGCGTCCCGCAGGACGGTGACCGTCTGGCAGACCTCGTAGACCTCCTGGAGATGGTGGGAGATGAACAGGAAGGTGACGCCGTTCTCCTGGAGGGCCCGCATCCGGGCGAAGAGCCGCTCGATCTCCCGGTTGTCGAGCTGGGCGGTCGGTTCGTCGAGGACGATGAAGCGGGCGCCGAAGCTCAACGCCCGGGCTATCTCCACCATTTGGCGGTCCTCGACCTTGAGGTCGGCGGTGCGGGCCTCCGGGTCGACGCGCACGTCCCAGGTGTCGAGGAGTGCGGCGGCCTCTTCTCTGAGGCGGCGCCAGCTGATGAAACGGCCCTTGAGGGGCTGCCGGTTGATGAACAGGTTCTCGGCGACGGTGAGTTCGGGGACGACGGTCGGCTTCTGGTAGACGCAGGCGACCTTGCGGCGCCACGCGTCCCGGTCGGCGAGCGCGGGTGCGGGCTCGCCGTCGAAGCGGACCTCGCCCTCGTCGGGCGCCTGGAGGCCGGTGAGGACGGTGACCAGGGTCGACTTGCCGGCGCCGTTGCGGCCGACGAGGGCGTGGGACTCGCCGGGCAGGACGGTGAGCCTGCCGTCGGCGAGGGCGGTGGTGGGGCCGTAGCGCTTGACGATGCCGTGCGCTTCAACGAGTGCCGTCGTCACTGGACCGTGTTGCCCCACAGCTCGGGGTCGTCGACGTTCTCCTTGGTGACCAGGGGCGCGGGCAGCTGGTCCTCCAGGATGCCGCTGGGCAGCTTGACGATCGTGGAGTCGTGGTCGGTGGGGCCGGGCTGGAACGTCTTCCCCTGCATCGCCGCCTTGATGTAGTACATGCCGTACTTGGCGTACAGGTCGGCGGGCTGGGAGACGGTGGCGTCGATCTCGCCCTTGCGGATGGCGTCGTACTCCTGCGGGATGCCGTCGTTGGAGACGATCGTGATGTGGCCCGACTGGCCCGCCTTCTTCAGCATCCCCTTCGACTTCAGGGTCTGGAGCGTCGGCGCGAGGTAGACGCCGCCGGCCTGCATGTAGATGCCCTTGATGTCGGGGTTGGCGTTCAGGAGGGTGTCCAGCTTGGAGGCCGCGGTGTCGGACTCCCACTTGGCGGGGATCTCCAGCACCTTCAGCTTGGGGAAGTTCTTCTTCAGACAGGCGCGGAACGCCTCCGAGCGGTCCCGGCCGTTGACCGAGGCGAGGTCGCCCATGATCTGCACGACCTTGCCGGAGGGGATCTGCTTGCCGAGGTAGTCGCAGGCCTTCTCGCCGTAGGCGACGTTGTTGGCGCGGACGACCATGGCGACCTTGCCCTTGTCGGGCGCGACGTCGACGGCGACCACGGGGACGCCCTTGCGCTCGGCCTGGTCGAGGCCGGCCTCGATGGCGGCGCTGTCCAGCGGGGCGACGACCAGGCCCTCGACGCCCTGGTTGAGCTGGTTGTTGATGTCGGTGATCTGCTGCGAGGGGTCGCTGTTGGAGTTGACGGTCTTCAGCGCGTCCACGTCCTCGGACTTCGCCATCTTCGGGACGTAGTCGTTGTACGACTGCCAGAACGGCGAGGTGAGCAGGGGCAGGATCACCCCGACCTTGCCGGTGCCGTCCCCTCCTCCCCCACCGCCGGCCGAGTCGGCGCTGTCCTTGGTGCTCCCGCACGCGCCGAGCACGAGCGAGGCGACCGCGGCCGCTGCCACCGCGCCGACCATCCGAGACCTGTTCCGCTTTCGCACTGTCCTGCCGGGCATCTGACGGCTCCTCGTTGAGCGGGTTCGAGCAGATGACCGCATACTTATCAGACCACTCTGTCGAAAGAACACCCTCAGGTGGCGAATTTCCCGGAGTTTGGGTCGTAGTGGTCGGACCACATCCGTGGCTAGACTTCCGCCACCCGGTGAGTGGAGGAATGGCGTGGACGACGAGACGGCCCCGCAGAAGGGCACCGTGACCCAGCGCGCCATCGACCGGATCAAGGCGATGATCGGCGAGGGCCGGCTGGAACCGGGACAGCGGCTGCCCACCGAGCGGGATCTCGCCGTCCAGCTCGGCATCTCCCGCAGCTCCATGCGCGAGGCGATCCGCGCGCTCACGGTCCTGGGGGTCCTGGAGGCGCGGCACGGATCGGGCATCTACGTCACCCAGCTGGAGGCCGGCGATCTGCTGGAGACCTTCGGCGTGGTCGCCGACCTCTCACGGGGACCGCAGCTCGTCGAGCTGCTGGAGGTGCGGCGCGTCCTGGAGTCCACGGCCACGGCGATGGCAGCGGCCCGCATCACGCCGGACCAGCTGGCCGAGGTGGAGAAGCACCTCACCGCGATGAACCTCACCGACGACCCCGAGGAGATCCTCGCCCACGACCTCGCCTTCCACCGCGAGATCGTGGCGTCCGCCGGCAACGACACCATGGCCGCCATCCTCGACGGCCTCTCCTCCCGCACCTTCCGCGCCCGCGTCTGGCGCGGCTACCAGGAGGAGGGCGCGTTCACCCGGACCCGGCGGGAGCATGCCGCGATCCATCGCGCGCTGGTGGCGCGTGACCCGGAGGCGGCCCGGGCCGCGGCGGCGGCGCATGTGGGGGAGGTGGAGCAGTGGCTGCGGAGCCAGTTGGGTCCCTGACGCCGGCCTTCTCGCCGAGGACCGCTTCCGCCCCACCTCGCCCCGTCAGGCGCGCCGCATCCGCAGCGTCACCAGCTCGAACGGCCGCAGCCGCAACGACACCCGACCTCCCTCGCGCTGCACGGCTTCCTCCAGCGGCCGCTCCAGCAGATCCGTGGCCGCGACCTCCGCGACCTCGAAGTCCGCGGTGAGCGTCGCCCTGCCCCGGCCCCCGTGCGCCTCGTGCAGCCGCACGACGACGTCGCCGCTGCCGTCGTCGGCCAGCTTGACCGCCGTGACGACGACCGCGTCGTGATCGACGCTCACCAGGGGAGCGACGTCCCGAGCACCCGTGAGGCGCCGTTCCGGCAGATTGATCCGCCACCCCTCCCGCACCGCGTCCCCGATGGACGCCCCGGGGATCAGTGCGTGCCGGAAGCGGTGGACGCCCTGGTCGGTCTCGGGGTCGGGGAAGCGGGGGGCGCGCAGCAGGGAGGCGCGGACTGTGGTCGTCGTGCCGCGGTCGCCGTCGGTGCGGACCGTGCGGGTCACGTCGTGGCCGTAGGTCGAGTCGTTGGTGACGGCGACCCCCCAGCCCGGTTCCTCCAGGTGGAGGAAGCGGTGGTTGCAGGCCTCGAACTTGGCCGCCTCCCAGCTGGTGTTGGTGTGGGTGGGGCGGTGGAAGTGTCCGAACTGGGTCTCGGAGGCATAGCGTTCGGCGTGTACGTCCAGGGGGAAGGCCAGCTTGAGGAACTTCTCCGTCTCGTGCCAGTCGACCTCCGTGTCCAGCAGCAGCCGCCGCTCCCCGGCCGCGAGTGACAGCACCTGGGTGACGCGGGACGAGCCGAAGGACCGTACGATCCGGACGTTCTCTCCCTCGGGCGCGACCTCCTCTGCCGCCGTCAGGTCCGTCACCGTGTTGCGGTAGAACTCGTCGACGTCCCACGCGTCCCACATGTTCGGGAAGTCCGGGTGGAGCTGGAGGAGGTTGGCCGCGGCGCCCGGGGCGATCGTCTCGCGGTCCGCCTCGATGTCGTACGCGGAGACGACGAGTCCCTGGGCGTCGATCTCGACCCTCAGCAGGCCGTTGTCCAGGACGAAGCCGCCCGCGAGGCGCGGGGTGAGATGGGTGCGGCCCTCGGCGGTGGGTGCGCTCGCGCCGCCCGCGAGGACACCGTCGCGGGCATGGGGCGCCGAGTTGAACAGCAGCTCCCGTACGCCCTCTCCGGCCAGGGCGCGTTGGGCCGCCTCGATGATCGCGGTCAGCTCCTCGGCGATGCGCTTGTAGGTCCGCCGTGCCTCGCGGTGCACCCAGGCGATCGACGATCCCGGCAGGATGTCGTGGAACTGGTGGAGCAGCACCGTCTTCCAGATGCGGTCCAACTCCTCGTACGGGTAAGGGAATCCGGCCCGCACGGCCGCCGTCGCCGCCCACAGCTCCGCCTCGCGCAGGAGGTGTTCGCTGCGCCGGTTGCCCTGCTTGGTCTTGGCCTGGCTGGTGAGGGTGGCGCGGTGGAGTTCGAGGTAGAGCTCGCCGACCCAGACGGGCGCGTCGGGGTACTCGGCCTCGGCTTTCTCGAAGAACTCCGCGGGGGTCTCCCAGACCACGGTCGCCGAGCCTTCGAGGTCGCGCAGTCGGGCCGCCTTGGCGACCATCTCGCGGGTCGTGCCGCCGCCTCCGTCACCCCAGCCGGTCGGGGCGAGGGAGTGCCGGGCGACCCCCTTGTCCTTGAAGTTGCGGGCCGCGTGGGCGATCTCGCTGCCCTTCATGGAGCAGTTGTAGGTGTCGACGGGCGGGAAGTGGGTGAAGATCCGGGTGCCGTCGATGCCCTCCCAACGGAAGGTGTGGTGGGGGAACTTGTTGGTCTGGGACCAGGAGATCTTCTGCGTCAGCAACCACTTGGAGCCCGCCGCCCGGATGATCTGCGGGAGTCCGGCGGCGAAGCCGAAGGTGTCCGGCAGCCACGCCTCGTCGTTCTCGATGCCGAACTCGTCGAGGAAGAACCGCTTGCCGTGCACGAACTGACGGGCCATCGCCTCCGAGCCCGGCATGTTGGTGTCCGACTCCACCCACATGCCGCCGGCCGGCACGAACCGCCCGTCCGCCACCGCCTTCTTCACCCGCGCCCACACCTCGGGGCGGTGGTCGCGAACCCAAGCCCACTGCTGGGCCTGCGACATGGCGAAGACGAACTCCGGCTCGTCCTCCAGCAGAGCGGTCATGTTGGACGTCGTACGGGCCACCTTGCGTACCGTCTCCCGCAGCGGCCACAGCCACGCCGAGTCGATGTGGGCATGGCCGATCGCGCTGACGCGGTGCGCGGAGGGCACGGCGGGCTCGGACAGGACCGTTTCAAGGCGTACCCGTGCCTGCGCCGCGGTGCCGTTCACGTCCTGGAGGTCCACGGCGTCCAGGGCCCGGTCCAGCGCCCGCACGATCTCCGAGCGGCGCCCCGAGTCCATCGGCAGCTCGTGCATCAGCTCCCCGAGCACCTCCAGGTCGAGGACGAGCTGCCACACCGTCTCGTCGAAGACGGCGAGGTCCATGCGGGTGAGCTTGTACTGGGGTTCGCTGCCCGCCGTCTCCTTGTCGCCCAACTGCGTGGGCAGGAAGGGGTGGTAGTCGAGGATGACGGGATTGGAGGCGGCCTCGATGTGCAGCCGCACCTCCTCGCCGCCCTCGACGGGCGCGCCGATCCTGACCCACTGGTTGCGCGGGTTGAGGCCCTTCACCGGGGTGCCGTCGGGCCGGTACACCAGGCCCTCGCACTGGAAGCCGGGCATGTTCTCGTCGAAGCCGAGGTCCAGCAGGGCCTCGACGGTCCGGCCGGCCCATGCCTCGGGGACGGTCCCGGTGACCCGGAACCAGCTGGTCCCCCAGGGAGCACCCCAGCGGGCGCCGACCTCGATCGGCTCGGGCTCGGCCGCCAGCCCCTCGGCGACCGGCACCGGCTCATCGGGGGCGTGCCACACCGCCACTTCCAGCGGCACGGACTCGGGGTACACGGCGGGGCGGATGCGCTCGTCGAGGACGCGCTGGAGACGGGCCTCGACCAGACGGCGGTCGTCATGCATGCGGGGTGCTCCCAGGCTGAGGGGGATGGTTACCAGGTGTGGGTGACGGTGGCCGGAGCCGACGACGTGTACAGCTCCCCCACGGCGCGCAGTTCGAACCGCGACGCCCGCTCGCCCTGTTCGGGCTGGAGGCCGCCGAGGAAGTACGCCTTCTGGCAGGTGCCGCCGAGGAAGCACCGGGTGCCGTCGGAGAGGAGGCGGTGCAGGGTGTAGTGGCGTACGTCGCCGGGGGCGGGGTTCCAGGCCACGCGCAGGTCGCCGCCGGACGCGGCGGTCACACGGAAGCCGGTCGGTGCCGGGGGTGTACTGAGGGCGTCCCGGACCGCGAGACCGCCCAGCCGCCACTTCACGGGCCCGGTGGTCGCGGTGAGCCGCACGCCGAGCGCGTGGACGGTCCCGGTCAGACCTGTGAGCCGTACGGTCGCCGTCTGCCAGGTAGTGCCCGAGTTCACCGGCAGGACAGGCAGATAGGTGTACGACGGTGGGGACCCCGGCGTGCCCGGTTCACCCGTCGCCACCGCCAACTCGACCTGCACGGCGCCCGCGTCGGTCCGGTGCGTCAGCTCGACCACCGTGTCGGCACCGATCGGCAGCCGTGTCGCATACACGTCCAGCACGGTCGGCGCGTCCAGTTCGCCGTCCACCAGCACGCTGCTCCCTCCGCGCCAGGCGTCCGCGAAGTCGAAGCCGACAGCCGGCCGCCGCCCCTCGGTCCGCACCACCCACCGCCGTGACGGCAGCCGGTCCTGGAGGCCGAGGTGGTTCCAGGGCACGTCGGACGTGACCGCGCCCTCCTCGTACCATCGCAGCCCGTGCCCGGTGTTGAACACGCTCGCGAACGGAACCGACGTCACCGTCGACCGGTCGGCGACGGACACGGCGGGCGCCCGCCAGGTGTCCGTGCCGTCGGGCCGGGACGGGTCGAGCGAACGGCCGGTCCAGAACCGGTCGTCGGCCGCGTGGAAGTCTGCCGGTGTGCGGGGCGCGGGCAGGTGGTTGCGGGTCCACTCGGGCCGGTACAGGCCGATCGAGGTCACGTGCGCCCGGCCGGCGGGCACGATGGCGTCCCAGTTCTCGGACGTGTTCCAGCCGTTGGCCTCCACGTCGACGCCCGCCCACAACTCGTAGCGGCTGCGGCCGAGTTGCTGGGCCAGCTGACCCGACGACGCCAGACCGGCCGACGTCCAGCGGAAGTCCACGAACATGTCGTCGGCGGTCTCGAAGAAGGCCTGGTTGCGGCTGTTCAGCGCGCCCTGCCAGCTCACCGCCCCGTTCACGGTCATCGAGTCGTACCAGGTCACCCGCTGCCCCCGGGCCGCCGCGAGGGACTTCAACTCCCGCAGGAAGCCCAGCATGGCCGCACCGAGCGCGCTGTCCCCTCCCCCGGTCTCCGCGTTGACGAACCACCCGTCGAAGCCGTACGCCTCGGCCACCGCGACGAGTTGGGCGGCGAGCGGGTAGCGGCCGGCCGCGTCCTTCTGGACCAGGTCGCGGGTCCACTGAAGCTGACCGCCGTAGGCGACCGGGGGCAGGAAGATGTTGCCGAGGACGGGCACGCCGTGCCGGTGGGCGGCGTCCACGATGGGGGCGTTGGGCGCGAGGATCAGTCCCTCGCCCGAGGAGCCGCCCCAGAAGACGAGTTCGTCGACGTAGGCCCAGTGTCCGAAGGCGTAGTAGTCCGCGGTCGCCGCGCCTTGTGAGGGGTTGCCCGCCGTCGGTCCGAAGGAGACGAGGGACTGGACGCGGGCCTGTCCGGAACGGGCGGTCGCGTTCACCGGGGCCGGGGTGAAGCGGGCGGCGAGGGGGACGGACGCCGCGTTGAAGGCGAGGTCGGGGTCGTCGGCGGCGCGCCAGGTCTTGAGGCCGCGCCAGGTGATGCCGGTGCCGGGAGTGCCGGAGGGCAGGGAGTCCGGATACCAGTAGGAGGCGTACGGCTGGAGGGCGGCCGCCGCCTTCGGGGCCGCGGTGGCGGACGACGTGGGCAGCAGCGCGGCCGCCGCTCCGGCGAGCAGGACGGTGCGTCTGGTGGGGTTCACGAGCGGGTGCCTCCTTGTGGGGTGGGGAGTACCTGGTCGGACGTGACGACTTCGGTGATGCCGCGCGCGGTGAGGTGGTCGGCGTCAGCGGCGTGGGTGTCGAGGACGGTGGTGGGCCGGGCGCCGTCGGCGACGAGCCGGAAGAAGGCGTCGTAGACGGGCCCGCCCGGTGCGCACAGGGAGCGCCTGGACGGGTGGGCGGGGACGACGAGTGCCGTGGTGCGGATTGCCGGGATGTGCGTGGGCCCGTCCGCCGCCTTCGCGAGCACCTTCGCGAGGTCCTTGGGCCGGCGGTCGTTGGTCAGCAGGCCTAGCCCGTATTCGAGCGCGGGGAAGTCGGCGAGGTCCCGCGACACGTCGTGCGAGCACCACCAGGTGATGCCCCACAGGTCGGGGCAGTCCAGGGCGTTCGCGACGGTCGCCTCGGTGAAGGCGGCGGCGTGCTCGGGCGGGACGAGGGGCGCGGGGGCGCCGACCTCCTGGAGCCAGACGGGACGGTGCGGGTCGTCGGCCCAGGCCTTGCTCAGCTCGACGAGGTACGCGGCGTGGTGCTCGGTCGGCACAGAGGTGCGGCCGTGCCGCTGGGCGGTGCCGTTGAAGACCCAGGAGTGCACGGCCGTGACGGCACCCAGCCGGGCGGCCTGCGCCGGGGTGAACGGCTGGTCGTCCTGGTACCAGGTCGCGTCGTACTCGGCGTGCAGGTGCAGCCTGCCCGGCGCCCCCTCCTCGCAGGCGGCGAGCAGTCTCGTGAGCCAGGCGTCGATCTGCTCGGAGGTGGCCCGGTCGGGGTCCGGGTGGGGGCCCGCCGAGAACTGGTTGACCTCGTTGCCCAGGGTCATGCCGATGAAGTTGGGCCGGTCGGCCAGGGCAGCGGCGAGCGTGCGCAGGTAGGCCGCCTGGCCCTCGACGACGTCCGGGTCGGTGAAGAGGTTGCGCCGGTGCCAGGTCCGGGTCCAGGCCGGCACGAAGTCGAAGCTGCTCAAGTGCCCTTGCAGTCCGTCCACGTTGACGTCGAGACCGCGTTCGGCGGCGGCGTCGGCCAGCCGCACGAGGTCCGCGACGGCCCGCTCCCGGATCAGGGTGCGGTTGGGCTGGAAGTACGGCCACAGCGGGAAGACCCGGATGTGGTCCAGGCCCAGCGCGGCGATCGAGTCGAGGTCGGCGCGGACGGAGTCGAGGTCGAAGTCGAGCCAGTGGTGGAACCATCCTTGGCTGGGGGTGTAGTTGACGCCGAAGCGCACGGCAGCAGGCATGTGGTGGTCCTTGAACTCGGGGGCGCGGACAGCCCTGTTCAGCCCTTGACCGCGCCCTCGCCGACCCCGCGGAAGAAGTACCGCTGGAGACAGGCGAAGAGGGCGATCAGCGGCGCCACGGCGATGACGGTGCCCGCGGCGACGAGGCGTTCGTCGTTGGCGAAGGTGCCGTGCAGATAGTTGAGGCCGATGGTGAGCGTGAACTTGGACGGGTCGCTCAGCACGATGAGCGGCCACAGGAAGTCGTCCCAGGCGCCCATGAAGGCGAAGATCGCGACGACCGCGAGGGTGCCCTTGACCGACGGCACGGCGATGCGCAGGAAGCGCTGCCAGACGTTGGCGCCGTCGACGTAGGCCGCCTCCTCGATCTCGTACGGCAGGTTGAGGAAGGCGTTGCGCATCAGCAGGACGTTCATGGCGCCGATGCAGCCCGGCAGGACCACGCCGATCAGGGTGTTGTTGAGGCCGAGCTCCCGCATGGTGGTGAACTGGGCGATGATGATGCCCTCCACGGGCACGAGCATCGCCAGGATGAAGGCCAGGGTGGCGGCGCGGCGGCCGCGGTAGCGCAGCCGGGCCAGCGCGTAGCCGGCGAGAGCCGAACCGACGCAGTTGGTGACGACGTTGGCGGTGGCGACCTTCAGCGAATTCCACGCGTAGTCCCACACGGGAATGGTGTCGGCGACCCGTTCGTAGTTGTGCAGGGTCGCGTGTTCCGGGAGGAACGTCGGCGGGGAGCTGTAGATGTCCTCGGTGGGGCCCTTCAGCGAGGTCGACAGCTGCCAGAGGAACGGGCCGACGGTCAGGGCGAGTACGGCCAGCAACAGTACGTACCGCACGGTGAGTTCCCACACCCGTACGCGGCGGCCGTGCTCGTCGGTGACGCGGGGTTCGCTCGCCACGGGAGCGGGACGGACCTTCTCGATGACGCTCACGACTCGTCCCTCCGGTCGGCGCGCAGCACGAGCAGCATCAGCGCGACGGTGACGACGAAGACGACGACCGAGATGGCGGAGGCGTAGCCGACCCGGCCGGTCAGACCCGTGCCGGTGCGCTGGACGAGCATCACGAGCGTGGTGTCCTCGCCGGCGGGACCACCGCTCGGCCCCGCCATCAGATAGACCTCGGAGAACACCTTGAAGGCGGCCACCGACGACAGCGCCCCGACCAGCACCATGGTCGACCGGACGGCGGGCACCGTGACCGACAGGAAGCGCCGCACGGGCCCCGCGCCGTCCACGGAGGCGGCCTCGTGGAGTTCGCGCGGCACGTTCGCCAGCGCCGCCAGGTAAATGATCATGTAGTAGCCGAGGCCCTTCCAGACCGTGACGGCCATGGCGCTCAGCAGGAGCAGCCACTGGTCGCTGAGGAAGCCGACCCGCCCGATGCCGACGGTCTCCAACAGGGAGTTCACCAGGCCGCGTTCGTCGAGCAGCCACACCCAGATCAGTCCGACGACGACGATGGACGCGACGACCGGGGTGTAGAAGGCGGACCGGAAGAAGGTGATGCCCGGGATGTTCTTCTGGACGAGCAGCGCGAGCAGCAGGGGCAGGATCACGAGCGCGGGGACGACCCCGAGGACGTAGAGCGTGCTGTTGCGCAGTCCGATCCAGAACATGTCGTCGTGGAGCAGTTCGCGGAAGTTGGCGAGCCCGACGAACTCGCCCGGGATGAGGGTGCGGCGGTCGGTGAAGGCGTTGACCAGCGTCGAGAAGAACGGGTACAGGATGAACCCGCCGATGATCAGCAGGCCGGGTGCGGCGAACAGCCAGGGGCTGGTCGGCAGTTGGCGCCGCACCCGGGACACGGTGGACGACGACATGGTCAGCCCTGCTGCTGGAGCAGTGTGTCGCAGGCCTTGACAGCGTTGTCGAGGGCTTCCTTCGGGCTCTCCTTGCCCTGCAACGCCTTGGCGACCTCGTTGCGCAGCGCCGTCTTCATCTGCTCGCTGAACAGCACGGGCGTGTAATTGACGGCGTTCTTCAGCGACTTGGCGGCGGCGACCCGCACCCGGGTCTCGTCCGTCCCGTCCTCCTTGGTGAAGTACGGGTCGTCGAGCGATCCTGCGGTGCTCGGGAAGATGGCGACCTGCTTGGCGAAGGACATCTGGTGCACGGCGTCGGTGACATAGTGCGCGAACGCGACCGCGGCGGGCTTCTTCTTGGTCTGCGCGTTGACCATCACGCCCATCACGTACATGTTGACGTGGCCGGTGCTGGTGATCTGGTCGGTGATGCCGATGTTCTTGTACAGGTTCGGCGCCTGCTTCTTGAAGTTGCCGAGGTCCAGGGCGCTGCCGGGGTTCATGGCGACGGCTCCGGTGAGGAACTTCTTGCCGGAGGACTCGGGGGTCGCGGTCAGCGCCTGCGGGTCGAGGGCCTTCGCGTCGTACAGCTCCTTGTACTTGGTGAGGAGTTCGACGCCCTTCGCGTCGTTGAAGGCGAAGGCGGTGCCCTCCTTGTTCATGAGCTCGACGCCGTAGCGGCCGAAGTCCTCGATGGTGGGCACGTTGGCGAGGGTGGCGACCTTGCCGTCGGTCTTGTCGGCCAGCTCCAGGGCGTCGGTGAAGAGTTCGTCGTACGTCTTCGGCGGCTGGTCGGGGTCGAGGCCGGCGTCCTCGAACAGTGACTTGTTGTAGAACAGCGGCCCGGTGTTGAGGTACCAGGGGAAGGCGTAGGTGCCGGTCATGCCGGGTATCTGGTGGCTGGCCCAGGCCCCCTCCAGATACTCCTTCTTGTACTTCGCGGCGGCCTTGTCCAGGTCGAGGGCGAGTCCGGCCTTGGCGAGCGGGGCGACCAGGTCCGGGGAGACGTTGACGACGTCGGGCAGGGTGCCGCCGGCGGCGTCGGCGCTGATCTTGTCGGCGTAGCCCTCGGCGGGCTGGTCGATCCACTTCACCTCGGTGCCGGGGTACTCCTTCTCGAAGTCGGCGATCACTCCCTCGAAGTAGTCCTTGAAATTGGCCCTGAGGTTCCAGGTCTGGAAGGTGATGTCGCCCTCGACCTTGCCGGAGGCGTCGGTCGAGGATCCGTCGTCGCTCCCCGAGCCGCAGGCGCTCAGCGGCAGGACGAGGCAGACGGCGGCGGCGACGAGGGCTCTGCGGGATACGGGCACGGCGGAACGGCCTCCTTGTGCAGCGGGGGTGGTGCAGCGGAGTTGGCCAACGACGGAGACCTTGCACGCCGGTTCCCGGGCCCGTCAATGGAGCCGGGCGAGCTAATTTCTTTAGTTACTAATACGCATTAGAACCTTCCAGCTGAACCGCATTAGCTTGCCGTCACTGAACCGCATTAGTGCATACTGGCCGGAAATCCACCGCAGGAATGGGGGAACACCGTGCCAGGCAAGCGCTTGCCCGCGCGGCGGCCGACGATGAAGGACATCGCGCGGCACGCCGGGGTCTCCCAGAGCGCCGTCTCCTTCGCGCTGAACGGCCGGCCCGGTGTCTCGGACGACACCCGCGAACGGGTGCGCCAGGTCGCCGAGGAGCTCGGCTGGCGGCCCAGCACCGCCGCCCGGGCGCTCTCCGGCGAGGGCGCGGCCACGGTCGGCTTCGTGCTCGCCCGCCCCGCGGACACCCTCGGTGTGGACTCCTTCTTCCTCCAGCTCGTCTCCGGCATCCAGGAGGTGCTGGCGGAACGCCATCTCGGGCTGCTGTTCCAGGTGGTGGAGGACGTCGACGACGAGTGCGCGGTGTACCGGCGCTGGTGGGCCGAGCACCGGGTGGACGGGGTGCTGGTCGTCGACCCCCGCACCGCCGACCCGCGCCCTGACCTCCTCGACGAACTCGGTCTGCCCGCCGTGGTGATCGGCGGCGCGCCGGACGAGCGGCACCCGGGGCTGTCGACGGTGTGGGCCGACGACGCGGGTGCGATGGCCTCGGTGGTGGACGGACTGTACGCCCTCGGCCACCGCCGGATCGTGCACATCGCGGGGCTGCCGGGGCTCGCCCACACCGAACGCCGGATGCGCACCCTGCGCGCCGAGGCCGAGCGGCGTGGGCTGGCCGGGGTCGAGTCGGTGACCACCGACTACTCGGACGCGGAGGGCGCCGCCGTCACCCGCCGGGTCCTGGAGGCCGCCGATCCGCCGACCGCGCTGATCTACGACAACGACGTGATGGCCGTCGCCGGCGCCGCCGCCGCGACCGGGCTCGGCCGTTCCGTGCCGGCGGACGTCTCGGTGGTCTCCTGGGAGGACTCGGCGCTGTGCCGCATGGTCAAGCCGTGGCTGTCCGCGCTGTCCCGCGACAGTGTGGAGTTCGGCCGCACGGCGGCCCGGGAGCTGACCGCACTGCTGGACGGGGGGCCCGCGCGGACCGTACGGGTGCCGGTGCCGCGGTTGATCGAACGGGACAGTACCGGGCCGGTGCGCGGGGCCTGAGAAGTGCGGTCGTGGGCGTGCGTGACGACCCCGCCCCTTCCCGCGCCCCCCGGGAGATAATGGGCCGCATGCGGGTACGGGGAACGGCCTGTGTCGTCGCCGGGCTGACGCTGGTCGTCGCGATCGGCTGCACCGGGGGCGACGACGAGGCTGCGCCGGCGCCGAAGACGACCTCCACGTCGGCCCAGCCCTCCACTGCCACGCCCTCCCCCAGCAAGAAGCCCGTCAACCCCGTCTCCCTGCCCGCCCTCATGGAGAAGAAGTACCAGGGCTCCGACCTCCGCCTCGGCACCGTCCTGGCCCGCACCGGCTCCTACACCAGCTACCGGGTGACGTACGAGTCGAACGGGCTGACGATCTCCGGGCTCATGAACATCCCCCGCGGCAAGGGCCCGTTCCCGGCGCTGGTGCTGGCGCACGGCTATATCGACCCCGCCGTGTACACGACCGGCCGGGGGCTCGCCCGGGAGCAGGACCTCCTGGCCCGCAACGGCTACGTCGTCCTGCACACCGACTACCGCAACCACGCGGCCTCGGACGACGACCCGAAGAACGACATCAACCTGCGCCTCGGCTACACCGAGGACGTCATCGGCGCCGCGCTGGCGCTGCGCGACTCCGGACGCCCGGAGATCGACGGCGACCGGCTCGGGCTGCTCGGCCGCTCGATGGGCGGCGGCGTCGTCTACAACACCCTGGTCGTGGCGCCGGGCCTGTTCGACGCCGCGGTCGCCTTCGCGCCGGTCAGCTCACGCCCCGACGAGAACATCGACCACTTCCAGCGCTCGGACAACGACCCGCTCGTCGCCGAGATCGACGCCAAGTACGGCACTCCCGAGGAGAACCCGGCGTTCTGGCGCGAGGTCTCGCCCCGCACCTATGTGGACCGGGTGACCGAGCCGCTGCTGATCCACCACGGCACCGCGGACGACACCTGCCCGATCAAGTGGTCGGAGCAGATGGCCGCCGCGCTGAGCGGAGCGGGCAAGCGCGTCGAGCTCCGCAAGTACCAGGGCGAGGGCCACACCTTCTACCCGCGGTGGCCGGCCTCCATGGACACCACGATGGACTTCTTCGCCCGGCATCTGCGGTGACCGAACGGGCGATCACCAGGTCGCCGACGCCCTGGTGACCGCCCTGCCCGAGTACCCTCAGAGCCGCGACCTGTACATGCCGAACTCAGCTATCCGTACGGCACTCCGGGACCCGGTGACCCGCACCCGCCACCGCCGTGCCCGCACCGGAGCCGGCAGCAGCAGGATCCGGCTCGCCCCGACCGTCCCGGCCCGGGCCACCTCCGTCCAGGCTCCGTCGCGCAGCGCCTCCACCACGAAGCTCTCGACCTGCTGACCGTGCGCGATGTCCTCGGCGAGCCGGAACCGGTCCACCTCGCGCTCCCGGCCGAGATCGACGGTGACCCGGCCGGGCGTGACAGTGGTCCGGGCTCCCGCCGCGAGATCTTCGGGCAGCTCCCTGTCGATGCGTTCCCGGAACTCACGCAGCCGGGTCACGTCCGCGGCGGGCAGCAATCCATCCGTGTCCGGCGGGATGTTGAGCAGGAGCACCGAGTTGCGCCCGACGGACCCGAAGTAGATCTCCGTCAACTGGTCCACACTCTTGGGTTGTTGGTCGGCATGGTAGAACCAGCCGTCCCGGATGGACACATCGCACTCCGCCGGCCACCACTGGAGGTAGTCGGTGCCTGCCTGCGCCCGCACCAGCGCGGCACGGCTGCCCTGGTCAGGGGTGTCGTAGGACAACGCCCAGTCGGTGCGCCCGTACTGGTTCTCCTTGACGGGGACGACACTCCACTCGTCCTCGCGCGCCAGCCCGCTCTCGTTGCCGACCCAGCGCAGGTCGGGGCCGGTGACGGCGATGGCCGCGTCCGGCGCGAGCGCCCGCACCAACGTGTACCAGCTGTCCCAGTCGTAGCTCTCCACCTTGTCCGGCGGGATGCGGCCCTGGGCACCGTCGAACCACACCTCGTCGACCGGGCCGTACTCGGTGAGGACCTCGTAGAGCTGGTTGAGCATGTGGGCGCCGTAGTCGGTGGCGTCCAGCGTGTAGGTCCGCGCGGGGGTGCGGTCGTCGCCCTCGACGAGGGTGGGGATGGTGCGGGTGGTACGGGCGCTGCCGTTGGCGTAGACGCCGTCGAGGTACTGGTTCTCGTCGGCGGGCGAGATGTAGACGCCGACCTTGATGCCGTGCCGTCTCATGGAGTCGGCGAAGGAGCGCAGTACGTCGCCCTGTCCGTCGCGCCAGCTGCTGGAGGCGACGGTGTGGTCGGAGTAGCGGGAGGGGTAGAGGACGAAGCCGTCGTGGTGCTTGACGGTGAGGATGGCCAGCTTGAAACCGCCGTCGCGCAGGGCCCTTGCCCACTGGTCGGTGTCCAGGCCTGCGGGCTGGAAGACGTCGGGGTCCTCGTCCCCGGTCCCCCACTCCAGGCCGGTGAAGGTGTTGACGCCGAAGTGCAGGAACGCGGTGCGCTCCAGGGCCTGCCAGGCGATCTGCCGTGCGGTGGGCCGGACTTGGGAGGCCTTGCGCACCAGGTCCTCGGCCGTGTCGTCGGGGCCGACGGGGATGCGGTACGCGGGTTCGGCCGGAAGGGGGGCTCCGGCGGCGGAGGCCGGGGTGAGGCCGGTCGCGAGGAACGCGGAGACCGAGCCGGTGACGAAGGTACGTCTGGAGACGGTCATGGAGGTGGGGCTCCTCAGGTCAATCGCCATACGGCGGGCGGGTGCTGGTCGGGCGGGTACTGCGTGATCCGGCCGTTCGTCACGGTCATGGCCATCTGTGTGATGACGTTGACGAGGCGGTATCCGTCCCCGGCGCGCCGCAACTCCCAGCGTTGCAGCGTGCTCGCGGCGGCGCAGGTGTCCCAGGTGGCCTCGACGCCCGGCTGGAGCGGCACGTTGAGCGTGAGCTTGCCGCCGCTCACGGCGAGGCAGCCGGCCGGGCCGCGCAGGGTCACATAGCCGTCCGGCGTGCGTGTCACGTCGGCGTCGAAGGACACGCCGTCCGCCTGGAAGGTGTACGCCCCGTCCGCGACCGGCGGCTTCGTCAGGTCCCGCCATCCCGGGGCGTGTCCGACGGCCGTACCGCGCGCGGTGAATCCGGCGTACGTGGCGTCCGGATGGGGGTCGCCCCAGGTCGCCTGGGCGATGTGGCGCAGGGCGGGCCAGAGCCGTACCGCGACCTCGTTCTCGGTCTCCCCGCGCCCGTTGTCCGGCCAGAGGCTGATCTTGGCGCCGGTGATGCCCTCGGCGGAGGTGAGCTTCTCGCCCTCGAAGCTGCGCGGGTCCCAACTCTGTTCGTACAGGCCCTCGGTGTCGCTGTGGAAGCCGCCGCGGACGAGGTAGAGGGCGTAGGCGGCGTTCATCAACGGATAGCCCTGGGCGAGGATCCGACTGGGCTTCACCGACACGTTCAGCCAGTGCTCGACGGTCGTTCCGGCCGTCACCGGGACGGTGTTGGCGCCGGTGAGCCCGTCGTTCCAGATGCGCAGGCTCTTGCCCTTGCTCGCCGCGTAGGTGTGGACGCGGTTGACGAAGTCGATGAAGGCGTCCTGCGGGGTGGCGCCGGAACCGTACCTGTCCTGCGCGTACTTGAGGATCTGGGGGTACTTGGCGAAGTCGGAGCCGAGCATGTACTCGTCGGCGCCCATGTGCCAGGCCGGGGCCTTGAAGACCTGGGCGTACTCGTCGATCAGGCCGGTGTAGTAGTCGAAGGCGGCGGGCTGGGTGATGTCGAGCCGTGAGGGCTGCTTGTTTCCGTCGGAGTCGGTGAGCTGGAGGTCGGGGCGGTTCTCGATCCACGGGTCCATGTGCCCGGGGGAGTTGATCTCCGGGATGATCTCGACGTGGTACCTCTCGCCGAGGGCGACGAGCCGGCGGATCTCGTCCTTGGTGTAGTAGCCCCAGGTGTTGGCCTCGGGATGGGTGTCGCTCTTCACCTTCAGTTCGAGGAGCAGCTGGTTGAGCTTGTTGTACGCCATCTCCCGGACGAGGTTCTCCAGCCAGGGCAGGGAGATGTGGATGTAGCAGGCGCAGACACCGACGCCGCGTTCCTTGAAGCGCGGCACGTCGACCGTGCGTCCGGCGGGGATCCTGTCGCCTTGGGCGAGGAGCTGGAGCAGGGTGCGGGTGCCGTAGAAGGCACCGGTCTCGGTGGCGCCGGTCACCGACAGCCGCTTTCCGGACCGGAGTTCATAGCCCTCGGCGCCGAGGGACTTCCGGGACGGCTGGATGTCGACAACGATGTCTCCTCCGCGCGCGGCGCCACCGACGACCGGCACGGTGCCGTGTCCGGCCTCCCGCAGATCGTCGGCGAGGGTGTCGGCGACCTTGCGCTCGGCCGGAGTGTCCGCCACGAGGCGGGTGCCGGGCCCGAAGTCGTAACGGCCGGATTCCGGCGTCCAGTTGCTCAGCGCGGGCACCGTGACCGGCGGTCGGGTCCCCTCCTGGGCGACCGCCGGGGCCGGGGCCAGGAGCAGGGCCAGTGCGGCGGCGACGCCCAGGATCTGACGTCTCGGAAACGTTCTCACGAGCGACTCCCATTCATCGGATGACTGATGATTGGGCGGCCCTCAGGGACTGTCAATGGGACGAGAAGTAGGCCAAGTTGAGCCATTGATCGGATGACCTGGGCTTCTTCTGATGCCCGGTCGCGAAAAGTCCAAGAACACCGGCGCGAATGTCCAAGGCGGCCCCCGCCCCCTCGAAGGCCCGTCCCCCTCTCGACGCGAGGCCCGAGCGGAGGCACAGTTCTCCCTACGTACTCGCCAGTACCCCCCGAGGAGCACCCGTGACCAGCTGGATCGGCCGGACCGCCGCCGAGATCGCCGCCGCCGTGCAGGAGAAGCGGACCACGCCCCGTGAGGTGGTGGCCGAGCACCTCGCCCGGATCGAGCGGCTCGACGGCCGTGTCGGGGCCTTCCGGACGGTACGGGCCGAGGCGGCGCTCGCCGAGGCCGACGAGGTGGGTGCCCGCGCCGACCTGGCCGACCTGCCCCTCGCGGGCGTGCCGATCGCCGTCAAGGACAACCTCGCCGTACGCGGCGAGTCCAAGCGCATCGGCTCCGCGGCCACACCGGACACCCCCGCCACCGAGGACCATGTCACGGTGGCCCGGCTGCGGGCGGCGGGTGCGGTGGTCGTGGGTCTGACGAACGTGCCGGAGCTGTGTGTCTTCGGTACGACGGAGGGCGTGCACGGCACCGCCCGCAACCCGTGGGACCTCACCCGCACCGCGGGCGGCTCCTCCGGCGGCAGCGCGGCCGCGGTCGCCGCGGGCCTGGTCCCCATCGCCCTCGGCAACGACGGCATGGGCTCCTTGCGCATCCCGGCGGCCAACTGCGGCCTCGTCACCATCAAGCCCGGCCACGGCGTGGTCCCGGCGGGTGTCAGCGACGGCGACTGGTTCGGCATGTCCGAGAACGGGCCCCTGGCCACCACGGTCGAGGACGCCCGTCTGATGCTCGACATCCTGGCGGACACGGAACTCGAACGACCGGCCACCGCCGCGATGCGCACGATCGCGCTCTCCCTGCGCAGCCCGCTCGCCGGCATCGCCATCACCAAGCCGTACACGGCCGCCGCCCGGGAGGCCGCCGGAGTCCTGATGAAGTCGGGCCACCAGGTCCGCCGCGCCGACCCGTCCTACCCGGTGTCGCTGAGCGTCACCTCGCTCGCCCACTGGACGGCGGGTACCTCGGAGGACGCCCAAGGCCTGGACCCGCGACAGCTGACGCGCCGCACCCGGGTCCACGCGGCGGTGGGCCGCCGCTTCGTGAAGGGCGTGCGCACCGGCACGAGCCGCGAGGCGCTGCGCCGCCGTCTGGAGCCGTTCTTCGAGGAGTACGACGTCCTGCTCACCCCGGCCCTGGCCCGCCGCTCCCCCAAGTCGGTGCCCTGGCACGAGCGGGGCTGGCTGCGCAACGTCCTCGCCAACACCAACTACTCCCCCCTCACCCCGCCCTGGAACCTCACCGGCTGGCCCGCGATGTCCGTCCCCTTCGGCAAGCTCCCGTCCGGCGCCCCCACCGCCGTACAACTCGTGGGGCGGCCGGGCTCGGAGGCGGTACTTCTGGAGGTCGCGGAGCAACTGGAGAAGCTGCACCCGTGGGAGCGCACGGCACCGCTGGACTGATCCGGCTCAGCTCCAGCAGGGCGGCAGAACGTCCCAGGACGGCGACCGGCTCGCGCCCTAGAGCGCCTTGTACATGACGTGCAGCCCCACCAGTCCGTGCCGCGGATGCTCGTACGCGTCCGGGACCGTGCCCAGGACGGTGAAGCCGAGGGACGTCCACAGGGCGACGGCCGGGTTCGTCTCGACGACGGCGTTGAAGACCATGCCGCGGTAGCCGTCGGACTTGGCGGCGGTCAGGACGTGTTCGGCGAGGGCGCGGCCGATGCCGCGGCCCGTGTGGTCGGGGTCGACCATGAAGCCCGCGTTGGCGATGCGGGCGGCGGGGCCGCCGTAGTTGGGGGTGGTGTAGGCGGAGGCGACGACGGCGCCGGTCTCGTCCTCGACGACGTGGACCCGCTTGGCCGGGCTCATCCACAGCTCCCGTGCCGCCTCCTCGGAGGTGTCCGGATCCCAGGCGTAGGTCTCCCCCGCGGCGACGATCCGGTGCCAGAAAGGCCAGATCCGCGGCCAGTCGTCGGCCGCGGCTTCTCTGATCAGCATGGGCGTGAGTCTGGCACGCCCATGCCGACGGCGATCGCGACGGGGCTCAGTCCACGCTGGGCAGGATGTGGGGCTCGGCCAGGTCGTCCTCGTAACCCGCGAGACGGATGGGGGCGGAGCGCGCCCACACGTCGAGGCTGCCGAGCTGTCCGGGCCGTCGGCCCGCGCGCTCGGGGCGTTCCTTGGGCCGTTGATCGCGATTCGTCTTCTCCGGTGTCACCGCGCACTCCTTATGTGTCGGGTCACCCTCGGGGCATACCGGTCAGTGTGCGATCTGTCGCCGGACGCCCGCTCGGGTCTGAGTCGAGAACAGCTCGGACGCGGTGGCGCCGGTCACTCATGTCAGAACAGGCCGTGGTGATCGGCTTGCCCCAGGACGGACCGTGGGTGTGGGTGGGACCCCGTACTGCTGTCCGTCCGCTACAGACTAACCAAATGAGCGGAGGGCCGCTCGATGGGGCTGAAAACAAGGGGTAACTTTCCCAAGTCGCCTGCGTGCACTCGGTCCTACTATGTGCGGGTTTGCCATCTGATGCCCCATCGAGACTTCACCCGATCGGCCTACATCGACGATCGCGCCTTCGAGGACCCCGGCAGCGCGGGTTCAAGTCCCGTTGGCCGAATCGCAAGGCGGCCATGATCTGCTGACGGACGGCAACGGCTTGTCCGGCGGGAGGACTGACGCATGGAGCTGCGCAGTGTCGAAGAGCTGATGGATCTGCTGTACGCCTGCCGGCATCAGCACGCGCTGCGGACCGCCGCGCTGCTGCGCCGCGGCCGCCCCGCCGACAAGGAGCTCCAGGTGGCGGGGCTGGTGCACGACATCGGGCAGTTGCTGTGCCCGGGCGACGAGACCCTGCGGGCCCAGCGCGCCGCCGAGGCCGTACGGCCCCTGCTGGGCGAGCGGGTCTATCACCTCGTACGCCGCCGCGGCCCGGCCGGCGACGACGACCTGCTGCGCCTGCGGATGGCGGACGAGGAGAGCCTGACCGCGGGCTTCGACGCCGGGGTCCTGGAGGACTGGCGCACCGTCCTGGAGATGGTGGCCGCGCGTAACTCCCGTCTCGGGGCTGTCGACTGACGGTCCGTCATGAGACGGTACGCCGATGACACCGCCGTACGGACTTCAGGGCAGGGCCGCGATCGTCACCGGCGGCACGCGCGGCATCGGGCGGGCGGTCGCCGGGCAACTGGCGGCGGCGGGCGCGCTGGTGTGCGTGACCGCGCGGGACGCGGCTCAGGTGCGGCGGGTCGCCGCCGAGCTGGGCGGCATCGGCGTGGCGGGGAGCGTGGCGGATCCGGCGCATCTGGACGAGGTCGTCCGCCTCGCCCTGGGCGCGTTCGGGCGGATCGACGTCGTCGTCAACAATGCGGCGACGAACCAGCCGTACGGCCCGCTCATGGACGCCGACCCGGAGGCGTGGCGCGAGGCGTTCCTGGTCAACGTGGAGGCGCCGCTGCGGCTGACGCAGGGCGTGTGGCGGGCGTGGATGCGGGAGCACGGGGGTGCGGTCGTCAACGTCTGCACGGAGGGCGCGGGGCACGTGGGCCCTCAGGTCGGCGCCTACGGAACCAGCAAGGCGGCCCTGCTCCATCTCACCCGACAGCTCGCGGGCGAGCTGGCCCCGCGGGTCCGGGTCAACTCCGTCTCCCCCGGCCTCGTCCGCTCGGAAATGGCCCGTTTCGTGTGGGAGCCGGGCGAGGAGGAGCTCGCGGCGGGGCTGCCGCTCGGACGGATCGGGGAGCCGGAGGACGTGGCGCGGGCCGTCGTGTGGCTGGCGTCGGACGCGGCGGAGTGGGTGACCGGGGCCGACCTTTTGGTGGACGGGGGGACGCGGGTGCGGGCCGCGTACTCCTCCGGGACATACGCGGTGCACGAGCGGCTGCGGTCACGGGCGCCGGGAGCAGGCTGAGCACGCGTGCCCGAGATCAAGGCGGTCGCGCGGTGCCCTCCGACAGGGCGGCAGGCCCGTGGGTGGGCCTGTCTGGGATCGAACCTGAAGAACGCGTGACCATCGCACCGGGCACACCGGCGCTCCACCGTCACGGTAGAACGCCGGCACCCGGGCCCGCGAGCGAATAAGGGCCTACCACTTGCCGGGCGCGTAGTCCTTCATGAAGACGCCGTACAGGTCCTCGCCCGCCTCGCCGCGCACGACCGGGTCGTAGACGCGGGCCGCGCCGTCGACCAGGTCGAGGGGGGCGTGGAAGCCCTCCTCGGCGAGGCGCAGCTTGTCGTAGTGGGGGCGTTCGTCGGTGATCCAGCCGGTGTCGACGGAGGTCATGAGGATGCCGTCGGTCTGGAACATCTCCTGGGCGCTGGTGCGCGTCACCATGTTCATCGCGGCCTTGGCGGCGTTGGTGTTCGGGTGGCCCGCGCCCTTGTAGCCGCGGCCGAAGACGCCCTCCATCGCGGAGACATTGACGACGTACGCGCGGCCGCTCGCCGCCTTCTTCGCCGCTTCGGCCATCGCCGGGCGGAGCTTGCTGATGAGGATGAACGGCGCCGTGTAGTTGCACAGCTGGGTCTCGAGGAGCTCCACCGGGGAGATCTGCTCGATGGTCTGCACCCAGGTGTTGGTGTCGACGACGTCCGGGACGAGACCGCCCGCGTCGATGGCGGTGCCGTCCAGGTGGCGGGCGACGCTGGCGTTGCCGGCGACCAGGGCGAGGTCGGCGACCTGCTGGGCGTCGAGGCCGCTGATGCCGACGGGCAGGGCGGCGAGGCCGTCCACGGCGCCGGAGCCGAAGGCGCCGATGACGTGGTGGGCGGGGAGTTCACCGGCGGGCAGCGGGGCGCTCTCGCCGTCGACCAGGGCGGCGTAGGCCGAGGGCAGGCGGCGTACGGTCTGGGTCGCGTTGTTGATCAGGATGTCGAGCGGGCCGGCCTCGGCGACCTGGTCGGCGAGGGCCACGGCCTGGGCCGGGTCGCGCAGATCGATGCCGACGACCTCCAGGCGGTGCAGCCAGTCGCCGGAGTCGTCCATGGCCTTGAAGCGGCGGATGGCGTCCTTGGGGAAGCGCGTGGTGATCGTGGTGTGGGCGCCGTCGCGCAGCAGCCTGAGCGCGATGTACATGCCGATCTTGGCACGGCCGCCGGTGAGCAGGGCGCGCTTGCCGCTGAGGTCGGCGCGGATCTCGCGCTTGTCCCGGTTCAGGGTGGCGCAGTCCGGACAGAGCTGGTGGTAGAAGTAGTCGACTTCCACGTACCGGGTCTTGCAGGTGTAGCAGGAGCGCGGGCGCTGGAGTATCCCGGCGATCTTCCCGGCCTCGGTGACCGAGGACGGCAGGATGCCCTCGGTCTCGTCGTCGATGCGCTGGGCGGAGCCGGTCGCCGTGGCCTCCGTGACCTGCTTGTCGTGGGCGGTCTTGGCGGCCCGGCGCTCCTGGCGGCGACGCTGCTTGACGGTGCGGTAGACGCCCGCGGTGGCCCGGCGCACGGCGATCGCGTCCGGGTGGTCCACCTCCAGCTTGTCGAGCTCGTCGAGCACGCTGAGGCAGACGGCCAGCCGCTCCGGGTCGATACCGGGGCCGTAGACGATGTCGTCACCGGACTCGTTCACGACCTCGTCCGTGGTCGCCGAGCCTTCCTCTGTCACCGTCATCGCGCTGCCGTTTCCCTGCTCACCGTGCGGCGCTCCGACCGCGTCCGCTTTCGAACGGGGAATTCTACGGAGCGCCGGGCCGGTCCTCCAAAAACGCGGTCGGTCAAGCCTCGCAGGCGGTGATGAGCGTCTCGACCTCCTCGGTGAGCGCCTTGGCCAGGACGTCGAGGTCCGGGACGGCCTCGGCGTCGGCGACGAGGCCGTAGTGGACCTGTCCGCGGTACGTCGAGACCGCTACCGCGAGGGACTGGCCGCGGGCCAGCGGCGCGAAGGGGAAGACCTCGGTGACCGGGTTGCCGCCGAGCTTCAGGCCGATGCTGGGCAGGGGGACGCTGGTGACGAGGATGTCGAACCAGAGCCGGGCGGCCTGGCTCACCAGCGGTCCGCCCAGGCGGTGTCCGAGCGCGGGGACGTGGTCCGCGAGCAGGGCGACCGCGCCCGCGCCCCGGTTGGGCCCCGCGTCCTTGTTGCGGTCCATCGCGGTGCGGACCGTGGCGAGGCGGGCGAGCGGGTCGGGGTCGTCGACCGGGAGTCTCATCAGGTAGCCGGAGAGCCGGTTGCCCTGGGGGTGCGCGGTGCGCGGGCGGCGCTTGGAGACCGGGATGAGGGCGCGGGGCGCGACGCCCTCGCTGCCGTCGCCGCGCTCGTCGAGCCAGCGGCGCAGGGCGCCGGCGACGACGGCGATCAGGACGTCGTTGACGGTGCCGCCCTGGGCCTTGCGCACCCGGTGCACGTCGTCGAGGTCGACGACGACTCCCGCGGTACGGCGGGTTCCGCTCGGCTCGGCGGTCAGCGCGGAGGACGAGCGCACGCCGACGGTGGACAGGGCGACGGACGCGCCGATGTCGAGGGCGCGGCCCACGTCGGAGACGGTGCCCCTGATGAACCCCGGCAGCTTGCGCACGTCCGGGAAGAAGCCCTTCGCGGGCTCCTCCGGGCGCGGCTTGCGGGCCGGCAGGTCCATCGGGTCGAGGATGGCTGCCGCGAGGGTCAGCGCGCGCAGTCCGTCGGCCAGGGCGTGGTGGAACTTGAAGAGCACGGCGAAGGAGAAGCCGTCCTCCCCGGGGAGGACATGGGCCTCCCACGGCGGCCGGCCGCGCTCCAGCGGGCGCTCCATCAGCCGCCCGGCCACGGCGTGGAAGTCGGCGGTGGGCGCGTGCAGCCGGACGTGGTCCAGCGGGTCGAAGTCGGGGGCGGGCTCGCGTGTGGCGCCCCCGAAGGCCAGTGGCTGCCAGACGTCCCGGATCCGCATCCGCAGCCCCGGCACCGCCGCCGCCCGCGCGGCGAGCAGATCGGCCGCGTGCGCGCCCGCGGCGGGCGAGTGGGCCGAGAAGACGCCGAGGGCGCCCAGGTGCATCGGGTGTTCCGGGGACTCGATGTTCCAGAAGGCCAGGTCGAGGGGGGCGAGCAGGTCAGAAGTCAATGGCTTGCCTCGCGTCGACGACGGGTGAAGCAAGCAGTCAATCGCCCGCACGTGATTACGGTCAAGTACGATCAAGCTACGCACAGTTAACAGCAGATTAAGTCCAGCCATGGGCACCCCAGGAGTCACAGGGGTGCCCGTCGGTGTGTCTCAGGACACCTGCTGGCCCTTGCCGAGCGCGATCACCCCGCCCTTGGAGACGGTGTAGAGCTCCGCGTCCCGGTCCGGGTTCACCCCGATCGTCGCACCCGGTGGTACCTCGACGTTCTTGTCCAGCACCGCCCCGCGCACCACCGCACCCCGCCCGATCTTGACGTTGTCGTGCAGGATCGAGCCCTGGACCACCGCCCCCGGGTCGACCCTCACACCCGGCGACAGGACCGAGCGGGTGACCTGGCCGCGGATCAGACAGCCGGCGCTGATGATCGACTCGCTCGCCATCCCGCCCGCGTTGAAGCGGGCCGGGGAGAGCTGGCCGGAGTGGGTGTAGATGGGCCACTGCCGGTTGTAGAGGTTGAACGCGGGGCGCTCGGCGATGAGGTCCATGTGGGCGTCGTAGTAGGCGTCCAGGGTGCCGACGTCACGCCAGTAGCCCTGGTCGCGGGTCGTCTCACCGGGCACGTGGTTGAGGCTGAAGTCGTACAGCTGTGCTTCACCCCGGTCGGTGAGCTGGGGCAGGATCGAGCCGCCCATGTCGTGCACGGAGTTCTCGTCCTCGGCGTCCCGCTGAAGGGCCTCCACGAGGGCCTTGGTGGTGAAGATGTAGTTGCCCATCGAGGCGAAGACGCACTCCGGGTCGTCCGCGAGACCGGGCGGGTCGGCGGGCTTCTCCAGGAACCGCTCCACGGTCAGCCCGTCCGACCCCGGCGTGATCACACCGAACTGCGAGGACTCCGAGCGCGGCACCCGGATGCCGGCCACCGTCACCCCCGCCCCGCTCTCGATGTGCTGGGTGAGCATCTGCCGCGGGTCCATCCGGTACACATGGTCGGCGCCGAACACCACGACGTACTCGGGCTCCTCGTCGTGCACGAGGTTCAGCGACTGCAGGATGGCGTCGGCGCTGCCCAGGTACCAGCGCGGGCCGAGCCGCTGCTGGGCCGGGACCGGGGTGACGTAGTTGCCGAGCAGGCTCGACATCCGCCAGGTCGTGGTGATGTGCCGGTCCAGCGAGTGCGACTTGTACTGCGTCAGGACACAGATGCGCAGGATGTCGCCGTTCACGAGGTTGGAGAGGACGAAATCGACGAGGCGATACGTTCCTCCGAAGGTGACCGCTGGTTTCGCGCGGTCCGCGGTCAGGGGCATCAGGCGTTTGCCCTCTCCGCCCGCCAGCACGATTCCGAGCACCGAAGGTCCGCCACGCCGCATGGCCGCTCCCCTCACCCTGGTTGATCCATGCCTGCCCTGGACCGGCCCCTAGTACGCCTGTTTGAGGATCTCCTCGTAGAGACGTACCGTCCGCCGCGCCACCGCGTCCCAGCCGAACTCGCCCACGGCGCGCTCCCGTCCGGCCTCGCCCATCCGCCGGGCGCCCTCCGGATCACCGAGGACCGAGTCCAGCGCGCGTGCCAGCGCGGGCTCGAAGTCGTCGTCCAGCGGGACGAGCAGGCCGGTCTTGCCGTCGTCGACGACCTCCGGGATGCCACCGACCTGCGAGGCCACGACGGGGGTTCCGCACGCCATGGCCTCCAGGTTGACGATGCCGAGCGGTTCGTACACCGAAGGGCAGACGAACACGGCGGCGTGCGTGAGGAGTTGGATCACGTCCGGGCGCGGCAGCATCTGCGGGATCCAGTGGACGCCCTCGCGGACACTGCTCAACTCCTGGAACAGCTCACGGAACTCGCGGTCGATCTCCGGGGTGTCGGGCGCCCCGGCGCACAGCACGACCTGGGCGGACGGATCGATGTCCCGTACCGCGCGCAGCAGATGGGGCACGCCCTTCTGCCGGGTGATGCGGCCGACGAAGAGCACGAAGGGGCGGTCCGGGTCGAGGCCGATGCGGGTGAGGGCCTCGGTGCCGTGGTCGGGCCGGTAGAGGGCGGTGTCGATGCCGTTGTGCACGACGTGCACCCGGGCCGGGTCCAGGACCGGGTAGCAGGAGAGGATGTCCTCGCGCATGGCGCCGGAGACCGCGATCACCGCGTCGGCGGCCTCGATGGCGGTGCGCTCGGCCCAGCTCGACAGGGCGTATCCGCCGCCGAGTTGCTCGGCCTTCCAGGGGCGCAGCGGCTCCAGCGAGTGCGCGGTCATCACATGCGGGATGCCGTACAGCAGCTTGCCGAGGTGGCCGGCGAGATTGGCGTACCAGGTGTGCGAGTGCACGAGTTCGCGGCCTTCGAGGCCCGCGGTCATCGCGAGGTCCACGGAGAAGGTGCGCAGCGCGTCGTTGGCGGTGTCCAGCACGGGCCAGGGGCGGTGGCGTACGACGCCCTCCGCGCGGCCCTCGCCCCAGCAGTGCACGTCGAGGTCGATCAGGGAGCTCAACTCCCGGGCGAGGAACTCGACATGGACGCCCGCGCCGCCGTACACGTCCGGCGGGTACTCCCGGGTCAGCAGTCCCACTCGCACCCGGAACCCCCTGTTCTCGACGGCTGGTTGCCCCTCATGGTCACCCAGATGCGGCGCCCGGGGAAGACCGCGGGGGCCGTGTGAAGCAACAGTCGCCGCAGACACCGCCGCCGGGCACGCGGTAGTAGAGGCAGCAGCTGCGGCGCCGGAGGGTGCCCGGGTCGAGCGCGCCGGCGAGGCCGGGGTGGGCGAGGAGCTCCGTGGCCAGGGTGCGGGTGCGGGCGACGGCGTCGGGACGGCCGTTCGCCCGCGCCCATCCCGCCAGCTGCCGGGCGGCGCCGGCCAGCGCGGAGGCCGCGTTGCCGCGCAGCAGGCCGGACGCTACCCGGTACCGGGTGTGCAGCGCCTGGGCCAGCGGTTCGAGGTGGCCGTCCAGGACGGCGCCCGCGAGGCTCGTGGCGTTCCCGGGCAGGGGGCGGACCTCGGTGAGCCACAGGTCGTCGGGGGCGCTGCCGTCGGCGTCCCAGCGCACGAGCCGGGCGTCCAGGTCGGGGACGCCGCCGTAGAGGACCGCACAGCCGAGCGCCGCCGACCACAGCCGGGACGCGAGTCCCTGGTGGGCGATCGAGGCGGCGATGCGCGGTTCGGGGGCGTCCAGCAGGGCGGCGACCTTGTGGACACGGAAAGTCAGGGAATTTCCATAAACATCACACTTTTCACTTTCGTACGCCTGAGCTAGCGTGGGCAGTGTTGAACGCGGTGCTGCTCCCGTGCGTAGGAGAAAGAAGCCGCCGAGCGGGCGGAGCGCGGCGAGATCGGCGTCGAGGTCCACGAGGAGCAGTAGTACCAAGGCCCCTAGGGGGTTCCCTCAGGAGGGCCCTGCGTGGTGTCACCCACCTTGGGGAGGACCCACCCTCCGTAGTACTCCATCGGCAGTAGGACCCATTGCCTGCTCAGGTACGACGACGGGAACAGCTTTTCGCGGCATCGTGTTGCACATGGAAGCCGACCGTTCGCCGCGCCGGGGCCATCGCCCCTGCCTTTCGCAGAGGAGCAGCTCATGAGCGCCCTCGCGTTGTCCGTGGTGCTGTCGCTCGTTTCCGCCGTCGCGTACGCCGGTGGGGCGATCGTCCAGGAGCAGGTCGCAGTGTCCTCCCCCGAGCAGCAGTTCGCTCCCCTGCGGCGGGCGAGCTGGTGGGCGGCGGTCGCGCTGAACGGCCTCGGCGGTCTGCTGCACGTGGTGGCGCTGGCGTACGGCCCGCTCAGCCTGGTGCAGCCGCTGGGCGCCCTGACCATCGTGTTCGCGCTGCCCATGGCGGCGCTGTTCGTGCGCCGCAAGGCCGGGGCGACGGCCTGGCGCGGCGCGATCATGTCGACCGTGGGTCTGGCCGGTCTGCTCTCCCTGGTCGGCGCGTCCGACGCCCAGTCGCTGGACACGACGCAGCGGGTGGCGGTCGCCACGGCCACCGGCGTCGCCGTCGTCGCGCTGATGATCGCGGGCCGGGCGGCCCACCGGCACCCGGCGGTGCGCAGCATCCTGCTCGCCACCGCGTCCGGTATCGCGTTCGGTATGTCCTCGGTGTTCACCAAGACCGTCGCGGTCGACTGGACCGGCGGGGTGTCGACGGCGGACGTGCCCTCCCTGGCCGTGATCGGCGTCCTGGCCACGGCCGGTGTGCTGCTCTCCCAGGCCTCCTACCGCGGCGCCGGTCTCGCGGCCCCGCTGGCCACCCTCACGGTCGTGAACCCGGTGGCCGCGGCCGCGGTCGGCATCACGATGTTCGGTGAGACCTTCCGCTACGGCATCACGGGCACCGTGCTCGCCCTGGGCTGCGGTGTGGTGGCCGCGGGCGGTCTGATCCTGCTGACGACCGAGCGGCTCGCCCGCACCGAGTCGCAGCCGCTGCCCGAGCCGGTCCCGGCGCTGCCCGAGCCTGCCGCGAAGGTGAGCGTGCCGAGCGCCAGGGCGGCCGTGCCGCAGGAGCCCGCCACCGCCGAGAAGCTGCTGGCCGAGCTGACCGAGCCCGCCGCCGAGGACCTGCTCGTCGGCCTCCCCGAGCAGTCGGCGGTCCGGGAGGAGGTCCTGGTCCCGGCGCCTGACTCGGTCCAGGACATCGCGCCGCAGGACCCCGAAGACTCACCGGTCTTTCTCTACGGCCCGCTCTACGGCGCGTCGTACGTCCCGGTGCCAGTCCTCGACCGCCATCGCATGCGTGTCAAATCCTGACCGCACGCGATCCGCACCCGACCACGCCCCCCGAGAGAGACCTCAGAGCCTGACACCGCCCGTCCGCAGATACGCGACCGGATCGATGTCGGTGCCGAAGCCGGGCCCCGTCCGCACCTCGAAGTGCAGATGCGGGCCCGTGCTGTTGCCCGTGGACCCGGACCGGCCGATCCGCTGTCCGGCGCCGACGCCCTGTCCGCTCTTCACGGAGATCGCCGACAGGTGCGCGTACTGGGTGTACCGGCCGTCCGCGTGCCGGATCACCACCTGGTAGCCGAACGAACCGGCCCACCCGGAACTGACCACCCGCCCCTCCGCGACCGCCTTCACGGAGGTGCCGGTGGGCACGGCGAAGTCGACTCCGGTGTGATAGCCCTTCGACCAGGACGAACCCGCCTTGTGGTAAGGCGTTCCGGTGGGGGCGTCGACCGGGGCGACCCGGGAGTGGCCGGTCTCCTTCGTCTCCTCGGTGTCCGCATCGGACTTCTCCGACGTCGACCGGGAGGAGGTCTGGGTGGTCGTCGTGACCGCCTTGCCGCGCAGACTGAGCCGCTGCCCGGGCAGGATGAGGTCGGGATCGGCCCCGATGGTCTTCCGGTTCGCGGCGTAGAGCCGCTGCCAGCCGCCCTTGACGTCCTCCCGGTCGGCGATGCCGGAGAGGCTGTCGCCGTGGACCACGGTGTACATCTGGGCCGTCCCGGCCCGGGACTGGGGCGTGGTCTGCGGCTGTACGTCCTGCACGGAGCTCTTGGCGGACCCGGTGGGGTGGATGTCCGGGGTGTCGCCTCCGCGGGTCAGCCCCGCCTTGACCGAGCACACCGGCCAGGCGCCCGGCCCCTGTCCGTCCAGCACCTTCTCCGCCACGGCGATCTGCTCGTCCTTGGTGGCGAGATCGGCCCGCGGCGCGTACCGCGTGCCACCGAACGCCTCCCAGGTGGACTGGGCGAACTGAAGCCCGCCGTAGTACCCGTTGCCGGTGTTGATGCTCCAGTTGTTGGTCGACTCGCACGCGGCGGCCTTGTTCCAGGTGTCCACGTCGGCCGCCTGGGCCGTGCCGGCGCCGACGAGCGGCATCGCCATTCCGGCACCGCCCGCCGTGACGCTGAGCGAGGCGCGGTTGATCCTGTTCGGCTGATACCGGCGGTGCCGGCCGCGTACGGCCATGGAGCTCCCCCTCGACATTCGTCAGGAGGGCCAAAAGTAAGCGCCCCGAACAGGCCATGACAAGACGGCAATCGGCCGCCCTGCACCGCGAACGACCAGGAATGCGCCGCACTTTGAGAACGGCTGAGGCGGGTGGGGCCCGTCGTCCGTATCTGCGTACGTCGCACCGGGCACCCCGGACATGCGCTCGGCGTAGCGGCACGTCAGGATGGTCGGTGGGGCGATACTGACGTGCACGACCGGCACCACCGATACCGGATCCTTGAGGAGCCAACCGAATGAGCAACACAGCCCAGATCGGCGTCACGGGACTCGCGGTCATGGGCCGCAATCTCGCCCGGAACTTCGCACGCAACGGCTACACGGTCGCGCTGCACAACCGGACGGCGGCGCGTACGCACGCCCTGGTCGAGGAGTTCGGGAACGAGGGCGACTTCATCGCGGCGGAGACCGCCAAGGAGTTCGTGGCGGCGCTGGAGCGGCCGCGGCGGCTGGTCATCATGGTCAAGGCGGGCGATCCCACGGACGCGGTGATCGACGAGTTCGCGCCGCTCCTGGAGCCCGGCGACATGATCATCGACGGTGGCAACGCCCACTTCGCGGACACCCGGCGCCGTGAGAAGGCACTGCGCGAGCAGGGCATCCACTTCGTCGGCATGGGCGTCTCCGGCGGCGAGGAAGGCGCGCTCAACGGACCGAGCATCATGCCGGGCGGCCCGAAGGAGTCCTACGACTCGCTCGGACCCATGCTGGAGAAGATCTCCGCGAAGGCGGCCGACGGCGCGCCCTGTGTGACGCACGTCGGTCCGGACGGCGCCGGGCACTTCGTGAAGATGGTGCACAACGGCATCGAGTACGCCGACATGCAGCTGATCGGCGAGGCGTACCAGCTGCTCCGCGATGTCGCCGGGTACTCACCCGCGCAGATCGCGGACATCTTCCGGACCTGGAACACGGGCCGCCTCGACTCCTATCTGATCGAGATCACCGCCGAGGTGCTGTCCCACGTGGACGCGGCGACCGGCAAGCCCTTCGTGGACGTGGTCGTGGACCAGGCGGAGCAGAAGGGCACCGGGCGGTGGACGGTCCAGATCGCCCTCGACCTCGGTGTCCCGGTCTCGGGCATCGCCGAGGCGGTCTTCGCGCGGTCGCTGTCCGGGCACGCGGAGCTGCGGGAGGCCTCGCGGGGGCTGGCGGGTCCGAAGGCGACCGCGCTGAGCGAGGCGGAGGCCGGTGCGTTCGCCGACCGGGTCGAGCAGGCGCTGTACGCCTCGAAGATCGTGTCGTACACGCAGGGGTTCCACGAGATCGCGGCCGCTCGTGAGGAGTACGAGTGGGACATCGACCTCGGTGCGGTGTCGGCGATCTGGCGCGGCGGATGCATCATCCGGGCCGCGTTCCTGGACCGGATCCGGTCCGCGTACGACACGCGGGCCGATCTGCCGAGCCTGCTGTCCGACGAGACGTTCGCCCGGGAGATCGCCGACGCGCAGGACGACTGGCGTGAGGTGATCGTCGCGGCGACCCGGCAGGGGGTGCCGACGCCGGGCTTCTCGGCGGCGCTGGCGTACTACGACGGGCTGCGGTCCGAGCGGTTGCCTGCGGCGCTTACGCAGGGGCAGCGGGACTTCTTCGGGGCGCACACGTATCGGCGGGTGGACCAGGAGGGGTCGTTCCACACGTTGTGGGGTGGGGACCGGTCCGAGGTGTCCGCGTAGCGCCTACCGGGCGGGGTGCTTCGGTACGAGGGCGGGTGCGGGGAACCGGTGGTTGATCGCGTAGTTCCCCGCGCCCCTCAGCCTCGTTCCACTCAGCTGAGCGGCGGTCCCGGCTCCGGGTTCGGTACCGGCTCCGGGCCCGGGGGGACCGGGGACGGAGCGGGGTCCGGGGGCGGAGTCGGGGTCGGGCCCGGTGACGGAGGGGTCGGTTGCGGTGGGGGGTCCGGGTAGGGGCCCGGGGTCGGGCCCGGGTGGACGGGGTCGGGGAACGGGTTGGTCATCGTGTCCTCCAGCCAGTGGTGACGTCGGCTCTGGACTAATCCCCCGCGTACCCGGCGTCCGGTGCCCCAGTCACCCGGATGGACCGCGTCAGAAGCGCTCGGGGTGGGCCGCCAGCCAGACCTTCGCCGCGCGGAGCAGCTCCGGGTCGGCGGGCGGGGCCTCCTCGGGGTGGCGTTCGGCCCACTTGACGACGTAGGGGCAGAGCGGGGCCACCACGATGCCCTCGCGCTCGGCCGTGGCGTAGAGCTCGCGGGCCAGGGAGCCCGCGATGCCCTTTCCCTCGTGCGCCGGTTCCACGATCGTGTGGACGGGGACCAGGGCGCGCCCGGGCGATTCGAGGACGAAGTACTCGATACGGCCCACGACTTCGCCGTCGCCGACGGCCTCCAGGCGGCCGGCCGGCCGGTCGTCGCGGATCTGGATGTCGCTCATGGGCACGCTCCTGGTCGAAAGCCGTACAGGGTCAGGCCGGTACCGACTGCGGGCTGCGCTCCTGGTCCGAGCCCGGCACCGGCTCCGACGGGTCGGCGCCCAGGGCCACGATCCGGTTGCCGCGGTCCACGTGCACGACCCTCGGCTCCAGCGCCCGCGCCTCGGCATCGGTCACTTGAGCGTAACTGATGATGATCACCAGATCGCCGGGGTGGACGAGATGCGCGGCGGCCCCGTTGATACCGATCACGCCGGAGCCGCGCTCGCCCTCGATGACGTACGTCTCCAGGCGGGCGCCGTTGGTGATGTCGACGATGTGGACGAGCTCGCCGGGCAGCAGGTCGGCGGCGTCGAGAAGGTCCGCGTCGATGGTCACCGATCCCACGTAGTGCAGGTCGGCCTGGGTGACGGTGGCGCGGTGGATCTTGGACTTGAACATGGTACGAAACACGGACAGACTCCCGGTTCAGCTGCTCCCTGCCCGCTTTTTGCAGGTCAAGGGCGGTCTTCGGAGCGTACAACGATTCGCATGACCGGTCAGCTGTCCGCGGGTGTTCCAGCGCTCACACCGGCGACCGCCTGGCCCATCCCGCTCGATGCTCCGGTGATCACGGCGTTGACGTCGTGCAGTCTCCTACGCGTTCCTCGTCAGTCGGTGACCCTCAGGCCGGTACCCGCCCCGCTGCCGGCCACGAGCTCGGGCCGCAGCAGGTCGGCGAGGGTCTCGGCGGGCAACAGGCCCTTCTCCAGGACGAGTTCGGCCACCCCGCGGCCGGTGACGAGGGCCTCCTTGGCGATGTCGGTGGCGGCCGTGTACCCGATGTACGGGTTGAGGGCGGTCACCAGGCCGATGGAGTTCTCCACCGTCGCGCGGAGTGTTTCGGTGTTGGCGGTGATGCCGTTCACGCAGCGCTCGGCGAGGGTCAGGCACGCCGCCCGAAGATGCGTGATGCTCTCCGACAGGGAGTGCAGGATGATCGGCTCGAAGGCGTTGAGCTGGAGCTGTCCGGCCTCCGCGGCCATCGTGATCGTCACGTCGTTGCCGATCACCTCGAAAGCGACCTGGTTGACGACCTCGGGGATCACCGGGTTGACCTTGCCCGGCATGATCGACGAACCCGCCTGCACCGGCGGCAGGTTGATCTCGCCCAGGCCCGCACGCGGCCCCGACGACAGCAGACGCAGATCGTTGCAGCTCTTGGACAGCTTCACGGCGATCCGCTTGAGCACCCCGGACACGTGCACGAACGCCCCGCAGTCCTGGGTCGCCTCGACCAGGTTGGCGGCCGTGACCAGCGGCAGCCCGGTGATCTCGGCCAGGTGGCGGCGGGCCGACTCGGCGTATCCGGCGGGAGCGTTGAGGCCGGTGCCGATGGCCGTGGCACCCAGGTTGATCTCATGGATCAACTCCACCGCTTCGGCGAGCCTGCTGCGGTCCTCCTCGATCATCACGGCGTAGGCGGAGAACTCCTGCCCGAGCGTCATCGGCACCGCGTCCTGCAACTGCGTGCGGCCCATCTTGAGCACGTCACGGAACTCGACGGCCTTGCGGGCGAACGCGTCCTGGAGAACGGCCATCGCCTTGAGCAGGCCGCGCACGGCGAAGACGGTCGCGACCTTCACGGCGGTCGGATAGACGTCGTTCGTCGACTGCCCGAGGTTCACGTCCTCGTTGGGGTGCAGGTACGCGTACTGGCCCTTCTCGAACCCCAGCAGCTCCAACGCCCGGTTGGCGACGACCTCGTTGGCGTTCATGTTGGTCGACGTGCCGGCACCGCCCTGGATGACGTCGACGACGAACTGGTCGTGCAGCTTGCCGGACCGGATCTCACGGCACGCGGCGACGATCACGGCGGCCTTCCTCGGGTCGAGCAGCCCGAGCTCCTCGTTGGCGAGGGCGGCGGCCTCCTTGACTGCGGCAAGGGCGTCGATCAGGTGGGGACAGGCGGCGAGGGAAGTGCCGGTGATCGGGAAGTTCTCCGTGGCACGCAAGGTGTGGACACCCCAGTAGGCGTCGAGGGGAACGTCCCGGTCGCCGAGCAGATCGTGCTCGATGCGGGTGACGGCGGTCATGGGGCTGGGGCCCTCTCTCGGGAGGCATGGATGGGGGGCCTTCCCCGCCGGTGCGCGGAAGGCCCCCGTGGTGTCACCGGTGTCGTACCTGCTCAGAGCAGGCGGTCCTTCGCCTTGTAGTAGGCGCCGCCGAACGGCAGGAACCAGGGCGTGCCGTTGTAGAAGGGGACGGGGACCTTCGGGAAACCGAAGCCGCGCAGCGGGTTGGCCTCCGGCCTGCCGTCCATCATCTCGGCGACCGCTCGGCCCATGTAGGTGGCCATCTGGACGCCGTGACCGCAGTAACCCATGGAGTAGTACAGGCCGTTGACCTCGCCCGCGTGCGGAATGCGGTCCCAGGAGAAGCCGACCATGCCGCCCCACACGTAGTCGATGCGCACCCCCGCCAGCTGCGGGAAGATCTCGGTCATCTCCCGCTTGAGGATGTCACCGCTCTTGATGTCGGAGGCCGGGTTGGAGGGGGCGAAGCGGGCCCGGCCGCCGAAGGCGAGGCGGTTGTCCGGGGTGAGGCGGACGTAGTGGCCGACGTTCTTGTGGGCGACCAGCAGACGGCCGTTGGGGATGAGCTCCTTGGCGCGCTCCTCCCCCAGCGGCTCGGTGACGATGATGAAGCTGCCGACGTTGATCAGCCGCTTGCGGAACCACGGCATCGACTTGTCGGTGTAGGCGTCCGTCGCCGCCATGACCTGCTTGGCACGGATGGTGCCGTGCATGGTCTCCACCACGAAGCCGCCGCCGGGGAGGCGGGTGAGGCCGGTGGCGGCGTTGCGCTCGTGGATCTCGGCGCCGGCCCGCTCGGCGGCGTCCGCCAGGCCGCCGACGAACTTGCCCACGTGCAGGCCCGCGCTGAGCGGGTCGAGCAGGGCGCCGTGGTAGTAGTCCGTGCCGAGCTCGGCCCGCAGTTCGCTCCTGCTCAGGACGATCGTCTCGTGGCCGAAGTTGTCGGCCAGGTCGCGCTGCTTGGCCCGCAGGCCCTCGAAGTGGCCGGGCTTGCAGACCGCTCCGAGGCGCCCGGAGCGGTTGAAGTCGCAGTCGATGTTCTCGGTGTGGGTGAGTTCCTCGACGACGTCGACCGCCTCGCGGAAGGCGTCGTAGAGCTCACGGGCCCGCTCCTGCCCGAAGCGCTTGCGCGCCTCGGCGGGGCTGATGGTGATGCCCTGGGTGCACATGCTGCCGTTGCGCCCGGAGGCGCCCGAGCCGACCTTGTCCTTCTCGACGAGGACGGTCCGGGCACCCTTGCGGGCGGTGTGGTAGGCGGTGGACAGGCCGGTGAGGCCGCCGCCGATCACCACCACGTCCGCCTCTTCGGGCAGGTCCTTTCCGGAACGGTCGGGCAGGGCGGGAGCTGTGTCCAGCCAGTAGGGGATCTGCTTCATGGCGTGCGTCCTCTGATGTTCTTTCAGTCCTGTGTCGCCGGTGCGCCGTGGGTCAGCAGCCGAGCAGCTTCGGCAGGCCCGACAGGTCGGGCAGCTCGTCGTAGGGCTGGTAGTCGGCGCTGCCCGGGCGGCCGTAGCGGTTGATCCACACCCGGCGCTTCAGGCCCAGGTCGCGGGTCGGGATGTGGTCGTACTCCCAGCCCTGCGCGGTGTGGATGACCTGGGACGGCTCGACGCCCATGGTCTTGAAGGCGTACTCGAAGGTCTGGCGGTCCGGCTTGTAGGCGCCGGCCTGCTGGGCGGTGATGACGTAGTCGAACTCGACGCCGATGTTCTCCACGTTCCGCGCGATCAGGTTGTCGTCGGTGTTGGAGATGATGGCGATCTCGTACTTGGTCTTCAGGGCGCGCAGCGCGTCCGGGACCTCGGGCCAGGGGCCGAAGGTGGGGACGGCCTCGACGAGGGCGTCGCCGTCGGACTCGCGGTATTCCAGGCCGTGCAGGCGCATGGCGTTGCGCAGGCTGGAGTGCAGGATCTCGTGGTAGGGGCGGTAGGCCTCCAGGACGGCCTGGAAGCGCATGACGCGGAAGTCGTCGAGGAACTCGTCGACATCCAGGTTGTCCAGATCCAGCCGGTCCTCCAGAACCTTCAGGGTCGTGGGGGCCAGCTCGAAGTTGATGAGGGTCGCGTAGGCGTCGAAGGTGACGATCTCTCGCATGATGTCCAGCCTCGGGGTCGCGGATTTCCGTAAGGGGTGGGACTTCAGACGACGCGTTCGCCGGGGGCGACGATCGTGTCGAGTGCGGCCAGGTCGGCCGCGTCGGGGAGCCAGTCGGCCGCCGCCGCGTTGGCGGTGACCTGTTCGGGGGTCATGGCTCCGCAGATGACGGAGCCGACGGCGGGCAGGGCGGCCAGTGCGCCCACGGCGACCTGGAGGAGGGCGAGTCCTCGTTCGGTGCCGTACGCGGTGAGCGCCTCGGCCCTGTCCAGGGCGACGTCGGTGAGCCAGCCCTGCCGCCACGACAGCCGGCTGCCGGCCGGGGGCTGCTCGCCGCGCCGGTACTTGCCGCTGAGCAGACCGTTGGCCAGCGGGTAGTACGGCAGCACGCCGACGCCGTGGCGCAGGCAGGCCGGGATCAGGTCCCGCTCCACCGACCGGTCGAGCAGGTGGTAGCGGGCCTGGGTGGAGACGAAGGCGTCGGTGAGGTCCTCGGCCGGGAGGTTGGAGCAGCCGATGTAGCTGATCTTGCCCTCGTCCACCAGTTCCCGGAGCGCGGCGACCGTCTCCTCCAGCGGGGTGACGCCGTCCGGTTCGTGGTACTGGTAGAGGTCGATCCGGTCGGTGCCGAGCCGGCTGAGCGACGCCTCGACCGCGTACCGGATGTAGGCGCGGGATCCACGCGGGCCGTACAGATCGGCGTCCCGGCCCATCTCCATGCCGAACTTGGTGGCCAGCACGACCTCGTCACGGCGCCCCTTGAGGGCGGCGCCGAGGAGCCGTTCACCGTCGCCGCGCAGGCCACCCCGCTCGCCGAACCCGCCGTACATGTCGGCGGTGTCGAAGAGGGTGATCCCGGCGTCGAGGGCCGCGTGGACGACGGCCTTCGTGCCGTCCTCGTCGAGGCGGGCGCCGAAGTTGTTGCCGCCCACGCCGACCACGGAGACGACCGGGCCGCGCTCTCCGAGCGAGCGGTATCTCATGACCGCCTCCCGAATCCGATGCAGACGTTCTTGGTCTGCAGGTAGCTCGCCAGTCCTTCGAGGCCCTTCTCGCGGCCCCAGCCGCTGTGCTTGTAGCCGCCGAAGGGAAGCTCGACGCCGGTGCCGACTCCGGTGGCGTTGACATAGACCTGGCCGGCCCGGATGCCCTCGGCCATGCGCATCGCCTTGTCGATGTCACGCGTCCACACATAGGAGGCGAGGCCGTACGGGCTGTCGTTGGCGATCTCCAGGGCCTCGTCCGCGTCGTCGAACTCGATGACCGTGACGACAGGGCCGAAGATCTCCTCGCGGGCGCAACGGGCCTGGTTGTCGAGCCCGGTCAGGACGGTCGGCTCGACGAAGTAGCCGTCGGCCAGGGCCGGGTCGGACGGCGCACCACCGCCGGCCCGTGCCACAGCGCCTTCCTGGCGTGCCAGGTCCAGGTAGCCGAGGACCCGGTCGCGCTGCCGTGCGGCGACGAGCGGGCCGACGTCCGGGTCGGTGAGACCCGGGCCGAGGCGCAGGGACGCGACGTGCGCGACGAGCTTGTCCAGAAACTCCTCGGCACCGCGCTGGAGCAGCAGCCGGGTACCGGCGGAGCAGGTCTGCCCGGCGTTGCCGAACGCGGAGGCGGCGACCGCGCCGAGCGCCAGGTCGAAGTCGGCGTCGGCGAAGACGACGACGGGGGACTTGCCGCCCAGTTCGGTGACGGAGGGCACCACGTTGGCGGCGGCGGCCTGCGCGACCTTGATGCCGGTCGGTACCGAGCCGGTGAAGGTGACCTGGTCGATGTCCGGGTGGCCGGCGAGGGCCGCGCCGGTCTCGCCGTCACCGGGGACGACGTTGAGGACACCCGGCGGCAGGCCGCACTCCAGGGCGATCCTGCCGATCTCCAGCGGGGTGAGCGGTGCCTCGGGCGACGGCTTGAGCACCACCGCGCACCCGGCCGCCAGAGCGGGGGCGGAGCCCCTGGCGGTGTTCTGGAGCGGGTAGTTGAACGGGATGATCTGGCCGGAGACACCGATCGGCTCACGCACGGTGTAGTCGATCAGGCCGGGCCCGAGGGGGATCGTGGTGCCGCCGAGCTTGTCGGCGACGCCCGCGTAGAACTCGAAGTAGCGGGCGGCCGCTTCGACATCGGCCTTCGCCTGGCGAAGCGGCTTGCCGACGTCCTGGCTCTCCAGGCGGGCCAGCCGTTCGCCCTGGTAGCGGATGGCCTCCGCGATCCGGTACAGGATGCGCCCCCGGTCGGCGGCACGCATCCCCGCCCACTCGGGAGAGGTGAAGGCCGCGCGCGCGGCCGCCACCGCCTGGTCCACGTCCGCCTTGCCGGCCAGCGCCACCTGGGCGACGGCGGTGCCGTCGGACGGGTCGAGGACGGTGAAGGAGCGGCCGTCGGCGGCGGCCACCTGCTTGCCGTCGATGAGCAGCTCGGTCAGCCGCACTTCGTCGGTGGTCATGGCCGGATCTCCCCCAGGACCTCACCGAAGATGACGACCTCGTCGCCCGGACGGACCGTACGGATCCGGCGCACCCACAGGACGATGCCCTCCTGCGGGGCGAGGACCTCCTCCAGCGTGTTGCCGTAGTGGTCGGTGATGGTGGCGATCAGGTCGCCTTCCTTGCAGGTCTCCCCCGGCTCGGCGCGGGCGACGAAGAAGCCGCCGGCGGCGGAGCGGGCGAAGGTGCCGGAGACGGTGGTGTAGGAGTCCCGCAGCTTCACCTCGCCGTCGATCATCTTGAACTGGCGCAGGACGTTGCGGATCGAGTCCATGTGCGTCTCGACGTTGGCCTCGCGGTAGGTGCCGCCGCCGACCTCGATGGTGATGGCGGGCTTGCCCGCCGCGAGAGCGGGGTGGCGGACCGTGCCGCCCCACTTGCCGCCCTTCCAGACCAGCTCGTGCCCGGCGGCGAGGGCGAGGTCCGTCGCGATGTCCTCGTAGCCGCCCTGGAGGATGACGAGCGGGGCGATCTCGCCGTAGGCACCGCCGGTGTGCAGGTCGACCACGGCGTCGACGGCCGGGACGACCTTCTCGACGAAGGTGGCGGCCAGCCGCTGGGAGTACGAGCCCTCAGCGTCACCCGGGAAGATGCGGTTGAGGTTGAGGTGGTCCAGGCCGCTGGTGCGGGCCGCCGCCTCGAAGGCCGGGGTGTTCATGCAGGGGATGGCGACGAGCGTGCCGCGCAGGGTGGCCGGGTCGATCCCGGCGAGCACGCGGCGGATCGCCTCCTGGCCGTCGTACTCGTCGCCGTGCACGCCGGCGTCCACACACAGGACCGGGCCGTCCTGCGCGCCGTTGACGACGATCAGTGGAATGCCGAGTTCCACACCGTAGCTGCTGGTGCCGACAGGGATGAGGCCTTGGGCGCGCTCGCCGGGGGCGACGGTCAGCGGACCGATGGAGTACATGTCGTTCCTTTCCGAAAACATGGATCAGATGCGGGCGGACGCCTCGGCGAGGGTCTCCGCGAGGATGTCGGCGATACGGTCGAGAAGGGCCCGGTCGCTGATCAGCGGGGGCGCGATCTGGACCAGTGGCGCGGACCGGTTGTAGACGCGGGCCAGCAGGCCGGCCTCACGCAGTCGGCGCGGGATCAGATCGCCGATGAGAGCGGCTCGGGCCTTGGCGCTGAAGTCACCGCCGTCGAGGTCGCCGACGAGTTCGCAGGCGTAGAAGAACCCGGCTCCCCGGACGTCGCCGACGATGGGGAGGTCCTTGAGCGCCTCCATGCGCTGGGCCAGGTCCCCCTGGAGACCGCGGACGTTGTCCAGGATGCGGTCGCGCTCCATGATCTCCAGGTTGCGCAGGGCGATGGCCGCGCTCAGCGGGTGCCCGGCGAAGGTGTAGCCGTGGTTGAGGACCGCGCCGGGCCGGTTGATGACCTCGGTGACCTTGGTGCCGACCAGGGTCGCGCCCATGGGGGCGTATCCGGCGGTGATGCCCTTGGCGACGGTGACCATGTCCGGGCGGGCGCTGTATCGGTCCCCGCCGAACCACTCGCCGATCCGGCCGAAGGCCGTGATGACCTCGTCGGCGACGAGGAGGAAGCCGTACCGGTCGGCCAGTGCCCGCAACCCCTGCCAGTAACCCTGGGGCGGGGTGATGCAGCCGCCCCGGTTCTGCACCGGCTCGGCGATGAGCATCGCGACGGTCTCGGGGCCCTCGGTCAGGATCGCGGCCTCCAGCTCCGCGAGCAGCCATGCCGTGTACACCTCGTCGTCCGCGAACTCCGGTGCGAGGCCGTGGCGGTTGGTGTTGGCCACGAACCGGGTGTCGATCGCCGGCGGGCCGTACGGCTCCGTCAGGCCGGGGTCGTCGGTGAGGGAGAGGGTGCCGATGGTCAGTCCGTGGTAGGCGCCGCGCCGGGCGATCGCCTTGGTGCGACCGGGCTCGCCGCGCAGGGCGTGGTAGCGGCGGGCGATCTTCCAGGCGGTCTCGACGGCTTCGGCGCCGCCGCTGGAGAAGAAGGTGTGCTCGATGTCGACGGGGGCGATCCGGGACAGCCGCTCGGCGAGTTCGATCGCCGTCGGGTGCGCGGAGGAGGTCCACAGCGGGCTGTAGCACAGCTCGCGCAGCTGCCGTTCGGCTGCCTCGGCGAACTCGGGGCCGTAGGAGTAGCCGAGCTGGCAGCAGTACAGCCCCGACAGACCGTCGATGTAGCGCCTGCCGTCGGCGTCGTCGACGTACGGGCCCTCGCCCCGCTGGATGACGAGGAGGTTCTCGCCTTCCGGGCCGAGCGATCCGTTGGCGGTCATGTTCAGCAGCAGGTGCCGCTGAGCGGTGGCCGCGGTCGGTTGGGCGGCGGCGGTGGTCATACGGCCTCACCTCCGGGGGTGGCGACGCCGACCGCGTTGTCGACGGAGAGGAGGGATTCCTGCCGTCCGGTGCCGAGCCAGCGGACCAGGGCGACGAGGCCGAGGGCGAGGACGGCGAAGGCGATGAGGATGGCGCTGACGGCGGTGACGCTGGGGTCGATCTCGAAGGTGAGGGAGTTGTAGACCTGCACGGGCAGGGTGACGGTGTCGACGGAGGAGAGGAACTGGGAGATGTAGAACTCGTCGAAGCTGGTGATGAAGGAGAAGATCGCCGCCGCGATCATGCCGGGCGCGGCGAGGGGGAAGGTGATCTTCCGGGCGATGGTGAGCCGGCCGGCGCCCATGCTGGCGGCGGCGTCCTCCAGGCGTTCGTCGATGCCGCGCAGGGTCGCGATCAGGATCAGCACCGCGATGGGTGAGGCGAGCACGGTGTGGCCCAGGGCGATCGCGATCGGACTGCCCAGCATCGCGGCCGGCTCGAACAGCAGGAACAGCCCGAGCGCGGTGACGATCTGGGGGATGACCAGCGGCCCGAGGACCAGGGCGAACACCGCCGAGCGCAGCGGGAGTTCGCTGCGGACCAGGGCGGTCGCCGCGGTCACCCCGATGATCAGGGAGAACACGGTGCTCAGGGCGGCGACCAGGGCGCTCAGGGAGAGCGCGGCGGGCCATTTGCTGCCGTCGGCGAACAGGGCCTTGTACCAGTTCAGCGTCCACGTCTCGGGCGGGAAGGAGGCGAAGGCGTTGTTGCTGAAGGAGGTGACGAGGATGACGACGATCGGCAGCGCGAGGAAGAGGAGGATGACGGTGGCCACCGCTGTCAGCACGATCCGTCCCGCGAGGGTCTTCCGCAGTTCGATCATGACGCACTCCTCTTCCTGCGGCTGGCGCCGAGGGAACCGACGAGCTTGACCAGCAGCAGTCCGGCCAGGGTGAGCAGCAGCAGGATGACGCCCTGCGCGGCTGCCCCGTTCCACTGGTTCTCTTTGGTGACCTGCTGGTTGATGAGGGTGGCGATCATGGTCTGGTTGGGTCCGCCCATCAGGGCGGGGGTGATGTAGTAGCCCAGCGAGAGGATGAAGCTGAGCAGTCCGGCACTGGCCAGACCGGGGGCCACCAGCGGCAGGTAGACCCGCCGGAAGATCGTCACGCGTCCCGCGCCCATGCTGGCCGCGGCGGCCAGCAGACGGCGGTCCACCCCGCGCATCACGCCGTACAGGAGCAGGACGGTGTACGGGAGCATCATCGACGTGGTGCCGATGACCACACCCAACTCGTTGTAGAGCAGCTGGAAGGGCGCCCCGGGGACGGACATGGCGGTCAGGGTCTCGTTCACCAGGCCCTTGTCGCCGAGCATGATGATCCAGCCGTAGGTGCGCACCAGCGCGGAGACGAAGTGCGGGACGACCACGACCAGCATCGCCAGGCCCGCCCACATCGGCTTGAGCCGGGAGATGGCCTGGGCCAGGACGAACCCGAAGACCAGGCTCAGCACCGCCGTCTCCGCAGAGATCCGCAGCGTGGTGAACAGCACCGACAGATTGACGCCGGTCAGTGCGTCGGCGTACCAGTGCAGGGTGAAGGAGCCGTCGGCGTCCTTCAGGCTCAGCAGCAGCGTGGAGAAGATCGGGTAGACGAACAGCACCAGCAGATACACGACGACGGGGAGCGCGTACAGGATCCCGACCCGGGTCCGGCGTGAGGCGAGGAGTCTGCGGGGGCGGGCGGGAGCGCCCGCGGCGAGGGTGGCGGCCATGGCTCACCCCGCCTGTTCGTCGGCGAAGAGGTTGACGTCGTCCGGGTCGGCGGTGATCCCGACCCGCTCGCCCGCGACCGGACCGCGCCCGGCGGGTACTTCCAGGCGCAGCAGCGGCGCCTGACCGCCGTCGACGCGGACGCCCGCGCGGACCAGGGTGCCCACATAGGTGGCCATCTCCACCGTGCCGGTACAGAACCCGTCGTCGGCGGCCGAGGCCCGCAGCCGGCCCGGCTGCACCGCGACCTTCACCTGGCTGCCGGAGGGCAGCTGGTGACGGCGCGCCTTGACCAGTCCGCCACTGCCTTCGAGGCGGACCAGGGTGTGCGTGTCGGTGTGCTGTTCGATGCGGCCGGGCAGGAAGTTGGCCGCGCCGAGGAAGTCCGCCACGAACGGTGTCCGAGGTCGTTCGAACAGCTCCCGGGGGGTGTCGAACTGCTCGATCGAGCCGTCGCGCATCACCGCGATGCGATCCGACATGACCAGCGCCTCTTCCTGGTCGTGCGTCACGTAGATGACCGTCAGGCCGAGTTCCTGCTGGATGGTCTTGATCTCGACCTGGAGCTGGTCGCGGAGCTTCTTGTCCAGGGCGCCGAGCGGTTCGTCCATGAGGATGACCGGCGGGCGGTAGACCAGCGCCCGGCACAGCGCGACCCGCTGCTGCTGACCACCGGACAGCTCACGCGGCTTGCGCCCGCCGAACCCCGACAGGCCCGCGATCTCCAGCGTCTCCCCCACCCGCCGGCGGATCTCCTCCTTCGGCACACCCCGCAGGGTGAGCGGGAAGGCGACGTTCTCACTGACCGTCATGTGCGGGAACAGCAGGTACTGCTGGAAGACGAAGCCCAGGCCGCGTTTTTGCGGCGCCAGCCGGGTGACGTCCCGGCCTCCGACGGTGATGGTGCCGGAGTCGGGTTCGCAGAACCCGGCGATCATCATCAGGGTCGTGGTCTTGCCCGACCCGGAGGAGCCGAGGAAGGTGACGAACTCCCCCGCCGCGATCTCCATCGACGCCTCGTCCACGGCGACGACGTCGCCGTAGGTCTTGCGCAGAGCCACCACCGACAGCGCTTTGCCTGTCGCCGTGGCCGACGCCACGCCTGCCTCCTTCACCGCCGGAGCGGCAACACCGAAATCAGCCACGAGCCCACTCCAGCCAGCGCTTGGTGACGGCCGATTCGTTCTTCAGCCACCAGTCGATGTCCGCGTCGAAGCCCTTGTCGTAGTACTTCGGCGCACCGGCGAGGGCGTTGCGCTCGTCCTCGGTCAGCTCGGCGTAGGCCAGCGGAGAAGCCGGGTTCGACGGGAAGGCCTTCGCCAGAGCGGCCTGGCTCTCGGCACGCAGTGAGAAGTCCATCAGCCGGTAGGCGTTGTCCGCGTTGGCCGCGCCCTTGGCGATGGCGTAGCCCTGGAACTGACGCCGCATACCGTTCAGCTGCCGGGTGACCGGAACTCCCTGCTTCTCCAGATCGGCGATCCGGCCGTCCCAGACGGTCGACATCGTCACTTCCTGGCGGCTCAGCAGCACACCGGGCAGCGGGCCGCTGTCCCAGAACTTCTTGATGTCGCCCCGCAGCCGGGTCAGCACCTCGAAGGCACGGTCCACATCGAGCGGGTACAGCTTGTCCATCGGGACGCCGTCGGCCAGCAGCGCGAACTCCAGCTCGGGCAGATCGCCGTCCGGGCTGCACATCGACCGGCCGCCCTTGAACGCACTGGTGTCGAAGAAGTCCGCCCACGACTCCGGCTTGCGACCGCCGAAGGCATCGGTGCGGTACGCGATGCACTGCCCGTAGAAGCTGCTGCCGACGGCGTGGTCGGTGATCTGGTTGTCCGGGATCTTCGCGCTCTTCACGCTCTTGAGCCGGTCCAGGTCCAGGGCCTCCAGCGCGTCCTGCGTCACGTACTTGCTGTGCGACATCATCGAGTTGTTGATGAGGTCGCACTGCGGCCGGCCCTGCTTGATCTGCGCCAGCAGCGGGGCGTCGTCCACGTTGAGGACCTTGACCTGGATGCCGGTCTCCTGCGTGAACGGCGTGTAGATCGCCTTCTGCAGAGCCGCGCCGTAGGAACCGCCGCTGTCGCGGACGACCACCGTCTTGCCGCCCTTGCCTCCGCCGGCCGAGGCGCGGCTGGTGCCGGTACCGCAGGCGCTGAGGGCGGTCGCGGCGGCGACACCCGCCGTGACCCCGCCTATTCCTCGCAGGAACAGTCTGCGGTCTATCCGGACATCTTTCATCGTGTGCCTCCTGGTGGTGCTGGCCGTGAGAAGGAGCGGCTGGGGACGTGGAAAGGGGGGCGGCTGAATTGGGGGTCTAGGGGCGGGGATCCGCCTCGTCGGATCCGGCGCCGACACCGGGGGTCCGGAGGGTGTCGGCCCGCCCGGCCGTGTCGGGGTCCCAGGGGACCGCGAGGGCGGCGAGTTCGGTGCCGGGGGCCACGGTGAGGCCGTGCATGCCGTAGAAGATCCGTCCGTCGGCGGGGGCGTGGACGGTGTGTTCGCTGCCGTCGGCCGGGTCGACGATGCGCCCGAGGACATCGCCCTCGGCGACTTCGCCGATGACGTCGGCGTCGAAGGAGAACTCCGGGTACCACAGGCCGGTGGCCTCGGCGGTGACGCCTGCGGACCAGACCCACTCGCGGATCGGTGCCGGGGCGGAGCCGTCCTGGTCGAGGACGCCCAGATGGCGAAGTGCCTTCAGCAGGCCGTCGACGCGGCGCAGGGCGGTGGCCTCGTCCCGCCGGCCGAGCTGGCCCACCTCGACGAGGACCGCCGACATGCCCCGGCGGGCGGCGGCCGCGTGGCTGTTTCCGCCCTCGGGCGTCAGCCCGAGGATGACGTCCTCGATGCCGAAGGAGCCCGCGAGTTCGGCCGTGGCCTTGTCGAGGCCCGGGTCACCGGTGACGCGGTAGCCGACGAAGTCCCGCAGGACCTGGTCGATGCCGCCGCAGTGCAGGTCGATGTAGACGTCGGCGCCGTCGACGAGGTGGGTGAAGAGCCAGGCGGCCAGCCGCTCGGTGGGGCCGCCGGCGGGGTCGCCGGGGAAGACGCGGTTGAGGTTCACGCCGTCGACCGGGGAGATGTTGAGCCTGCCCTGGTACACGGCGGGAGGGTTGGCGACCGGGCAGATGATCACCTGTCCGTGCACCTCGGCGGGCTCCAGCCCGTCCGCCAGTCGTACGGCGGCGTCGATGGGCGGGAACTCGCCGCCGTGCACACCCGCGGTGATGACGACGCGGGGGCCGGGACGGGCCCCGTTGATCAGGGTGAGCGGGATGTCAGCGGTGAGGGTGCCGAGGTCGGCGGGGACGGTGCCACGGGCCTTGGTGCCGGGCTCGGCGTACAGGGTGCCGACACGGAGCGTGGTGTCGTTCATGGTCATGCCTCCGTACGGCCGACGGTGGAGATGAAGTCGATGGGCTGGGGCGAGGCGCCGTCCAGAGCCAGGTCCGCGGCGATGTCGCCGAAGGCGGGCGAGAGTTTGAAGCCGTGGCCGGAGAAACCGGCGAGCAGGATCACGTTCTCGGCGCCGGGCAGCGGGCCGACCAGGGGGCGGCTGCTCTCGGTGTAGCCCTCCATGTAGACGGAGAGGCGGGTCGGGTCCGGGTGCAGGTCCGGCAGGTGACGCCCGATCAGCTCGGAGAAGACCTCCAGCTCGTCCGGGTGCACGGTGCGGTCCAGCTGGTTGGGGTCGCCCGCGGGCCGGTGCAGCGCGCGGGACAGTCCGAGCTTGACCGAGACACCGTCCGGGGAGGGCAGCCCGTAGCAGTGGGTGGGCGCCGTACGGATGAACGCCGGGCGCTCCTCACCGAACCATGCCTCGGGGGCGGTGGGCACGTACCAGGCACTGACGAGGCGGCGGACGTCGACTTCCCACGGCAGGTCGGGCAGCAGGTCGTTGACCCACGGGCCGGGCGTGACGACGACCGTGTCGAAGCGCTCGCTGCCGGAGTCGGTGCGGATCTCCACGCCGCCCGCGACGGGGACGATCTCCCGGACCGTGCGGTAGCGGTGGATCACCGCCCCCAACTGCTCGGCGCGGCGGGCGGCGCTCTGGATCGTCAGCTCCGGGCGGATGAACCCGGCGCGCCGGTCCAGCACGGCCGCGTCGCCGTCCTCGATGCGGTACTGGGGGAATCGTTTCGCCAGCAGTTCGGCGTCCAGCACCTCGTGATCGAGGCCGTGCTCGGCGATGGACTCGAGGACGGTGGCCATCTGCTGGTGCCCGGTCGGCCCCATCAGCAGGCATCCGGTCAGGCGGCGCAGCTCACGGCCGGTCTCCTGCTGAAGCCGCTCCCACAGGGCGTCGGCGTGCTTGAGGAGGGGGACGTAGCGGGAGTCCTCGAAGTGCGCGCTGCGGAAGATGCGGGTCTCACCGCCGGCGGCGCTGCGGTCGTGGCCGGGTGCGTAGCGGTCGTATCCGACGACCTCGGCGCCACGGGCCGCCAGTCGCCAGGCGGCCTGGCTGCCCATCGTTCCGACGCCGACCACCGCGACGCGCTTCCTGGCAGCTGACACAGAACTTTCCTTTCGTATCGCCGAGGCGCATGCTGAGCCATCGACGTGAGGCTGTTCGATTCGAGATGGTTTGAGCGGGAGCCAGGTCCTCCTTGGGGACCTGCGGCTCGCAACCGCCGCGTCTCGCAGTCCGGCTCACTTCGGGAGGGATCTCTCCGAAGGGCCGTGCCACTATGTGGAATGCTGTGCTAGAATCTGGCACAGAGAATGACAGTGGCTCCGGAGGGGAGTCAAGAGGGTGTCCGGCAGAGATTTCGAGGATTAACAGGGGGAAACAGGATGGAAATGAAGAGCGTCACCAGGTCGCTGCGCGTCCTGGAGGCGGTCGCCCAGCATCAGCCCGTGACCGTAGGAGAGTTGACAAAGATCTTCGGGCTGCCGAAGTCCACCGTGCAGCGGACCCTGGTCACACTGGCCGAAGCCGGCTGGCTGCGCGCCAACCGCAAGGACACCACCCGCTGGGAGATCGGCGCCCGCGTCCTGGCCGTACGACCCGCCGCCCTCCAGGGCTCCAGCCTGTTCGCCGCGGCCCGCGAACCCATGATTCGCCTTCGGGACACAGTGAACGAGACCATCCACCTGTCGGTACCGGACGCCCTGCAGTGCGTGGTCGTCGTCGACCGCGTCGACTGCGACCACGCCGTACGCACCTTCCACGCCATCGGCGACACCTCACCCCTGCACGCCACCGCCGCCGGACGCGCCATCCTCGCCCACCTTCCGAGGCGGGACGTCGAAGAACTCATCGCGGCAGGGCTGGAGCGGTTCAGCGACACGACCCCCGTCGAGCCCGACGAGCTGCGCGCCGAGCTGGACCGGATCCGCACCGACGGCTACGCGATCAACCGCAACCAGTACCGGCCGGGCGTCTGCGCCGTCGCCGCCGCCGTGCTCGACGAGGACGGCACCCCGCTGGCCGCCGTGGCCATCTCCATGCCCGAGGCACGGTACGACGGCGAACACGCGCCCAAGTGGGGCCGCCTCGTCGCCGACACGGCCGCGGAGATCTCACAGCGCCGCCTGGGTGCCTGAACGGCAGACGACACTCCACAAGGCCGAGGGTGGGGGGGGGGGGGGGGGGGGGGGGGGGCGGGGGGGGGGGCCGGGGGGGGGGGGGGGGGGGGCCCCCCCCCGCGGCCGGCGGGGGGGGGGGGGGGCGCGGGGC